>CAZEPF010000007.1:0-36112 GCA_964514045.1 uncultured Rhizobiaceae bacterium | reverse complement strand
TGAGGTATTTCTATGCAGACTTGCGCAATAGGTCCAATGACTGTTTAGCACTAGTTTGGCAAGAGGGCACAAGCTTTGCAGGGAATGTAAACGAGATGGTAGCTCCGGTTTCAAACTTGGGCTCTTCCAGTTTTACAGTGCCATTTCTTGTATCCACCAAATGTGAAATCGCGGATAGACCAAACCCTCTGTTTTCTGCACGCGACTGGCGCTTCTGGATAAAGGATTGGAATTCGTTCTCGCCCCCTTCAAAGCCTTCACCATCATCGGCGATAGTAAACTTCAAAAAGCCTATAGCGTCAGTAGATTGTTTGGCCGTAATTGCAATATGTTTGGCGTTGTGGCGGCAGGAGTTTTCAAGCAGGTTTCGTATGATAACTTGCAATGCCATGCTCTCGCAGGAGATTTGCTTGGGTGCATTCAGTTCGATTGAAAGTTCCCGATTGGGGTCGATTAGGGCCAACAAATCGTGAAGCGAGCTTTCCAGATCAAATGTTTCCGGCTTGGTGGGCTCTGTTCCCAATGCACGCGCATAACTGAGTGTGTTTTCAACATAGTAATCAGCGTTTTTTCCAATTTCTACCGCCTGATTAAGCATGGTGGTTTTATTGTCGCCAAGATCTTTGAAATCTTCCAGGACAAACTCGATCAAGGAACGGATTCTACGAAGCGGACCTCGAACATCATGCGCAGTCATGGAAGTAAACAGTGAAATCTCTTGGTTTACTTCTTTAAGGTCGCTATATGCGCGAACTGCCTCAAGTTCCTTAGCTTTTTCAGCTGTAATGTCGGTGGCAATGCCAAGAATGGCTGTTACTTCCTCATCATCCCCAAACACGGGAGAAAGTGATGTGCGCCACCATGTTTCTGAACCGTTCAAGTTGAGTACTTCTTCATAAATATGATGGGCTTTTGTATCGACACATGTTTGATAATTCATCAAAACTGTATCTGCTATCCGTTCCGGTAGTGCCTCATGAGGTGTTTTCCCTTTTAAACTGTCAGAGGGAATGCCTACGGTTGCAACATGGGCATGATTAAGAAGCTGAAATCTTAGCTCTTTATCCGCGCCAACGCTGATTACAAAGGCCGGTAATGCAATTACCTCAGCGAATGCCTCAATGTTCTTTGGATCAATGGATGTTTTTGCAAAACAAACAGGAGTAACAGTCACGGACTTAAACTTTCATTGCGTCAAAAAATATATTTTTGACAATGTATGGGCGACCGTTGGTTCCAAAAGTTAACGAAAGGTTAACGTGCGCGGGCGTAATCATAGTTTAACTGCGTATTAGGTTAGATTTTACCTAGAGTAAGCCATGTCCTATTCTGAAATAATTCCCGCTAAATGGTGGTACAACATTATTTCTAATCGTCTGATTCGTATCATTTTTTAACCCTAGGCTTTGCGCACACTATGCGAATGATCAAAATAGGTATGACGGTATTATGGGACTCAGTGATGCGGCTGATCAGCGATGGTGGCCTCGCCAATGCGGGCAATATCGCTCTTTCTTTATTGTTATCTTTGTTTCCATTTATGATCCTTCTTGCAAGCTTTGCTGATCTCTGGGGCGATCCAAAACTTTTGGAGGAAATCTTGATACTTCTCTTTGATCATTGGCCGGCGGGGAGTGCAGGGCCGATTGCAGATCAAATCAAGATTGTCCTGACACAAGCACGCGGCGAACTGTTTACAATCGGAAATGTGATCGCACTGATATTGGCAACGAATGGCATTGAGAGCGCTCGCGATGGGTTAAATCGGGCGTATCAGTTTGAGGAAAGTCGAAATTTCTTCGTTCGTCGCTTACAGGGCAGCGCATTTGTAACCATTGGTGCCATAGCTTTGATTTTAGCAGCATTGATTTTAGTCGCGACCCCCGTCGCATGGCAATTCCTGATCACTCGTTTCGATTGGTTATTGCAATTCTCGTTTATGGCAGGTGCGATTCAATACGGACTTGCGATCATATTGCTTGGATTGGCACTGTTTGCGTTTCACTATTTCTTGCCCGATGGAAGTTTTAAGGGCAGTAGCCTGTTTTGGGGAATTTCAGTCACGATTATAGGCATCCTGATTGGCTCAAAACTATTTGCCATTTATCTCACGAACTTCGCTGACTACGTGACCATTTATGCAGGTCTATCCGGCGTTATGATTGCCATTGTTTATCTATACGGTATATCGACGCTGATCTTGTTAGGAGCAGAGGTGAACGCGGCCATCAGTCGGCATCGCGATGATGCGGCCAAGCTTAGTGTTCAGTAATAGCAATCGTCGATACGCATTAAATTGCTATACCTATAATTCACTTTCCGCTTGAAATTACCGTTTACTCGCCGTAGTAAGTCGTGTCCGTAATGGACCCTGTAGGGGTATAGCTCAGTTGGTAGAGCGACGGTCTCCAAAACCGTAGGTCGTGAGTTCGAGTCTCTCTGCCCCTGCCATTTTTAAGTGTTTAAGTTGAACACAAATCTTCAATTACCTTTGGATAAAGCTTGTGTTCTTCAACTAAGACACGCGCCGCTAAAGTATCGGCAGTATCTGTTGGCAAAATCTTGATGCTTGATTGCGCTATGATTTTTCCGCCATCCATCTCTCCATTCACATAATGAACAGTGCAGCCATGTTCTTTATCGCCCGCATCTAGAGCGCGCTGATGCGTGTTCAGCCCCTTATATTTAGGCAGAAGGCTGGGGTGGATATTGATCAGGCGGTTTTCAAAACTGCTGGTGAAATGTTCAGACAATAACCGCATATAACCCGCCAAACAGATTAAATCGATTTCCTCTGCTTCAATTGCCTCAACAATTGCCGTTTCGTGATCGCCCTTGTTATCAAACTCACTGCGTGGAAAGGCATAGGCGGGAATATCGTGCGCAAGGGCAGTCTCAAGGCCTTTTGCATCTTCATTGTCTGAAAGTACCATGGCAATTTCCGCAGGGAAATTTGGGTCTTGCGTGGCTGTGAGAATGGCCTCCATGTTGGAGCCACGCCCTGATATCAAAACTGCCAGACGTTTGCGTCTATTCATCGCCAATTCACAGAGCCATTATAGACAACAGCTTCACCATCTCGCTTGATAACATGCCCTAGCAAAGAGACGTTCTCACCTTCATCAGACAAAAGGGAGGATACTTCTTCAACTGCCGCTTCATTGACCACCAACACCATGCCGACGCCGCAGTTAAAGGTGCGCAGCATTTCAGCTTCAGCGACGCCTCCCGCTTTTGAAAGCCAACCAAATACAGGCAAGGGAGCGAGCGCGGATAGATCAATTTCAACACCAAGTTCATCCGGTAATACGCGAGGGATGTTTTCGGTAAAGCCGCCTCCTGTAATATGAGCAAGCGCGTTGATTGCACCCGTTTGACGGATCGCTTTCATCAGAGGTTTGACGTAAATCTTCGTTGGTTCAAGAAACGCCTCTCCCAAAGTTTGGCTAGGTGAGAAGGGTGCAGGTGCAGACCAGTTCAGGCCTTCCTTCTCTACGATACGTCTGACAAGAGAAAACCCGTTAGAGTGGACGCCAGATGATGCCAGCCCAAGCAATACATCGCCCTCTTTAATCACATTCATGCGGGGTAAAATGCCTTGGCGCTCAACAGCACCAACACTAAAGCCCGCCAAATCGTAATCATCGCCTGAATACATGCCAGGCATTTCTGCGGTTTCGCCGCCAATCAACGCAGCGCCTGCCTGCTTACATCCTTGTGCAATGCCTTCGATAATCTTTGTAGCACTGTCGAGTTCCAGTTTTCCTGTCGCAAGGTAATCCAGAAAGAACAAAGGCTCTGCACCTTGTACGATCAAGTCGTTGACGCACATAGCAACCAGATCGATGCCAACCGTATCGTGAATGCCTGCATCAATAGCAATTTTGAGCTTAGTACCAACGCCGTCATTGGCGGCCACAAGCACCGGGTCCTTAAATCCGGTAGCTGCCAGATCAAACAATCCTCCAAAGCCGCCTATGTCCGGATTTGAACCTTTGCGCGCGGTAGATTTTACTGCTGGCTTGATCGCTTCCACAAGCGCATTGCCCGCATCAATATCAACGCCTGCGTCAGCATAGCTTAAGCCGTTTTTATCGGAAGTTGATGATGTAGACACGATGACCCATATCCCTTGTATTGAACGAATAACAAAAATCTGCGAATGACCTAACACAAATAGGATTGACTAGGGAGACTAGAATGGACGAGAATCTGGGCATAAAGGTCCGACAGCAAGTCTATTTTTGGATGATTGCGTTTATTGGCTTCCTAGCCTTCGTCTGGGTGTTTGCAGATGTGCTACTTCCTTTCCTTGCCGGAATGGCACTTGCCTATTTTCTAGACCCTGTAGCCGACAAATTGCAAAGTCTCGGCGCAAGCAGGTTGGTTGCGACCGTTATCATTCTTATTGGTTTTCTTGTTTTCTTTGTTTTGTTTTTAATGGTGCTAGTGCCAGTGCTGGCAAATCAGCTTGCGGGTTTTCTAGACCGATTGCCGGACCTTGTGAGCAGTTTGCAGTCATTGATTGCCTCCACCGAGAGCCAATGGATACGCGACCTAATTGGGGGTGATGGAAAATCTCTTCAAGATAATCTTAATACGCTCATGAAAGAGGGCGCTGGTTGGATTGCAACCGTGTTGAAGCAGATCTGGGCCTCAGGAAAATCTCTGGTCAATATTTTGTCACTGCTGGTTGTAACGCCTGTTGTTGCGTTTTATCTGCTTTTTGATTGGGACAACATGGTAGAAAAGGTTGATGGCTGGCTGCCGCTTGACCATCGTGACACCATTCGTGGCATCATGTTGGATATTGATGCTGCGGTTGCCGGTTTTGTACGCGGACAGGGAACCGTTTGTATTATTCTGGGCTTGTTTTACGCAGCTTGTCTTACGCTAATTGGTGTAAATTTTGGACTTATGATCGGCCTGTTTGCAGGATTGATTTCTTTCATACCGTTTGTAGGATCAATCATCGGGTTTTTCTTGGCAGTTGGTGTCTCGCTGGTTCAATTCTGGCCGGAATATCTGCCGATTGCATTAGCCGCAGGAACGTTCTTTATCGGGCAATTCATTGAAGGCAATTTTCTTCAACCAAAACTCGTAGGCAATCAGGTTGGTTTACATCCAGTATGGTTGATGTTTGCCTTGTTTGCTTTTGGCTCACTGTTTGGATTTACAGGGATGCTCATTGCTGTTCCCGCTGCTGCGGCAGTAGGAGTTGTGGCGCGGTTTGGCGTGAAGAAATACCTCAATAGTGAATTGTATTATGGTAAGCCAAAGAGTAAGCGCAAGGCATGATGATCCTTCAGCCTAAAACTTTTAAGCACGTTGGTTGCAACTAGGATGAGCGACCATCAGTTCACATTAGAATTGCTGCATCAAACGGCATCCGGTCGTGATGATATTATCACCAGTCCAGCAAACGAAACTGCACTGGCGATGATCGATGCTTGGCCAAAATGGCCCGGCTCAATTGCGGTTCTTGCGGGCCCGGTCGGCTCTGGCAAAACGCATATTGCATCGGTTTGGGCACAGATGGCTGACGCAATAAAAGCAGACGCTACGTCCTTTTCGCATAAGGATGAATTGCTTTCATCCGTTAGCAATGGGGGCAATATCTTAATCGAAGATATGACCGAAAAAGTTGAAGACGAGACGGGATTGTTTCATCTCTTAAACGCCGTGAAAGAAGCGGGTTCTTATTGCTTGATAACGTCTCGAACATGGCCAAAAGAATGGCAAATCCAATTGCCTGATTTGAAATCTCGCTTGCTTGCAGCGCAACTTGTTGAATTAAGCGAGCCGGATGATTTGTTGATCAAGCAGGTTATGGCAAAACTGTTTGCAGATCGCCAATTACAAGTTGAACAACACGTTATCGATTATTGCGTTTTGCGGATGGAACGTTCGCTTGAATCAGCAGCCAGACTGGTAAATGAAATCGACGCGGAAGCATTATCGCGGCAATCGTTAATTACGCGTGCAACGGCTGCAGCTGCCTTAAAAAACTTGAACTTCTGAAAACGCAATTTCAGATTAACCAACGCAACGAAAAAACTAGAGAACGTGACTTACTGTAAAGCATGGTCATGATATTGAATACGCTATGGGTGAAGACACAAACCTTTTTAAAACTGGAATTCTTGCGGATACAAGCGATAGCGATACGGTTGATCTGTTTAACGATCCGGCGCGCTTTGAAAATCGTGAGCTATCTTGGTTGGAGTTTAATCGCCGTGTTCTGGAAGAAGTAAGGAACCCGCGCAATCCACTTTTGGAGCGTGTACGGTTTCTCTCGATTTCAGCCAGCAATCTGGATGAGTTTTTTATGATCCGTGCCGCTGGTGTAATGGGGCAGATCAATCAGAACGTCACCAAAAAATCAGATGATGGCATGACCCCTAAAGAGCAGCTAACCGCCATTCGTATTGTGACGGATCAACTGCAACATGATCAGCTAGTGTATTGGCAGAAATTGCAGGAAGACCTGGCTGAAGAGAATATATTCATCACATCGCCACAGGGCCTTGATGCGATACAGCTTAAATGGCTTGAAGAGTATTTCTTTGCCAATTTGTTTCCGGTTTTAACGCCAATTTCAATGGACCTTGCGTCTCCATTCCCATTTGTTCCGAACTTGGGGCACGCATTGATCTTTGATCTGAAACGCAGTTCCGACAATCACAACATGATTGCATTCCTGCGGCTCCCATCCAGCGTGGACCGGTTTGTTCAATTGCCATCGGGCAAGAGTGAACCAATCCATTCTGTGCGGGTTGAAGAAATCATTGAATGTTTCATCGGCTCTTTGTTTCCGGGTTACACAACCAATGGGTACGGTAATTTTCGCATAATTCGAGACAGTGATCTTGAGATGGAGGAAGAGGCAGAAGACCTCGTTATGACCTTCGAAACTGCTTTGAAGCGCAGGCGGCGAGGTACTGTTATTCGAGTTGAAACTGATGCAACCATGCCAACCCACTTGAGAGAATATGTATTGGATCAATTGCACATTGATGGAATGCAGGTGTTCGAAGTTAATGGGATGATTGCGCTACATACCCTGACTGAGATCGCCAATCTGGATCGCTCCGAACTGAAGTTTCCTTCATTCTCGGCGCGTTTTCCAGAACGTGTGATAGACAATAACGGTGATAGCTTTGCTGCAATCAGGCAGAAAGATTTTCTCATCCATCACCCCTATGAATCGTTCGATGTGGTTGTGCAGTTTCTAAAACAAGCTGCACGTGATGCTGATGTGTTAGCAATTAAGCAAACTCTATATCGCACATCAAATAACTCACCGATTGTTGCCGCCCTCATTGAGGCAGCCGAGGCGGGCAAGTCTGTTGTTGCTATCATCGAGTTAAAAGCACGATTTGATGAAGAAGCAAACCTGCGCTGGGCCCGCGATTTAGAACGCGCTGGTGTTCAAGTTGTGTTTGGTTTTTTAGGCTGGAAAACCCATTCCAAACTTAGCCTTGTCGTTCGCCGTGAAGAACGTAGCATTAGAAATTACGTACACATTGGAACGGGTAATTATCATCCGGTTACGGCACGGATTTATACAGACCTCTCGTATTTCACCAGTGATCCGGTGGTCGCAAATGATGTCGCAAAAGTCTTCAACTTCACGACGGGTTATGCAGAACCAGAAGAACTGAAAACACTTGTGATTTCTCCTCTCGCGCTGAGAAAGAAAATGATCCAGCACATTGAAGATGAGATCGCGCATGTGGAAGCAGGAAAACCCGGGCGAATTTGGGCAAAAATGAACTCACTCGTTGACCCTGAAATCATTGATGCGTTTTATCGCGCCAGCCAAAAAGGTGTTGAGATTGATCTGATCATTCGTGGCATTTGTTGCTTGCGTCCAAAAGTGGTCGGTCTGTCAGAAAACATTAGTGTAAAATCAATCATCGGAAGATTTCTAGAGCACAGCAGGATCGTATGTTTTGGCAATGGTCATGAACTGCCATCCCCTGAGGCGATCATCTACATGGGCTCGGCGGACTTCATGCCAAGAAACTTCAATCGCCGTGTCGAGACGATGGTGAGGCTCGAAAACGAAACTGTGCGCGAGCAGGTTCTCAATCAAATCATGGTTGCAAATCTTAAGGATACCGAATTAAGCTGGGAAATCTTGCCCGATGGTTCTTCCAGACGGCAGCAAGTCAACGCCAACAGCGAGCCTTTTAATTGTCAAACCTATTTTATGACCAATCCGAGCCTTTCAGGCCGCGGCGAAGCACTTAAAAACGATGCCCCAAAAAGGTTTTTCGATAGCCGGTCTTCTCAACCTCAGAGACAGGACTAAAGCTCAAGGGCGACTCGGTGAACGTCGTCCCATCGCCATCATCGACATTGGTTCAAACTCTGTACGCCAAGTGGTGTACGAAGGACTGACAAGAGCGCCTTCGGTTTTATTCAATGAAAAGGTTCTGTGTGGCCTTGGTAAGGGTGTTGCGCGCGATGGCGCCTTAGAAGAAGCGGCAAACCGTGCACTAGATGCCATACGAAGGTTTGTTATTTTAGGTCGCCAACTCAACGTTTCAGAAACACATGTGCTGGCAACTGCTGCCGTTCGTGATGCAGAAAACGGCACGTGGTTTATCGAACAAGTCGAACAGATACTTGGTGAAAAGATAGAAATTTTATCAGGCGCACAAGAAGCTCAATTTGCTGCACTTGGCATTCATGCGGGCTTTTACAAGCCGGAAGGTATTGCGGGTGATCAAGGCGGTGGGTCTGTAGAATTTGTAGAGATTGACAGCGAGTTGCGTGAAGGCACAACATCGAAGCTTGGTGCGCTGCGTCTTCAGGAAATTACTGATAATGATCCAAAGGCTGCCCGTAAGATCGCAGCAAAAACTCTTGCCGACATAGAAATGAACTGGCCAGGTGATAGCCGGATATTTTATGCAATTGGTGGTACATGGCGATCCCTTGCGCGGCTATATCTTTTTGAAACCGGACATCCTGTTGACGTGGTACACGGGTTTACGGTCAAGGCGAAAGACTATGCAGCTTTCTGTAAAAAGGTCATTGAAACGCCTGTAGATGATTTTGAATTTTCAGACGAAATTTCCAATAATCGTAAGCCGCTTGTGCCTTTTGGTGCTGCGGTGATGTTGGAAATTATTGAACGTTTTGATGTCAAACAAGTATCCCATGCAGCCGTTGGGTTGCGCGAGGGATATCTTTATTATTTGCTGGATGAAGATACACGCGAACGCGATGCGCTATTAGAGGCAACTGCGGAACTTTCCATCCTTCGTGCGCGGTCTCCTCAACATACTCGTGAATTGCTGGAGTGGACGGATAAAACATTTGAGTTTTTAGAACTGGAAGAAACGCAAAGCCAAAAGCGATGGCGACATGCAGCATGCAATCTGGCGGATATCGTATGGCGTTCAGCTTCTGATTTTCGTGCGGCTCAAACTCTTGGTATCATCAACAATGCTGGCTTTAACTCCATTAGCCACGAGGGGCGGGCTTATCTCGCGCTGGTTACGTTCCACCGTTATCAAGGTTTGGGACCAAAGAAAGAGCCGCCGGAGATTGCAAAACTGGCTTCGGAACAATCGCATCGATTGGCGCGCATCCTCGCATCTATGTTCAGGGTATTATATCTTTTCTCTGGAGCAGAACCGGGCATGTTGCCGAGGCTGGGATTTAGACGGACGCTAGATGATATTCTGGTCTTCGAAGTGCCGAATGAATTGACGGATATGGTGGGAGAAAAACCGCGTCAACGGCTTGATCATCTTGCCCGTGAGTTAGGAACGGAGATCACTGTTATCGGCAGTAATAGAGCGTAACAGTCTATATCTCGATGACTTGAACTTTACGGTTGTCATAGCCAAGGGCAATTTTGCCATGCTTGAGTTGTAGGGCACGCTCGCCAAATATCTTTTTGCGCCAACCTTTAAGCGCTGCCACGTCGGCATGATCATCGGCGGCAATCTTATCAAGATCATCAACTGTTGCGATAATTTTGGCAGCAACGCCATGTTGCTCAACCGTATGCTTGAGAAGAACCTTTAACATTTCAGTTGCCGCACCGCACCCTTCCGGCATTTTACGTTGCTTGGGCATTTGCGGAAGTTCTTCATCCGGAATGTCTTTTGCCTCAGCAACGGCTGCTAAAAGCCCATCGCCATATCGGTTTTTATCAAACCCACGCGATAAAGACCTAAGACCAGCCAATTGTTTGATGTTCGATGGTGCGCGTGTAGCAATGTCATAAATTGCATCGTCTTTTATGATGCGTCCGCGCGGCACATTATTTTCCCGTGCCATGGTTTCGCGCCATTCAGCAACTTTTTGAAGAACAGCCAGTTCGCGTGGTTTACGCACTCGCATTTTCAGTCGCTTCCAAGCATCCTTAGGTGGAATGTCATAGGTCTCTGTGGAGGTAAGGATTTCCATTTCCTCACTCACCCAGTCACTGCGCCCTTGCTCTGCGAGGTTGGCACTTATGGACTGATATACGTCACGCAAGTGCGTAACATCTGCTAGCGCATAATGAAGTTGCTTGTCGCTCAATGGACGCTTCGACCAGTCTGTAAAGCGCGAGGATTTATCAATCTGCTCGCCTTTGATACGAAACACCAATTGGTCATAGGAAATAGAATCACCGTATCCGCACACCATTGCCGCAACTTGTGTATCGAACACCGGGTGGGGGATGAGTTCGGCAAGATGATGGATAATCTCTATATCCTGCCGAGCAGCATGAAATACTTTCACGACGTCTTCGTCTGCCATCAACTCAAAGAACGGCGCTAGATCGAATCCATCGGCTAGTACATCAATAATCCACGCATCATCCGGTGTAGCCATCTGGATTAGGCATAATTTGGGCCAAAACGTTGTTTCACGAAGAAACTCGGTATCCACTGTAACATATGGGAAATTAGCTGCGGAAACACAGGCAGCGCGAAGTTCTTCGGTGGTGGTAATAATTTTCATCGCGCTTCTATAGACAAACTGTTTGACCTTGTCTGCTCAAATTTTTACCAAGACTGCGACTATCCGTGTCTATCCCTTGACAAAACACCCTTGAAATGTGTTTGTCGCGGCAAATTTGTACATCTGATTTGTGCTGATTGGCCAATCATAAAATCTGGAAAAATCATGACTGCTACCCTTAGCGAACGTTATCGCACTCATACTTGTGAAGGCTTGCGAGCCAGCGATGTTGGAACCACCATCCGGCTTTCAGGATGGGTGCACCGCGTACGTGACCATGGCGGTGTATTGTTCATCGACTTGCGAGACCATTATGGCATGACACAGGTTGTAGCAGATCCCGATTCTCCCGCATTCTCAATAGCTGAGACTGTTCGTGGAGAGTGGGTAATCAGCATATCAGGTGAAGTAAAAGCGCGTGATCCTGAGGCGGTAAACACGAAACTGCCAACAGGTGAAGTTGAAGTCTTTGCAAGAGAGATCGAAGTTCTGTCGCAAGCATCGGAATTGCCACTGCCTGTATTTGACGAACCAGATTACCCTGAAGACATTCGTCTTCGTTATCGCTTCCTCGACCTGCGCCGCGAGACATTGCATAAAAACATCATGATGCGCACGCATATTATAGCTTCCATGCGCAAGCGCATGAGTGAAGCCGGATTTAACGAGTTTTCGACGCCAATTCTAACGGCTTCATCACCTGAAGGCGCGCGTGATTTTCTTGTGCCGAGCCGTATTCACCACGGTGAGTTTTATGCGCTTCCACAAGCACCGCAGCAGTACAAACAGCTGATCATGATGTCGGGCTTCGATACGTACTTCCAGATTGCACCGTGTTTTCGTGATGAAGACCCGCGCGCGGATAGATTGCCAGGCGAATTTTACCAGCTCGATTTGGAAATGAGCTTTGTTGAGCAAGACGATATTCTGGCGACAATGGAGCCTGTGCTGCGTTCAGTATTTGAAGACTTCGCAGAAGACAAACCCGTGACGCAGGAATTCCGTAGAATTCCTTACGATGAAGCGATTAGAAAATACGGTTCTGACAAACCGGATTTGCGTAACCCGATTGAAATGCAAAACGTATCAGAACATTTCAGAGGCTCTGGCTTCAAAGTGTTTGCTGGTATTCTGGATGCAGATGAAAAAAATCAGGTCTGGGCAATTCCCGTAAAGGGCGCTGGCAGCCGTAAAGCATGTGACCGCATGAACTCATGGGCGCAGCAAAATGGCCAGCCGGGCATGGGATATATTTTCTGGCGGGAACTAGAAGGTAAATTTGAAGCAGCGGGCCCAATTGCAAAAAACATTGGTGAAGAACGGTGTGAAGCATTGCGCCAGCAACTTGACCTTGAGCTAGGCGATGCGGTTTTCTTTGCGGCAGGTGATCCGGCAAAATTTGCAACATTTGCAGGTGATGCCCGCACTAAAGCCGCCGAAGACAATGGCTTGATAGACGAGGGCCGTTTTGAACTCTGCTGGATTGTCGACTTCCCGTTTTATGAGTGGGACGAAGAAAACAAGAAAGTCGAGTTTTCTCACAACCCGTTCTCAATGCCTCAAGGCGGAATGGACGCATTGGAAAACCAAGACCCTCTGACCATTAAAGCATTCCAGTACGATCTTGTTTGTAATGGTTTTGAAATCGCCTCTGGTGGCATTCGCAATCACTTGCCGGATACAATGGTGAAAGCATTTGAAATTGCTGGTCTTGATAAGTCTACAGTCGAAGATCGCTTTGGTGGCCTGTATCGTGCCTTCCAGTATGGCGCCCCTCCGCATGGCGGTATGGCGGCTGGTGTGGACCGTGTTGTGATGCTGTTATGTGGTGCAAAGAACCTTCGTGAAATCACCATGTTCCCGATGAACCAACAGGCCGTTGATCTTCTGATGGGCGCACCCGGTGGTGTGGACGCTGCACAACTCACTGATTTGGGCATTCGTTTAATGCCAAAAAAAGAAAGCGAATAGCACACACAGTCATCGCAAATTATGGATGATGAAGCCTGAATCAATCTAACAGAAGCATGATTCATCTATTTGTTATGACTCGGTATTTTCTGAACTCTTCTGAGGTTTTTAGATTCAATTGATCGCCACAGATGTCTATGTCACTTGAAATAACTCTCATTCTTTGAAACAAGGTGTGAAGTTGTTCACTCAAGGGGCTTTTGGGCTGATCATGAACGTATATCGCTATTTGCTTTGTTTCCTGATTTTGGGAATCCTTTCAGTTACAACTCTTTTTACCGTTTCCAATGCGTCTGCGCAGGATGCACAGGCCCCTACACGTATAGTTACTAAAGGCGTTGTGGTGGGCGGCGGTTTGAAAGTTGATATTCACGCCCCAATCACTGTTAAGAGACAGGGCTTCTTTAAGCCCGGCAAGAAAGCACCCGTTTTGCTATACGTTCTCGGCGGTGGATGGATTAAAGGCACGCGCGAGAAAATCTACAATCTTGATACGTTCGCAACAAAACGCGGGTGGATGCTTGTGTCTGTTGATTATCGTCCGGTGCCTCGCACGAACATTGATGGTCAAGTCAGCGATGTGGTGCGTTCAATCAATTGGGTCCGTAAAAATATCTCTCGTTATGGCGGAGATAAAAAACGCATTGTAATCATGGGACATTCCGCTGGTTCGCATCTGGTGTCGATGGTTGCTGCAAAGCGGGTAGGTGGTGCATTGAAGGGCGTGATCGCTAATGATGTTCAGGCCTATGACATGGTTGCCTATGGTGGGATGCGTGGCAGCCTTCCTTATGTTTATGCAGCCGCGTTCGGCTCTAATCCTGTTAACTGGGTAAAATGGTCACCGGTTACCTATGTCAGGCGTGGAGCAAAAGGTGGACTACCTCCCTTCATGATTATGTATTCAGGCTCCAATTATGCACGCCGTAAGGTTTTGGCGAATGGATTTGCTGGTGATCTCAAAGCAAAAGGCGCCCGCGTCAGCCTGTTTGATGGGAAGCGTTACTCACATGGGTCAATCGCAAGAGGCATAGGGCCAAGCGCAGAAGTAACCCGTGCCGTTGAACGATTCCTGCGCCGCGCGTTCAGATAATCATGTAGCCAGCAAGATTGCAGGTCGTTATTTACCCAGATAGTATTTCTAGTAACCAAGTCGGATTCGGGAGAATGTCATGGACATGATTTTATTTGCAGTACTGATTGCAGGCGTTGCCTATGCAATTTTTGCTTATAATGGACTTGTAAAAGCCAGACAGATGGTACGTGAAGCTTGGAGTGGCATAGACGTTCAGTTAAAGCGTCGCGCTGATCTAATCCCGAATTTAATCGAGACGGTCAAAGGCTACGCGGCACACGAAAAAGATACATTTACCGAAGTAATCGAAATGCGCAGCCGCGCTCAAGCTGTGCCTTCCGGCGATGTTGAGGGCAGGGCACAGGCTGAAAGTATGCTTGGCATGGCGCTTGGAAAACTCTTTGCGCTTGCAGAGGCCTATCCTGAATTGAAAGCGAACGAGAATTTCAGTGAGCTTCAAGAATCATTGGAAGAAATGGAAAGCGAAATACAAATGTCGCGCCGTTATTATAATGGGGCGGCCAGAAATCTAAACGTGAAGGTCGAGAGCTTCCCGTCAAACCTGATTGCAAACGCATTCAAGTTCAATCAGGCAGACTATTTCGAGATTGAAAATGAAGCTGATCGGGCTGTGCCAAAAGTAGATTTTGACAGCTAGCACACAAACGGAGTAGCGAACGCGATGCGTGCATTTCTCACGTTTTTTATAGTCACTTTTTTATGGGCTAGTAGCGTATTTGCGCAAGAAGCAATTCTTTCGTTTGATAGCGATTTGGTTGTTTCGCCTGATGGTGTTTTTACTGTTTCCGAAACGATTGTTGTTAAAACAGAACAGAAGCAAATTCGCCGTGGCATCTATCGCGACTTTCCGCTGGTTTTTCAGGATGAGCAGGGTAAGCGCCGAAAAGTGACCTTTGATCTGGTTTCCGTAAAACGCGACGGGGTTAAGGAAAAATCACGAATTGAGAACATTGATAACGGCATCCGTATTTATATAGGTAATAGCAATGTAATTTTACCGCCTGGCCGATACAGTTATGAGATCACCTACACAACAGCACGGCAGGTTCGTTTCTTTGAAAGGCATGATGAAGTTTATTGGAACGCAACCGGGAATTTCTGGAATTTTCCGATTTATAAGTCCTCGGCCAAGATTGTGCTTCCACCTGGCACCAATGTTGAAGAAACGCGCGTGTTTACAGGGGCAGTAGGTTCAACCGAGGCAGCTGCACAAGTTTCAACCACATCCGGTGGAAGAGTAGTGCGCTATACTACAACCAGAACTCTTAATTCTGGTGAAGGCTTAACGATCCTTGCTAAAATTCCAAAAGGTGTAATCTCTCAGCCGTCATCCAATCAGCAATATCGATGGTTTTTCAGAGATAACCAAAACACAATTCTGGCGACAATAATTTTATTGCTCTCAAGCGTGTATTATTATCTTGCATGGTCATCAGTAGGGCGCGATCCGCAGCGTGGCGCTATTGTGCCGCGATGGGATATTTCAGACGATAAGTCACCTGCTTTGGTGAATTACATTTATCGCAAAGGTCTCGCAGGAAAAGGGTTTGACGCCATTTCTGCCGCCGTGTTGAACTTGGCAGTAAAGGGATATGTTGTTCTCGATAAGCTTGGCGATGATCTCCACATCAAAGGCACTGGCAAAGAGGGATATATTGATCTGCCTGTAGGTGAACGCGCCATACTTGGAAAGGTCAAGGCTAACGGGCATCAGGACTTTGTAGTTAATGAGGATAATGGTGAGGATGTCAAAGCGCTACAACTTGCCTTTTCCAGGTCAATGGAAGACGAGCACCGTGCGAAATTTTACAAGCACAACATACCCTGGGTGATTACAGGTGTTCTCATTTCAGTCTTAGGGCTGGCTGCAACATTGTTCTTTGGCAATTTTACCGAAGATCAAGTCAGTGTGCTGTTCGGGGTCGCCATTTCGACAGGCGTACTTTGTTTTTTCGTTTTCACCTTCGTTAAAAACGTTGGAAGCTTCAAAGGATTAGCAGGAAAAGTAGTATCAATGTTTGCCGCAGGCATCATCATGTTCGGGATGATTGCGGGGACTGTTAAATCGATTGTTAGCGGTTTGGGTGTTTTAGATTCCGAGCAATGGTTGCTGACCGTCATTGTTGGGATCATCGTCCTGAATATGCTGTTTTTCTTTTTGCTGGGTGCGCCAACTCCCTTAGGCCGAAAGCATATGGATGAAATCGAAGGCTTGCGCATGTATCTGGAACTTGCAGAGAAGGACCGGATGAACCTGATCGGCGCGCCAGACTTCTCGACAGATCATTACGAAAAGCTTCTTCCTTATGCAGTTGCGCTGGGTGTTGAAAAACCTTGGTCAAAAGCTTTGGATACATGGTTGGCGGCGGCAGTTGCGACAGGGGCTGTGGCGGGTGCTTATGCGCCGGGCTGGTATCATGGCACTGATTTTGGTTCAGGCAGTGTTGCTGGCTCCATGGAAGGGTTTTCAAACTCAATGCAATCCGGATTTAGTAATGCCATGCCGGTTCCAAAATCATCGTCATCCGGATTTTCTGGTGGTGGCTCTGGTATGGGTGGCGGCGGCGGTGGTGGTGGCGGCTGGTAATCTGCGGTGTCTGCTATCTGTTTGAAGCGATCGCCTGGGTTTTGCGGCTCAATAGAATTTTGCTTATTCCGTACAGACTGATTGTAATCCATGAAACCTGAATGATCAGCGATGGCATGTTGAAATTCTCAAGGAGTGAAACCAACACAAGACTTGCTGCAAAGAAGTTCATCAGTGAATAAGCAACGCTTTTACCGTCAATAATGTCAAACTGCAGGGCTGCATAAGAGCCGAGATAAAATACAACTCCTGCCAAGCCTAGTATTTCATATATCGACATCTGAAAAACCTGTTCCCACATCTGGAAATCCTCATAAAGGCCGCCCCTGATAGTGTGATATGAAATTCTGTACCTAGACGATGTGCCGATTTGCACACACCAAAACTACGGGTGCGTCTTGCCGAGAATCAAAGCATTCGATATCGCTGATATATGGGAAACGAGTTGATTCCGCCCGGTTCGGGTGATGATAGCGATATAGAGCCAATTGATTTGAAGGCAGCGCTTGAAGAGCGCTATCTTGCCTATGCGCTTTCTACAATCATGGGACGTGCGCTTCCCGATGTCAGGGATGGCCTAAAGCCTGTTCACCGTCGCATTCTTCATGCGATGCGAATTCTAAAGCTTGATCCAAATGCAGGCTTCAAAAAATGTGCCCGTATCGTCGGCGATGTCATCGGTAAATTTCACCCGCATGGTGATCAGGCCGTTTATGATGCAATGGTTCGTCTGGCGCAGGATTTTGCACAGCGCTATCCCCTGATCGACGGGCAGGGCAATTTTGGTAACATAGACGGCGATAATGCCGCTGCTTACCGCTACACCGAAGCACGGATGACCGATGTCGCAACGCTTTTACTTGAAGGTATAGACGAAGACGCCGTAGACTTCCGCCTCACATACAATGAAGAAGACAAAGAGCCTGTTGTTTTACCGGGCGCTTTCCCCAACCTTCTGGCTAATGGCTCATCCGGGATTGCGGTTGGAATGGCGACAAGCATTCCCCCGCATAATGCGGCTGAGCTATGCGATGCAGCGATACATCTGATTAAGTTTCCAAATGCTGGCGTTGAAAAACTGGTCAGCTTTGTAAAAGGCCCAGACTTCCCGACCGGTGGCGTTATTGTCGATGATGAGGCTGCGATTTTAGACGCCTACAAAACTGGCAAAGGCGGATTTCGTGTTCGTGCGCGTTGGGAAAAAGAGGAAACCGGACGTGGCGGTTATCAGATTGTTGTCACTGAAATTCCATATCAGGTTCAGAAGTCACGGTTGATCGAAAAAGTGGCCGAGCTTCTGTTTAACAAGAAGTTGCCTCTTCTTGGTGATATTCGTGACGAATCTGCTGAAGATGTGCGTGTTGTACTGGAGCCGAAATCCCGCTCTGTTGATCCTGAAATTTTAATGGAATCGCTTTTTAAGCTGACCGAGTTTGAAACCCGTATATCACTGAACATGAATGTCTTGTCGGGTGGTAAGGTTCCTCGGGTTCTATCGCTTCGCGAAGTATTACGCGAATGGCTGGCCCATCGTCGTGATGTTCTTCTGCGCCGCTCTCGATATAGACTTGCGCAAATCGAACGCCGACTTGAGATACTCGACGGGCTTTTGGTGGCTTACCTCAATATTGATGAGGTTATCCGCATCATACGATTTGAAGAAGAGCCTAAGAAAAAGCTGATTGAGCGTTTCAGTCTCACTGAATTGCAAGTCGAATCCATCCTTAACATGCGTTTGCGATCTCTGGCCAAACTCGAAGAGATTGAGATTCGCAACGAACATGACAAACTATCAGCAGAGAAAGCCCAGATTGAAGCGCTTCTTGGCTCTGAAGAACAGCAATGGGCAGTCTTGCGCCACGACATTAGCGAGGTCAGAAAAACATTTGGGCCTGACACTGATTTGGGTAGCCGCCGCACCGGTTTTGCCACTGCACCAGAATATGATCTGGAAGCGGTTCAGCAAGCAATGATCGAAAAAGAACCGATCACAATTGTAATGTCACAAAAAGGCTGGATACGCGCACTCAAAGGACACGCTGCTGATTTTGCATCCCTGACCTTTAAGGAAGGCGATAAGCTGTTCACCGCATTCCATGCTGAGACCACAGATAAAATAATTCTGTTCAACACAGGTGGAAAGTTCTTCACCATCGGCGCTGATAAATTACCTGGCGGGAGAGGGCACGGTGATCCGCTGCGTGTGATTGTTGACATGGATAATGATACAGATGTGATTGCTTTGTTTAAGCATGATCCAAAACGCAAGCTTCTGGTTACATCCAAGATCGGCAATGGTTTTGTGATCGATGAAGCTGATGTTGTAGCAAACACCCGTAAGGGCAAGCAGGTCCTCAACGTCAAAATGCCCGATGAGGCAGGCCAGTGTGTCATCGTTGAAGGCGATCAGGTTGCGGTAATTGGTGATAACCGAAAGCTTCTAGTATTTGGGATTGATCAAATCCCAGAATTAACACGAGGCAAGGGCGTTCGATTGCAAAAATACAAGGATGCCAGCATTGATAATGGTGTTAAAGACATCAAAACCTTCAATGGTTCGGAAGGGCTAAGTTGGGAAGATTCTGCTGCGAGGATACACACTCGTTCGCTAGAAGAACTGGCTGAATATGTTGGTGAGCGCGCGAATGCAGGTCGCGTTGCACCCAAAGGGTTTCCAAAAAGCGGAAAATTTGCGAGTTGATCAGCCTCTCGCAAGGTTCTACGCTCAAAATGTTGCTTAATGTGATTCCTCGTTAGGGCAACAGGTTATGTGGAAGTAAAATGAATATGGCGGCGACAGAATTTGCAAGTGATCGTGATATCGTAAGCGAATTGATATTTAGCGAGACAGTGTACGATATATTTCGAATATTAAAGCATGTAACTATCGATAGTGGCTTCAAGTGCTTTAACTTGTTGAAACTACCCGATGATGAACCTGCCTCAATGAATGATTTGTCCATCATAACAAATTGGAATCCTGAACTAATAGGCGCTTACGATAAGATGGGATTCATCTCAAACAGCCCTGTTATTAAGGCGTTGAAAGAGAGCACCCAGCCATTTGTTTGGCGCCTTTCTAGCGTAAATGAGGGCCGTTCGGATAACAAAGCTGATGATGTTCAGTCTCTCTTTACTGAGTTTGGCCTCTTGAATGGCGTTTATTTTCATACGGTAGATGCTAAAAATACCAGGGGGACACTTGGTCTTGCAGGTGACCGTCCGGACCCTTCCCATGATGAACTGGTACGGTTAAGCTACATCGCAAACCACGCGTTTGAGCGTGCGAGTAATTTGGTTTCTATACAACCAAAGACCGCAGATGTACTTACGGATCGTGAAAAGGAATGTATCTACTGGACTGCAAATGGTAAAACCAGTAGCGAAGTTGCACAAATTCTGGGTATTTCAGAAAATACGGTGAACCATTATATGTCTTCCAGTGCACTAAAGCTTGATACGGTAAACAAGGCTCACACGGTCGCAAAAGCTATCCGGTTGGGTATGATTGCGAATATTACTTAGATTATGAATTGGTGGCGGAAGTTTGAAAAATAAACCACTAAGCGTCGAAACGCTTGATCAAATCAGAGAACCACAAGATGTTTCTAGGTTTGATATTGATTCATTCGAAATTTTTTCACTTCTTTCCATGTTTGATCGCTATGGAATATGGAAGCTCAATTGCGCATCAGGGTTGGTTGAATGGTCAAATGATGTGTTTTTAATCCATGAGATGAAACCACGTGACGGTAGCGTTAATCTAGCAGAGGCTATCGAAGCATATCATCCTGAGGATGCAAGAGTTGTGGGTCAGTTGGTTGAAGAATGCATTTCTTCCAAAAAACCATTTCGCTTTGTATTACGAATTGCGGATCGAAAAGGTGGATACAAACTGGTAAAAGCAACTGGAATGCACCGTGTTTCAAAGGATGGTCAAGAAGAGGTTATTGGTACTTTTTCTGAATTTGCCTTGGCAATTAGGTCTATCGCAACAATTGAATAAGTTGAGGCCGATTTTTTGGTTAAAGCTCTTTGAATATTTTACCCCATAAAGTCCATTATCAGAATTCACACCTTATAGTCTGAGAGCTAGCTAAAGCTATCCTTGAATCTCTACAATTATTGTCAACTCATCAAGTTGTGGGAAGTCTGATAATGATTACGAAGCAAATTAAGAAAATAGCTGAATATGGTTCCGTTAGTTTAGGGTTGGCTCTTGGAGTGATGTTCTTCAATCCGATTGGTGAGAAATCCATTTCAGAGACTGGGCACTATTCAATTATAAACGTTCATCAAACCGATGAAACACTAAGAGACGACTATGTATCTGCTAAATTTTTGGCAGTTAAAATCGCAGCAAATGAAAAGCTATAAAAGGGACTTGGTTCGTGAAAAATGTGGGTGAACAACAAGGTGATAATAATGTCGTTGATAACGCAGTTGCGTTCAATACAGGCCTAAAAGGCAATGACCGTAGGCGCGCCTCACGTCACCATTGCAATATGAATGCTAAAATTAGGGTTGGCAACAAAGATGGTCAGCCCTGCATTATCAAAAATCTGTCTGTATCCGGTGCACGGCTTTTGATTTCTACTAATGGATATATGCCAAACGAGTTTTTCATTGAAATTCCATCTTTTGACAAAATGATTAAAGCCAGAAAAGTATGGACGGAAAGCGAACTGATGGGAATTCGTTTCGTATTTTAGTCTTACAAACTTTTAAGCGGGCTTAGAAGCATGTTGCGTAGCATTTCTAATTTGAAAAAAGCTATGTGCTGAAATCGCACTCAATACAATTATTCCGCCTAAGACAGTGTTGCTGCTTGGTTTTTCAGAAAAAATCAGCCAGACCCACACGGGTGCCAGCACCGTTTCAAGTAGAAAAAATAAAGCAACCTGAGGTGCAGGTATAAATTTGGGCGCCAGTGAAAGTGCGAAGGCACCAGCGGGTGTCATAATCAAAACATTTAGCAATATCCATTCATACACGCCAAACTGTAAGCCCACTACGAAAACAGCCATGGGCATGGCAAACAATGCTGCAATCAAACCACCCAGTGTTCCCGCAAGTGACATATCTTTTCCTGATCTTCTTGCCATAACGACTGATGCTGCCAAAACGATCGCCGTACAAAACGCAAGCCCGTCACCAAGCGTAGTGCCAGTATCCACGCCCTCAGAAACAATAATGCCTACACCAATGATCGTAAAACCGATTGCAATCCAACTTGACAGTGCTGGTTTTTCTCCGATTACAAACCACGCTAATACAGCTGCCGCTAATGGATTTAAGGCGAGAATAAACACCAGATTTGCCGTTGAAGTTGTAAAGACTGATAGCGTGAAAAATATACTGGATACGCCATATAGAGTTCCAACGATAATGAAATCTGGATCATGAAATGGCCTATCCGGTGTTTGGGTGTAGCCTTTTGCAAACACCATAACCAAACCCAAAACAAAAGACATACCTAGCCCACGCAACATCATAAATGTCCATGGATCAGTCAGGGCAAGTCTAATGACTGGGATATCGATAGAGATAATAAGACCGCCGAAGATGGCCAGTGCTATTCCCAGTTTTTGATTGTTAAGAAGTTGCAAGTTGAAATCACTCTTGCTGGTGTTGCTTACGCGAAAACTCTTGATCGCTTCTATAAGGTTAGGCAGGTAAGAGGCAAGATAAAAACATGTAAGATACCAGTTTTAATCTTGTCGAATCCATCCTTGAATTGTGAGATGCTCTTGTGGAGAGAAACGCCGTTTGTAATCCATCTTGCCAGAGCCATCGACCCAGTATCCCATGTATAGATAGGGCAATCCCATACTTCGTGCGATCCGCACATGGTCTAGGATCATAAAGGTGCCAATACTTGAAAACTCGCAGTCAGTGTCAAAAAAGCTGTAGACCATTGAAAGTCCGTTTGCGAGGATATCAGTTAGAGCAACAGCTACCAGCGGGCCTTCACCCCTATCATTTTCAATACCGTCAGGGCTTTTTCGACGATACTCGATCATCATTGTGTTCACATGCGTGTCTTCCACCATCATCGCATAATCAAGCGATGTCATTTCTGCCATTCCACCTTTGGCATGACGATCATCAAGATATTGCCTGAACAACGAGAATTGCTCTTGGGTAGGTGATGGTGTGATTTTTTTGCGAACCAATGTTTCGCTATTACGCCAGATACGCCTGAAAGATTTTGTCTCTTTGAATTCGTCAACAACAACACGCACAGAAACGCAGGCCTTACACCCTTCACATGCAGGGCGGTAGGCGATGTTTTGTGAGCGGCGAAATCCACCCTTGCTTAGCATGTCATTAATTTGAGGGGCCTTCTCACCCACCAGATGGGTAAACACTTTTCGCTCTTCTTTCCCTGGTAAATACGGGCAGGGTGAGGGCGCAGTTAAATAAAACTGAGGTGTATCCAGCGAATGGCGTGTCATGTGTATAAAACTAGACGATTTTTTATAAAAATCCACTGATTTAGCAGTCTTGCTTGTTAAGCTGAGAAACCCTTCACAATAATGTGCAATTTAGTTTCATGGACGCTAGCTGTTGGTAAGTTTAATAGTCGATATGAAATAGATATCATTGGAGGAAAACCATGAGAAAAACATTCGCAAAATCAATGATCGCCGGCATATCGTTCTTTGCTTCAAGTGCTGCATATGCAGCTTGTACAGCGCCTGCGGCTACTGATGATCTAACCGAAGTACAAGTTGCAGAAATCTATGACTGTATTCGAGATGAATTGCGTGCTGGATACGCAAAAGGCGATAATGCATGGGCTAAGGAATATCCAAGTTGGGGTGCAACTGCGACCCTGCCTGCTGCACCTGGTCCTCACGGATCGCGTTTCCTCAATACATTCGTGAATGAGGTTGGTCATGCGGAATACATCAAATTCTCTGATGAGCGCGAAGACAATCCAATGCCTGCAGGCACGTTGATTGCTAAAGAATCATTCAAGGTCAATAAAAAGAACGAAGTCAAAAAAGGCCCGCTTTTCTTTATGGAAAAGGTTGCGGCCGGAAACGCCGATGAGTTTGGAAACTGGGTTTACTCAGTCGTACAACCCAACGGTAAGCCTGGTAAAATTTCCCAGAAATTCTGCCATGACTGTCACGGTGCATTCTCTGATCAGGATTCCATGGGTTATCCGGATGAAGATGTCCGCATCTCAAGCGAGTAGAGACCTACACTAATAAATTTATAAGGCGGCCTTATAGGGTCGCCTTTTTTCTTTAATTAGCTATTTAGTATCTCTGCTACGCGCGGCGCAAAGTAGGTGAGAATTGAATCAGCACCCGCACGCTTAAAGCATAACAAGCTTTCCATCATGACGCGTTCTTCTTCGATGTATTCTTGTGCGCCAGCTGCCATAATCATCGAATATTCGCCTGACACCTGATAGGCGACAGTGGGGACACCGAATTCGTCTTTTAGTCTGCGAATGATGTCTAGGTAAGGCATTCCTGGTTTCACCATAATCATGTCCGCACCTTCATTGATGTCGAGCAAAGCTTCTTGGATTGCCTCATCTGAATTTGCAGGGTCCATGAAATAGGTACGTTTGTCGCCTTTTAGCATTTGGTCAGTGCCAACTGCCGAGCGATAGGGACCATAAAAGCCGGACGCGTATTTTGCCGTATATGCAAGAATGCCAATATCCTGAAATCCACCCTCATTGAGACTATCGCGAATAGCACCAATTCGGCCGTCCATCATTTCAGAGGCCGATACAATGTCTGCACCTGCTTGGGCTTGCAGTACAGCAGCTTCGGAGATTCGCTCCACTGTCTCATCATTGACAATTATGTTGTTCCGCAAAATTCCGTCATGCCCGTGATCAGTAAACAAATCGAGCGCAACATCTGTGATGATGCCAACCTCAGGTGCTGCATCCTTGATGGCTTTAGTGGCCTGATTGAGAATATTATCAGGGTTCAAAACTTCTGATCCACTGGCATCGCGCTTGGAATGGTCCACATTGGCAAAAGTCGCGATCGCTGGAATTCCTAACTTATGCGCCAGTTTTGCCTGCTCTCCAATACGATCAACAGAATAGCGGTTCACACCCGGCAGCTTATCAATTGGCTCGCAAACGTCTTTACCTTCACATAAAAAGACGGGCCAGATCAGGTCATCGACGCTCAACGCGTTTTCTCTGACCAGACGCCTGTTCCATTCATAGCGGCGGTTACGGCGCATTCTGCGGTTATTGGTAATTTCGTCTACAGTTCGCTTCATAAAAAAAATCTCAGAAAATTTTGCCCAAACGCATAGTTTTTAGTATGCGATCATCCTAATTGATTGAATTTTATTGGGCAATCCGGAGATGATCAAATGAATAGTGAAACGGTTGCCATTGCAAAGCCTAACAGGCTGAACGTGATATTTGATATTTTCTTTCGAGTAGCAGCGCTGATATTTTTGGTCTGTACCATCCGGTACTGGTTACAGCTTATTGGTTATCCCGACAATTCTGTTCGGTTTGATACTATGCCAGTTTATTGGCAGTCCGCAGTATCGGTTCTTTCCATACTACACCCTGTAGTGGCTCTTGGATTATGGATAAACACACAATGGGGCTATGTCGTCTGGTTTTTTGCTGCTGCAATAGAAGTAGTGATGTACGGCGTATATCCAAATTTGTTTGGTGAGCATTTTTTGATTTTACTTTTTCATGCAGTCATAGCTGCCGCGCTAGTGTACAAGTTCATCCTAGGCAAAGTCAGAAGCAAAATAAGCTAGTCTGGCAGTTCCTAAATCTATTGTTGATAATCTAATGAGGCGAGGCTGCCCCTAATTCTTGCTAAATGGAGAGGTGTTTTTGATAACTAGAAATTAAGAATAAGTCTTAATTCGAATTTTAATTGATTGCCGTATAACTTGTTACATAGCGGGAAAACATAATCTCGCATGAAAAAACAGTGAGGCAAGAAAATGAGTAACGCACCAGAATTGGTGGGCAAGGCTATTACGCCTGCCTTTGAAGGAAATGCCAAAGAATTATATATGGATGCCCTTACAATGGTTGAACGGCTACACCGCCGTTTGCTTGATGTAATCAAAGACGCATTTGATCGGGAAGGCCGCAGCGATATCAATCCTGTTCAGGCGCTACTATTGTTCAATATTGGCAATACAGAATTAACTGCCGGTGAATTGCGAACCCGTGGATATTATCTGGGTTCCAATGTGTCCTATAACCTTAAAAAACTGGTTGATCAGGGCTACATAAATCATCAGAAATCTCGAGTGGATCGCCGTTCTGTGCGCGTTAGCCTTACAGATCAAGGTAAAGAGGTCGCGCATATCGTTGATACATTGTACGAGCGTCACATTGAATCTATCGAGCAAGTTGGTGGAATAGCAGGTGATGAATTCCTCGCTATGAACCGTTCTCTGAAGCGATTAGAGCGTTTTTGGACCGATCAAATTCTCTACAGACTTTGAGGTCACATAGTTTTGAAGGAAAAACCCGCCAATTTGGCGGGTTTTTTGTTGAATTGCCCATAATTTAACACAATGTATTGAAAACAAAGGAATATGTGAACTTGCATGAGTTTACGTAAGGTAATATATGTGATGTTCGTAAAGTCTTAACTATAAATGACTTATGAGATTATTGTTAAATTAAGATACGCAAACGGGTAATGAAACGATGAAAAGACGCGATTTTCTTTCTGGACTAGCTGCAGCAGGCGGAGTTTCCATGGCATCCCCTGCATTGGCAGACAATCCGATCGCCGATATCATCAATTCTTCGAAGAGAGATCGTTGGTCTGATCAGTTCGATGCTCGTCGCGGTGATGCAAAATTATCAGCAACCAATATTCCAGTATTTTCGCCACAAACGCCAGTGTTTGTAGAGCGTGCAATGCAGGAATATCGTCAGATCGTATCAACTGGCGGTTGGCCTGTTGTTCCTGCAAACCAGAAACTAGAACTGGGTGTGCAATCAGCAAATGTTGCAAAACTGCGTAAACGGTTGATGGTTTCTGCAGATCTTGAAGAAAATGCAGGCGCTAATTCAGATGTATTCGATACTTGGGTAGACGGAGCCATCAAGCGTTTCCAAGCGCGTCACGGTCTACCCTCCGACGGTGTGGTTGGCAAATACACATTTGCGGCAATGAACATTCCCGCACATACCCGTCTTGGCCAACTAGAAACCAACCTTGTTCGCCTACGTTCAATGTCCGGCTATTTGGGTGATCGCTATGTGATGGTGAATATTCCAGCGGCGCAGATCGAAGCTGTCAATGGTGAGCGCGTTGAATCACGTCACACTGCAATTGTTGGTAAGACAGACCGCCAGTCACCTATCATTGCCTCAAAAATCTATGAGTTGAACCTGAACCCATATTGGACATCACCGGTTTCAATTGTCAAAAAAGACTTGATCCCATTGATGCAAAAAGACTCCGGCTATCTGACGCGCAATAATATCAGAATTTTTGACTGGACAACGAAACAGGAAATTTCTCCTGAATCCATCGATTGGAATACTGACGAAGCTGTAAAATACATGTTCCGTCAGGACCCGGGTAAAATCAATGCGATGGGTTCAGTTAAGATCAACTTCCCAAATCCGCATGCTGTCTACATGCATGATACGCCTCAGCAAAGCCTGTTCTCTAGGCTTTTGAGATTTGAATCATCAGGTTGTGTTCGCGTTCAAAATGTACGTGATCTGATCACATGGATTGCTAAGGATACTACGGGTTGGGATCGAAGAAACCTCGAAAGAACCATCGAATCGGGAGACCGTGTCGATGTTAAACTGGATGCGCCGGTTCCTGTATATTGGAATTACATAACCGCTTGGTCTACCAAGAATGGTGTCGTTCAATTCCGTGATGATATCTACAATCGCGATGGTGCAGAAATTCTAGCCTCCAGCAATTGGCAATAAACTAAATTCACGATACTCACAGTCGCTGACTGGTGCGCGGTTTTGCCCGTTGCGCCCTCTATACCTCATCTGTCACTTGACTTTTGAATAGTGAAACGCACTTACCCATTAAATTGTGTAAGTCGTCGTAATATTTTTGGGCGAATAGAGGAGAAGTCTATGTCTGCTGGTAATCTTGATACATTTTTTAATGCTTCACTAAGTGAAGTAGATCCTGAAATTCATGCTGCAATTCAGAAAGAGTTGGGCCGTCAGCGCCATGAGATCGAATTGATCGCCTCTGAAAACGTGGTTTCAAAAGCAGTACTAGAGGCCCAAGGCTCTATCATGACCAACAAATACGCTGAAGGTTATCCCGGAAAGCGCTATTACGGTGGATGCGAATATGTAGACGTTGCAGAAAATCTTGCAATCGAACGTGCAAAACAACTCTTTGGGTGCGGCTTTGTAAACGTTCAGCCAAATTCCGGAAGCCAAATGAATCAGGCGGTGTTCCTGGCTCTTCTACAACCGGGCGACACATTCATGGGGCTCGATCTAAACTCGGGTGGGCACCTGACGCACGGGTCACCCGTTAATATGTCCGGCAAGTGGTTTAATGTTGTCTCTTATGGAGTAAGCGAAGATACTCACCAGCTTGACATAAACGAAGTACGCGAAAAAGCGCACGCTCATAAGCCAAAGATTATCATCGCTGGCGGTACTGCATATTCCCGCGAATGGGATTGGGCGGAGTTCCGCAAAATTGCTGATGAAATTGATGCGTATCTGATGGTGGATATGTCCCACATTGCGGGGCTTGTAGCTGCTGGTGTCCATGAATCACCCATTCCTCACGCCCATGTTGTCACAACAACGACGCATAAATCCCTTCGTGGTCCCCGTGGTGGCATGATCATGTCAAATGATGAAGCAATCGCAAAAAAGATGAATTCGGCTGTTTTTCCTGGCTTGCAGGGTGGGCCATTAATGCACGTGATTGCTGCTAAAGCTGTTGCGTTTCATGAAGCACTTCAGCCTGACTTCAAAGAGTATCAGCAGCGCGTGAAAGACAATGCCAGAGCATTGGCTGCAAGCTTGATGGAAAATGGCCTAAATATTGTTTCCAAGGGCACAGACAATCACTCAATGCTGGTTGATTTACGCCCGAAGAAGGCAACAGGCAAGCGTGCGGAAGCAGCTCTCGGTCGTGCCAATATTACATGTAATAAAAATGGCATTCCATTTGATCCTGAAAAACCGTTCGTAACATCTGGCATTCGATTGGGTTCACCCGCTGGCACCACTCGCGGATTTGGCGAGGAAGAGTTCCGCGAAATCGGTAATTTTATTACCGAAGTTCTCGATGGTTTGATGATCGCCAATGATGATGATGCAAACGAAGCGGTAGAAGCGGCTGTAAAAGCCAAAGTCATAGAAATGACCGACCGTTTCCCGATGTATTCTTCCATGTAAGCTGGAACAGTTTGAACATGAATGATAGAAGCCCTCTGAGAAACTCGGAGGGCTTTTTTTAGTGCGCTGCCCATACTGCAATAATGACGACACACAGGTTAAGGACTCACGGCCTTCGGAGGATGGAGTAGCAATCCGCCGCCGCCGAATATGTTCAGGTTGTGGTGGTCGGTTCACCACGTTTGAAAGAGTTCAATTGCGTGAACTCAACATTTTGAAAAAATCTGGAAAACGCGTTCTTTTTGATCGTGATAAACTGGCAAAATCCATTGATACAGCCACCCGCAAACGCGACATTGACCCAGACAAACTGGAACAAATGATTTCAGGCATAGTTCGACAACTGGAAAGTCAGGGTGAGGGTGAAATCAAGTCTGATCACATCGGCAAATTGGTTATGGAAGGCCTGAAGCAGATTGATGAAGTAGCGTATGTACGCTTTGCATCTGTCTATCAGGATTTTCAGGAAGCAAAGGACTTTGAAGGGTTTCTGCGAAAAATTGGCGAGGATGATACCTAATGGCGTGGAAGCGTATGGTGATGGAACTTGGTATGGGCACGGATATTCGCGGGTCAGACTACACAAAAGCGGCAACCCGTGCAGTTCACAATGCGTTACGCCAGAACTCTCTCGTAGTGGCAGATGCGTTTGGCAAGCCAAGAGAAGAAATGCGTGTAGATATTCACATTGGCGTGCAAAACCCTGACGCAGTAGACCATGAAGCAGTCGCTGCCATGCTGCCCTATGGCAATGGGTCAGTTGAGGTGGTGAAGGGTGGCATGGACACACCTAAGGACGATGGTTCAACTGGTACGATCATGGCAAATGCCGCCTTGATTGTGTATCTCGACCTACCCGATAATGCGGAGTGGCTGTCTAATGAGTAAGCTCAAACGCATTATTTTAGAAATGGGTACAGGAAATGACTTGTACGGTGAGGACTATACAAAAGCTGCAAAGCGTGCTGTGCAAGACGCAATACACCATTCCTCTTTAACTCTGTTTAAGAGCTTGGATATTGATCCGGCGAGAATGGAAATTGAACTGAATATAGCAGCTCAAAAACCTGAGGCGGTTGACTTGGAACAAGTTGCCAAGGAATTGCCATATGGCAAGGTTACACCCAATGCAATCTTTGGTGGATTGAACATTCATGATGAAGTTTCCGGGCGAACAAGTGTCATCGTCAATGCTGGAATTGTTGTTCGGTTGCCACTATCTGATGTGCCAACATGATGAATCATATTATCGGTTTCAACGATGAAGCCCTTGATATGAATCAGCTTTTTCCGAAAATAACTGCGTAACGTAATACTCAACTCAATGACATCATCACAATACAACCTTGATCAGAAATTTATCAATTCAGCCCTCAGACTTGCTCGAAAGCATCAGGGTCTAACGGGAACAAACCCGTCAGTTGGGTGCATTTTGGTGAAAGACCTCGGTTTTGGTCCTGTGATTGTTGGCTCGGGCGTAACAGCGCTTGGTGGTAGACCACACGCTGAACCACCTGCCATCGAAATGGCAGGCGAGAACGCAGCAGGCGCAACAGCTTATGTGACCTTGGAACCATGCGCGCATCACGGAAAAACACCCCCATGCGCACAAACGCTGATTGATGCAGGCATCAAGCGCATTGTAACGGCAATCATGGACCCTGATAATCGGGTAAATGGGCAGGGGCACGCTATGATGGCTGACGCCGGCATAGAGGTTTGCTTGATGGATGGCGGACCAATTGCGCGTCGTCTTTTATCTGGCTACTTATCTGCGCGCCGCAATCAACGATGTTTTGTCAGCCTAAAACTTGCAATGACAAAGAGCGGAATTATGGGTTCGCATTCGCAAGGTAATGTAAAAATTTCGGGTGAGGTTTCAAATCGTCAAACCCACCTTGCGCGCGCGCGCCATGATGCAATTTTGGTGGGAACCGGAACAGCGCTTTGCGATGATCCAATGCTAACTTGCCGGTTGCACGGAATGGCAAACCGTTCGCCACTTCGCGTTGTGCTGGACTATGGTTCAAAGCTAACGGGCAAAGAACGGATTTTAGAAACCGCTGTAGAGTTTCCAACAATCGTGGCTGGCAATGCCGATGCGCCACAAGAATGGTTGGATATGATCCGCAAGGCTGGGGCATACTTTATGCCGTGTGATATTCACAATGGGCAAATCGCACTACCAGAACTCTTGGATGATCTTTATGCACGAGGCATACAGTCCATCATGGTTGAGGGGGGAGCAAAACTTGCTCATTCCTTATTGGAAGAAGAATTTGTTGACGAGATCATTGTTCATCAACCCGTAAATGATGATGTGGTAGGTGAGATTAAAGATGCGGTAATTGCTCCTTTAACAATAAGCAATCCACCCTTAAACTTCGAGATTGTTCAGACACTTCAATTTGGTGATGATACTTCTTTTCGCTTATTACGAGGTGCAGAATAATGTTTACAGGTTTGGTGACAGACATTGGTAGGATTGAAGCAATATCAGACCTACCATCTGGTAAAAGACTTCGCGTCAAAACGAGCTATGACTTAGATGGAATAGATATCGGTGCGTCCATTTCTCATGCAGGCGTTTGTTTAACTGTCGTCAAAAAACATTCTGATTCCTTTGAAGTGGAAGCATGGGAGGAAGCCCTGCGTCTGACAACTTTAGGCACGCTAAAGCTTGGTGATACCGTAAATCTGGAGCGTTCACTCAAGATTGGTGATGAGTTGGGCGGTCATTTAGTGTCCGGTCATGTGGACGGACAAGCCATAATTGAAGACATTCAAAACGAAGGCGAGGCCGTACGCTTTATTCTTCGCGCGCCGGAGCATCTTGCTCGATTTATTGCCCCAAAAGGTTCTGTTGCTTTGGATGGAACGTCACTCACGGTCAATGCTGTAAATGGCGCGACCTTTGACGTACTTCTGATCAAGCACAGTCTTGAAGTAACAACGTGGCAGCATCGTAGTGTTAATGACCCCGTAAATCTTGAGATTGATACGATGGCAAGATATGCCGCTCGTTTGGCCGAGTACGCTGATTAGATCATCATCGAAGCCTGTGTTCAGTTTCGCACAGGAAACAAACGCCACAATCCCAACATTCTTTTCTGGTTTTACAAGTGTTAACCTCAATCGTCGAGTATGGCGAAAGAAGAACTCGCAACTGCGAAATTTGGCTGGAAATTATGAGACTACACCAGATCACTCTGGGACTAATGTTTGCTAGTATTCTTGCTGCATGTACAACAGCAGATAACGGGCAGATTTTATCAAGTTCCGTGAATCAGGCCGTTCAGCAGGCGCCAACGTCGCTTGCGCAACCGCAGTCAACGCCGGTTGCTCAACAGCAATCAACGCCAGCACAATCAGAGCCCATTGATTTGGCGAACGCTCAACCTGCGCAACAACCTGTTAATTCACAAGTTGCGCAAAACCCTGGCAATATCCAGCCTGTACAAGTAGCTGAAAACCCTCAATCAGTGCCTGTGAATGAAGGCTCTGTTCAGCAAGCGCCATTGCAAACTGCGCCCAATCCGGTTCGGCTTGCGTCTGCAAGCACACAAGAACGCTCAGGCGCGCGTCTGGGTACGGCAACAAGTTCATTTGCTTCTGATCAACAAACAATCTTTCAACCCATCCGCCCGAGAACGCGCAAGACATATCTGATCAATGGTCTTGCGAGCAACATAGGGAATATTGGATATGGGTTTACGAACCTGTCTAAGAAAATTCCGGGTTCTATACTCCACAATTATGCGTCCTTCATCGAAAGCTCTACAGTCATTCGCTCTAAGGTGACACGGGAACTAAAAGCCGCTTACAAGGCTGATCCTAAAGTCGAGATCAATCTGATTGGTATTTCTTTCGGCGCAAATATCGTGACCATCATCGCGCAAGAATTGGGCCGTTCAAATATTCCGGTCAACTATCTTGCAACGCTTGATGGGCCAGCAATGATTCCCATTCGCGATAATGTGCGAGTTACGGATAATTTCACGTGTTCAAATCTGGATTGTTTCCGCACGACTTCTAGATTGTCATGGGGCAACAAGAAAACGGTCCACCGTGCCTACAAATTGAAGACGTCACACATTCCCCTTGCCAATCATGCAACCGTCCACAGCCGCATTTTGGCGCAAATTAGAGCCAATCCCGACCAGCAATTGGCTTTACAATAATTTCCTGTCTTGTATTGGGCGTTGTGGCGTGGTTTGTCACCGATTGAACGAACACCTGCAAAGAACCGAAAATGCCCCATATTCTTGTTATTGACGCTCCTTATTATACAGAAATTTCCGCAAGCCTGATGGAAGGCGTGAGCGAAGTGTTGACCTGTGAGGGTGCCACTCATGATTACATTGCCGTGCCGGGAGTATTGGAAATTCCTGCGGCAGTAGCGATGGCAGAATCGTCGCCCAAAAAATACGACGGGTATATTACAATTGGCTGTGTCATTCGTGGTGAAACAACACATTACGAGATTGTCTCAAACGAATCTGCGCGTGCGCTGATGGAGCTATCCGTAAGTCATAAGCTTGCTTTGGGTAACGGCATCCAAACGGTTGAAAACGAGGCTCAGGCTTGGGCGCGTGCCAAGGTGAGTGACAAGAACAAAGGCGGCGGTGCAGCTGAAGCTGCCCTAGCGATGATTAAAATTCGTGAAGGGTTTTCATCTTGAGTACGTCCACATCTACACCAACTGCCAATAAGCGTGGAGCAGCTCGTTTGGCTGCAGTTCAGGCTCTTTATCAGATGGATTTGTCGGGTTCCGGCATTTCCGACACTGTTGCAGAGTTTGAAAGTATACGCTTTGGGCAAGAAATCGACGGTGATGAATATCTCCAAGCAGATGTTTCTTGGTTCCGTGGTTTGGTGGCGGGTGTCGTGGAAAATCAAAAAACACTTGATCCTGCTATTCATGGCAAACTACCAAGTGATTGGCCCTTAGCGCGAATCGATACATTGCTTCGCGCAATTTTGCGCAGTGGAGCGTTTGAACTTTCCAACCGTGCAGACGTTCCTTCGAAAGTAATTATTTCGGAATATCTCGAAGTGGCCAAAGCCTTCTTTGATGGCGATGAACCAAAATTGGTGAATGCGTTACTGGATTCGCTGGCGCGTGACATTCGATCTGACGATTTGCAAAATGCCCAAGAAAAATGAGTTTGAAATCATTTCATCCTTGTTTGCACCAATGGCAGGTGAGGGCAGTTTTGAATTCAAGGATGATGCAGCTGAGTTAAAAGTCCCAGAAGGTTTTTGTCTGGTTGTTACCCAAGATGCCATTGCAGAAGGTGTTCACTTTTCCCAACAGACGCTGCTGACTTAACCGCACGAAAAGCACTTCGGGTGAACCTATCTGATCTTGCTGCAAAGGGTGCTTCACTACACAGTTTCTCTTTATCCATTGGCTTGGGCGAAAGCGTTGATGATCAATGGTTGGAAACATTTGCTGCCGGTTTGCAATCGGATTGTAAAGAATATGGCATTTCGCTTTCAGGGGGGGATACGTTCAAAACCGGAAATACAACGGTCATATCCATAACAGCCTTTGGTCTTGTTCCAGAAGGTGACTACGTATCACGACTTGGCACGAGTGTAGGTGATGGTCTCTTTGTAACGGGAACGATTGGCGATGCGGCTTTGGGTCTATCAATCTTGTGGGGTGACATTGCTCTCAATAGCGAGAAAGACAGCTTAAAACTTATCGAGCGCTATCACCTTCCGCAACCAAGAGTAGATCAAGCATCCTTGATCCGCAGCTTTGCCACAGCATCCATGGATATCTCGGATGGATTAGTGGGTGATATGGAAAAACTCTGTTCGGCATCAAATGTTGGTGCTGAAATCACCGTAGAAGATGTGCCGCTATCTGATTCTGCACAAAGCGTAATTTCTGAGAATCCTCAATTGCTTGAAACTGCTCTGACGGGTGGTGATGATTACGAAATTCTTTTCACTGTATCGCAAGACAAGCTTTCTGATTTTCAAAAAGTGGCAGCTAAAACTAATCTTTCTATTACCCAAATCGGTAGAATCAGTTCAGGCTCTCAGGTAGTAGTTTTGGATGGTGAGGGGAATTCACTCTCCTTCCAACAACCCAGCTATATCCACCGGAGTTAAAGTTCTGACCCAATCAAGCATCACCCTGTCCGATCAGCAAGAAAACGACGTAGCCAAGAAAAATATGTGGCTTTATCTGGTGTGTCAGGCATTTGGTGGCGCAGCAGCACCCGTCAATATTGCACTTGGTGGTATCGTGGGTGCGCACCTTCTGGACGAGGACAAGTCCTTCGCCACGCTCCCCGTGACAGCCTATAATATTGGTGTTGCGATAGGTGCTTTGATTGCCAATGCAATCATGCGCCAGATTGGGCGCAAACGTGGGTTTATGGTTGGCACCGTAATTGGTGTAGCAGGAATGATCCTTTCCGGACTCGCGATTACAGCCGAGAGCTTCCTTGCGTTTTGCTTTGCATTGGGAACAAACGGTTTTGCTTCCGGCTTTGTTCAGCAATATCGCTTTGCAGCAGCTGATCGTGGAACGGCTGAATTCAAACCAAAGGCCATTTCAACCATTATGTTGGGGGGTGTTGCAGCTGCAATCATTGGCCCGCAATTGGTAATCTACGCGGCTGATCTGGCTTCACCTGTTCCATATGCAGGGGCATTTTATGCCGCAACTGTTCTTTTTGTGTTGAGTTTTGCAGCACTGACCTTCCTAAATCCATCCAACCTGTCAGCAAAGCAAGATGATGTAACGCAAACGCAGGACGCAAGAAGCCTTTCGCAGATCGCACAGCAACCGCGATTTATCATTTCCGTCTTGTGTGGCACATCTGCCTACGCTCTCATGTCATTTGTAATGACGGCGGCGCCTCTTGCCATGATGCATCACGGGCATTCCCAGGTGCACTCAACGCTTGGCATTCAGTGGCATGTGATGGCGATGTTTGCGCCCAGTATTTTCACAGGGCACTTGATAGCGCGATTTGGCAAAGAGGCGATTGTCGCGTCAGGATTGCTCATCCTTGCTGTGTGCGGGATTGTTGCTCTGGCCGGTTTGCAACTCATGCACTTCTGGGGATCA
>CAZEPF010000006.1:12563-37689 GCA_964514045.1 uncultured Rhizobiaceae bacterium | reverse complement strand
ATGGTGCATCGAGTGCCGACTTGAAAGCCGAGAAGCTGGACAACACCATGTCCTTCATGTTCGAGACGCGCTTTCCCCAACACCTGACGGAATTTGCAGCAAAAGAAGCGCCATTGCAGGATGACTACATTGATTGCTGGTCAGACATGGAAAAGAAATTTGACGGCACGCCGGGCAAAAAATGAGGAACCCATGAAGCTATATTCATATTGGCGTTCAACCACATCGTATCGTGTCAGGGCAGCGCTAAATCTCAAGGGGATTGAGTATGAAATCCTGCCGATTGATTTGGTGGCTGGTGATCAGCGCTCCAGAGAATATGAGACACTGAATCCCAGTCATGGTGTACCTGCTTTGGTGCTGGATGATGGAACGTTACTGTCACAATCTTTGGCAATTATTGATTATCTTGATGCCAAATGGCCTTCGCCAAAACTCATTCCTCAAGATCCTCTTGAACGGGCAAAAACGCTTGGCATTGCCCATATCGTTGCGCTTGATATCCACCCCGTTAACAACCTACGGGTCATCGGGCAATTAAAGCAACGCTTTGATGCTTCGGCTGATGATTGTCAGGACTGGATGCATTACTGGATGGTGGATGCGTTCACTGCGATTGAGAAAATCCTGCCGGAAAGTACCAGTTTTGCATTTGGAGATATGCCGAATATAGCGGATTTATGCATTGTGGCGCAGGTATATAATGCAAGGCGATGGGATGTTGATCTGACCCCGTTTCCTGCAATTTCAAGAATTGAAAAACAGTGTCTGGATGTGCCGGAAATTATGGCTGCACATCCTGATAAACAATCTGATGCGAAAGAAGTTTCATGACACAAAGACTAAATTCATGGGTGAAAAGTGCAAACAATGCGGACACCCATTTTCCGCTCAACAACCTGCCGTGTGGGGTGTTCTCCTCACAAGGCAAGGCCCCAACGTGCGGTGTTGCGATTGGTGACATGATTTTGGATTGTGCAGCAGCAGAGGCAAAAGGTTTGATCTCGTTATCGCGTGATGCCCTGTTTGCAGAAGCATCATGGAATGCAGTGATGAATGCTGGCCCTGCCATCTGGAAAGAACTGCGCGGCCAGCTTTTGCATATATTATCCGCTGATGCAGAAGACAAAATGATCACGCAAGAATGCCTCGTCTCGCAATCTGATGTCACGCTGCACATGCCGTTTACGGTTGCAGAATATACGGACTTTTATGCAGGCCGCCATCACGCTACGAATGTGGGTACAATGTTTCGTGGTGCGGAAAACGCGCTCCCACCAAACTGGCTGCACATTCCTATCGGGTATAACGGACGTGCCTCATCGGTGTATGTTTCAGGCACGGATTTTAACCGACCTTGGGGGCAATTAAAAAGCCCTAACCACGAAATGCCATCGTTTCTGCCAAGTAAGCGGTTTGATTTTGAGCTGGAGATGGGCGCGGTCGTAGGTCAACCCTGTCATGGTCCTGTTAGTGTTGAACAGGCTAATGATATGATCTTCGGATATGTTTTGTTAAACGATTGGTCGGCACGCGATATTCAGGCATGGGAATATCAACCGCTTGGCCCGTTTCAGGCAAAAGCAACTGCCACCTCAATCAGTCCTTGGATTGTCATGAAAGAGGCCCTTGAGCCATTTGCCTGTGATACACCGGAGCGCGAATTTGAATTGCTTGATCACCTCAAGGATAGTGGTCCGATGCTTTATGATATTGAATTATCCGTAAGCATCGCGCCCGAAGCTAAAGATGCAACGATCATCACAAACACCAATTATAACGAGATGTATTATTCATCCGCTCAACAATTGGCCCATCATGCTACCGCTGGATCGCCTATGAATGTGGGAGACCTTCTAGGCTCCGGCACAATCTCTGGCCCGCAAAAAGAGAACCGCGGCTCCATGCTGGAGTTAAGCTGGGGCGGCAAAGAACCGATGACCCTAGACACAGGTGAGACGCGCACATTTCTTGAAGATGGAGATACGCTCGTCTTAACAGGTGCAGCGCGCGGTGAAGATTACAAAATTGGATTTGGTCAATGTGTGGGTAAAATTCTGCCTGCACTGGAAGACCCGTTTAAAGGATAGATTTATGGCTAAAGCATTTGCGTCACAAGGTGACATGACAGAAAAGAACATCACGTTTGATGAGATAGGCGAGGGGCTATGGGCGTTTACGGCTGAAGGCGATCCAAACTCTGGCGTTATTATTGGCGATGACAGCGTTATGATTGTGGAAGCTCAGGCAACGCCTCGTCTTGCAAATAAGGTGATAGAGAAAGTTCGTGAAGTCACCGACAAGCAGATCTCTCAGCTGGTATTGACCCATTATCATGCGCGGCGCGTATTGGGGGCGGCTGCCTATGAAGCGCCTCAGATCTTCATGAGTGATGCAGCCCGCGGCATGGTGGCCGAACGAGGTCAAGAAGATTGGGACAGTGAATTTCAACGCTTTCCACGATTGTTCGAAGGGCATGAAAGCATCCCAGGTCTGACCTGGCCTACGTCAACATTCTCGGATTCCATGACCGTCTATCTTGGCAATCGTCGTGTTGATATCAAACACATTGGGCGTGCGCATACGGCGGGTGATGCAGTCATTCATGTACCTGATCAAAACGTGATGTTTACAGGCGATATCGTGGAATATCATTCAGCTTGCTACTGCGGCGACGGATATTTCGCTGATTGGAGTAACACGCTTGATGCAATCAAAGCCTATGGCGTTGATGCAATTGCACCGGGTCGTGGGGATGCGCTGGTTGGCACTGAAATGGTTAATAAGGCGATTGAGAGCACACGTGATTTTGTTGCATCCACCTACGCACCTGCCGCAAAAGTAGCAGCCCGTGGGGGTTCTCTGAAAGAAGCATGGGACGCGGTGCGTGCCGAGTGTGATCCAAAGTTTGCAGATTACGCGATCTACGAACATTGCCTGCCGTTTAATGTGGCGCGTGCCTATGACGAAGCACGCGGCATCGCCCATCCGCGCATCTGGACAGACAAGCGTGACATTGAAATGTGGGAAGAATTACAGGGGTAATCACTAGCGATGTCACGTTACGAATATACGCCTTTCGAATATCAACGCCCTGCTGGATTGGACCAAAAAGAGCAGCGTCATCGTGTGGCGATTGTGGGCGCTGGGCCTATTGGGCTGGCAATGGCGATTGATCTTGCGTTGAAGGGCGTGCCAAGCGTCGTGCTGGACGATAATAATGTGGTCTCAATTGGATCGCGTGCAATTTGTTGGGCCAAGCGCACGTTGGAAATTTTCGACAGGCTTGGTGTTGGAAAGCGAATGCTGTCCAAAGGGGTGACATGGAAAATTGGTCGCCTGTTTCATGGCAGCAATGAAGTTTATAATTTTGATCTTCAGCCAGAAGCGGGACACACCTATCCAGCTTTCATCAATCTGCAACAATATTATGTCGAGCAATATCTGGTTGAGCGAGCGCTTGAGTTTCCGGACCTGATTGACCTTCGATTCAAAAACAAAGTTACCAATCACACAAACCATGCCGATCATGTGTCGCTTGAAATCGAAACGCCCGATGGACTGTATGAGTTGGAAGCTGATTACCTATTGGCGTGTGACGGGGCAGGATCTGCCACCCGCAAACGTATGAATCTCGCCTTCGAAGGCCAAACGTTTGAAGAGCAGTTTTTAATCGTAGATGTGGAAATGGAGGAAAGTCCGTTTAGCACTGATACGCCGGAACGGTGGTTCTGGTTCGAGCCTGATTTCCATAAAGGTCAATCTGCGCTACTGCATAAACAACCGGACAATATCTACCGCATTGACCTGCAATTAGGGCCGCAAGCCGATGCAGTGGAAGAAGCTAAAGACGAAAACGTCTTTCCGCGCATCAAAGCTATGGTGGGCGAGAAGCCTTTCAAACTTGATTGGAAAAGCGTTTATAAATTCAGGTGCGCGCGCCTTGAACGGTTTGTGCATGACCGTGTTATTTTTGTCGGCGACAGTGCGCATGTGGTTAGTCCGTTTGGTGCGCGCGGTGGCAATGGCGGCATTCAGGATGTGGACAATTTGGGCTGGAAACTGGCATTGGTTCTTCAAGAAAAAGCCTCAGACAGTCTACTGGAGACTTATAATGAAGAACGCATTTTAGCCTCACAAGAGAACATCATGAACTCGTCTCGCGCGACGAATTTCATGACGCCAAAGTCCAATGTGGAACATATGTTCCGCGCACAAGTTTTGAGACTTGCAGCCAATCAACCCTTTGCAAGAAAACTGATCAATTCAGGTCGGCTGTCTGTGCCATGCTCACTGGAAGAATGCTATTTACAGGTTAATGGCCCAGGCAAATTGCAAGCAGGTTCAGCCATTATGGATGCGCCGCTTGCAGAAGGACAATCACTCGTCGGTCTTATTCAGGGGCGGTTTGTCCTGATGGGAATAGGTGAAATTGACTTGCCTGATATTGCTGGCATTGAGCGTATAGGCATCAATCAAACAACTACTGAATATACTGTTTTTGAGTCCGATGGTTCCTATCTCCAAGAGCGCTATGGAAACGATATCGCTTATCTGTTCCGTCCTGACGGGCATGTAATGGCTTCGTTTAATACCCAAACCATCCATTCAGTGAGTGATGTTCTTCGCGCTGTATTTGTAGGCAACGAAGAAAAGGCTGTGATCAATGGATGAGAGCTTAATCGTAAAGGACCAATTGGGCGCGAACGGCGACACGTTCTATCAAATGTTGATGGAAGCGCATGATGGTCTCAGCGACACTGAAAGTCATGAACTCAATGCGCGACTGGTGCTTTTGCTGGCAAATGACATTGGTGATATTGAAGCTCTAGGTTCAATCATAGCGTCGGCGAAAGAATGATGATTTTGATTTCTGGTGCGGGCATAGCGGGTTTAACGCTTGGACTGACCCTGCATCAACTGGGAATGCCCTTCCAGATTTTTGAGCGGGCCGAGACCATGCAGCCTGTGGGTGTTGGCATCAATATTCAACCCAATGCCGTGCGTGAACTTTATGCGTTGGGCTTTGAAAATCAGCTTGATGAGATCGGCGTTAAAACGCGGGATTATGGATTTTATACAAAGACGGGAAAAGAAATCTGGACAGAGCAAAGGGGTACTTGGGCTGGATATAACTGGCCGCAATATTCCATCCACCGCGGCAAACTCCAGATGATGCTCTATGATACCTTAGTGGATCGTGTTGGACCAAATGCCGTGGTGAGCAACCATAAGGCAGTGGGCTTTCATCAATCAGATGACCACGTTGAACTTCTTTTGGAAGCAGGCAACTCTCAAACAAAACAGAGTGTGAATGGAGATATTCTCATTGCTTGTGATGGCATTCATTCGGCAATTCGCAAGCAAGTGGTTCCTGACGAAGGGGATCCGGTGTGGGGTGGAGCAGTGCTTTGGCGTGGCACCACAAAAGCGCATAAGTTTTTGTCTGGCGCATCAATGGTATTGGCGGGCCATGACACTCAGCGCATCGTTGCATATCCGATCAGCAAGTCCGATGAAAATGGGATATCAACCATCAACTGGATTGCGGAACTCACACGTGATCCAGCTCAAGGCTGGCGCAAAGAGGATTGGAACCGCACGGCAGATACCAATGAGTTTCTTCCGCAATTTGAGGGCTGGAATTTTCACTGGTTGAACGTGCCCGATCTTATTGGTTCAACTGATACAGTTTACGAATATCCGATGGTTGACCGTGATCCAATAAACCAGTGGACCTTTGGTAATGTAACCCTGATGGGGGATGCGGCACACCCGACATATCCGGTGGGCTCCAACGGTGCCAGCCAGGCAATTATGGATGCGCGAATAGTCGGGTTAAAATTTCAAAAGCATGGCGTAACCAATAAGGCGCTTGTCGAGTACGAAGAAGAAACGCGACCACGTACCACGCAAGTCACGTTAGCCAACCGTGGCAGCGGGCCAGATGCAATCATGCAATTGGTTGAGGATAGATGCGCTGGCAAGTTTGACGATATTGAAACGGTTGTGCCACGCGGTGAATTGGAGGCGCATGCTGCCAAGTACAAAAAAATTGCAGGCTTTGACATTCAGACATTGAATGAACGGGCAGAATTAATTCAAGTTTTTGGTGGTGCGAAACACCAAAATTAGGATACGATAAGACCAACATACTAGTTTGAATCACAGGAGGAGAATTCCATGAAACTAATTAAAACGCTAACAACGATTGCATCGGCACTCGCCGTCTCTGCTGCCCTTTCAGGGTCCGTATGGGCGCAGGACGTGACGCTGAAAATGCATCAGTTCTTGCCGAAGCAAGCAAATGTGCCAAAGCTCATCTTGGATGTCTGGGCAGAGAAAGTTCAGAAATCTTCCGGCGGCAAACTTGCTATCCAGCATTTCCCATCCATGCAGCTGGGCGGTAAGCCACCTGAACTTATGGATCAGGCAATTGATGGTGTGGCAGACATTGTATGGACGGTGGTGGGTTACACACCGGGTCGCTATCCGCGAACGGAAGTTTTTGAACTCCCATTCATGATGACAGATGCAGGGGCTGCGTCTCGTGCATATTGGCAAATGTTTGAGAAACATATGCAGGAAGATTTCAAGGATGTGAAAATCCTAGGAACTTGGGTTCATGGTCCTGGTGTTATTCACTCAAACAAACCAATCCGTAGCGTTGATGATATCAAGGGTGTGAAGGTGCGTGGCGGTGGTCGCATGGTCACAACCCTGTTTGAAAAATTTGGCGCGACTTCTGTCGGTATGCCGGTTCCTGCTGTACCTGAAGCTTTGTCAAAAGGTGTTATCGACGCGACGACAATTCCTTGGGAAGTCACAGGTGCATTAAAAGTGCCTGAGCTTGTAAAGAACCATACCGAGTTTGAAGGCAAAGCGCTTTACACGCTGACGTTTGTTCTTGCTATGAACAAGGCCAAGTATGACAGCCTGCCGGATGATCTTAAAAAGGCAATTGATGACAATTCCGGTGAGGAGTTTTCTGTCTTTGCTGGTTCGACTATGGCTGCAGCAGATGCCCCATCGCGCAAAAGTGCTGCGGGCGCTGGCAACAATATCATCACGCTTGCAGGCGAAGATCTGAAAGCTTGGGAAGAAGCTGCACAACCTGTCTATGACGAGTGGCTTGCCGACATGAAGTCCAAGGGCATTGACGGTGACGCACTTCTCGCAGAAGCAAAAGAACTGATCGCTAAATACTCCAACTAAATTTGGTTAGAGTTGATTATTGAGAGCGGGAGCTAGTCTCCCGCTCTTTTTGTTTCTGGACACATGCTCTCCTTCAAGTTAGCCATTAGGTACACAATAATTTGGAGCGCATGAGATATGAAACTGGTTCGGTATGGCAAGTCAGGACAAGAAAAGCCCGGAATGATTGATGGAGATGGAAAACTACGCGATCTGTCGGCTCACATTGATGATATTTCCAGTTCTACAATGTCTCAAATTTCCAAATTGAAAAAACTAAAGGCGAGTGATCTTCCGCTCGTAAAAGGCAAACAAAGGTTTGGCCCTTGTGTTGGCGATATAGGAAAACTTATGTGCATCGGTTTGAACTATTCAGACCATGCAGCAGAAACCGGCTCTAAATTGCCAGAACATCCGATGCTCTTTATGAAGGCTAATTCAGCAATTGTCGGTGCCAATGACAATGTAGTATTGCCGCGAAAGTCCAAGACGACGGATTGGGAAGTTGAACTGGCTGTTGTGATTGGCCTCAAGGCAAAATATGTCAGTGAAGCAGATGCCCTAAAATATATTGCAGGCTATTGCATTTGTAATGACGTATCTGAACGGACGTTTCAGAAACAAATGTCCGGCCAGTTTACCAAAGGAAAGTCATGCGACACGTTTGGCCCTCTTGGTCCATGGTTAGTGACGCGAGATGAAGTGAAAGACCCGCAAAATTTGAGCCTGACCATGGACTTAAATGGCAAGCGAATGCAGGACGGCCATACCTCAGATATGATTTTCACCGCTGCACAAATTATCTCGCACCTATCGCAAATGTTTACGCTTTATCCCGGTGACGTGATTTCTACAGGCACCCCTTCCGGTGTTGGCGCCGGGATCAAGCCAAAACCAAAATTCCTTAAAGTTGGCGATGTCATGCAATTGAGCATCGAAGGGTTGGGCCAGCAAACACAAAACGTGAAGATGGATAAATAAGCTTACGCGTCGTCCTTTACGCCTCCGGCAAACATTGGCCCTCCGCGCCAGCGGGGGAAGCCATAGCCAAGAATAAATACCATATCGATGTCAGAAGCAGATCTAGCAATTCTTTCATCAAGGATTTGCTGACCCTCTGATACCATGGCTTGAAGTATCCGGCTTTGTATTTCACTCATCGTAAATGTTCGAGGTGTAATACTTGCTGCTTCGCGTTCTTCGTTGATAATAGTTTCAATCAAGGGATCGGGAATTCCCTTCTTGGAACCTTGAGGATATTCATACCAGCCCGATCCGGTTTTTTGTCCAAACCTGCCCAACTCACAGATACGGTCTGCGATCTTCACATAGCGTTCGTTTGGGTCTCGTGTGGGTGCAAGCCGTTTGCGGTTGGCCCAGCCGATATCAAGGCCAGCCATGTCCTGCATTTCAAACGGGCCCATCGCCATCCCAAAGTTGCGCATAGCGGCATCAATGTCCTGAGGTGAAGCACCATCTTCCAACATATAGTCACATTGTTTGCGGTAATTCGCCAAAATACGATTGCCAATAAATCCATCGCAGACACCGCATAATACAGGGACTTTCCGCATTTTCTTTGCAACAGCAAATCCTGTCGCCAAGACTTCAGGCGATACGGTGTCCGTCTTGATCACTTCGACTAGTTTCATGATGTGGGCAGGTGAGAAGAAATGTAGCCCCAATACCCGATCAGGGTAGGGCACAGAAGACGCAATTTCATTGACGTTAAGATAGGATGTATTCGACGCTAAAATTGCATCGGGCTTACATACGTTGGTAAGCTCCGCAAATACGGATTTCTTCACATCCATATCTTCGAACACGGCTTCCACAACCATATCAGCAGATGCAAGTGCGGAATATTCTGCCTTTGCTTGGAAGTTTGATTGTAAAACCTCCAACTTATCCGTAGAGATTAAACCGCGCGAATGACTGCTTTCCAAAATCTTCGCAACACGTTGATGTCCTGCTTCTGCGGCAGCACTATCCCGCTCGATCATGCTGACGTTGAAGTCAGCCAACAGCATGGATGCCGCAATACCCGCACCCATTGTTCCGCCGCCAATGACACCGCAATGTTGGATCGTTTTTGGTTCTATGCCTTCAATATCTTTGACTTTTGAGGTTTGCCTTTCAGCAAAGAACACATGACGCAGGGCCGCTGATTGTTCGCTTTCTTTCAATTTCATAAAACGTTCGCGCTCTTTTGATAGCGCTTGCTCTGATGAAAGCGTCACGGCATCCAAGACAGATGCTGCCGCTTCTACAGGTGAAAGTTGTCCCTTTGCTTTTTTAGCCACGCTCTCAAGAATTGCTGCTGCAGTTTCCGGACTTGGTGGTTCAGCTACTGCCCGTTTTGAAATAGCGATGGGCAAAGATGCACTAGTTTTTTCCTGAGCAAAGGCACGTGCAAACTCAACCAGTTCTGCCTCTGGTGCAAGTGCATCCACCAATCCGTTTTCATGGGCTTGGGTAGCGCTGATAGGCTTGCCGGAAGTTACCATGGAAACAGCCTGATCAACACCAACAACGCGGGGAAGGCGCACTGTTCCGCCAGCGCCCGGGATTAATCCAAGGTGAACTTCCGGCAGTCCAAATTTTGCTGAGGGTACGGCAACACGGTAATGGCAGCCCAATGTAATTTCGCAACCGCCGCCCAGTGCTGTCCCGTGAACCGCTGCGATCCATGGTTTGGTGGATTTTTCAATCGTTTGGATAAGGTCCGGCAAATGCGGGGCTTTTGGAGTTTGGTTAAATTCGCGAATATCCGCGCCAGCAATAAATGTTCTGCCACGACAGGCAAGGATGACAGCGTTGATTGCTTTATTGGCTTCCAGCTCATGCCATGCTTTTTCGATGCCATCGCGTACGGCATGTGACAGGGCATTTACGGGTGGGTTTTCCACCCAGACGGTGGCAATATTTTCATCAATTTCTACGGTAACAGCAGACATTAGAATTCCTATTTAGGTTCTGGAAACGCAATTTCTCCGCCAGCTTTTTCCCAACCGGAAAAACCCTCGCGTACATGGGAAGCTTCAAATCCCATGTCTTGTAATGTTGCAGCTGTTAGTGCTGAACGCCAACCGGATGCGCAATGGAAAACGAAGTTCTTGTCCTCGGCAAAAATCTCTTTGAAATAAGGACTGTCAGGATCAACCCAGAATTCAATCATTCCGCGTGGTGCATGAAAACTATTTGGAATAAACCCGCTCCGCTGACGTTCACGGATATCTCTAATATCAACGATAATCGTGTTCTCGTCTTTGGCTAAGGACTTCAATTCATCAATTTCGATCTCTTTGATTTTTTTACGTGCTTGCGCAACCATGTCAGCAACGGAACGTTTGAGAGCAGGTTTTTTCATTCTTGATCCTGTAGTAATGCCGCGATTAAGGGTCAAACCCTTCCTATCATGTCTCATATGAAATCAATTCATGCAAATTATGGTTTCACTCATCACTTGATGCGGCAATTCGCGGTTGGCATTTAGGTTCTTTGCCCATATGTGTTTGGAATAACGAAGAAGGTTTGTCATGTCGGATAATCTCAAGGAACAGGTTCTCGAAACTCTTTCCAAAATTAGTCTTACGCCTAAGGGTGGCGATATTGTCAGTGCAGGAATGATTGAGAATGTTTTGGTCAATGAAGGCAAAGTCATTTTCTCTCTCAAGGTTCCGGCTGATCAGGCAGAACGCTTAGAGCCATTACGTTTGGCAGCTGAAAATGCCGTATCTGAAATCCAAGGTATATCTTCTGTAACCGCTGTAATGACTGCTGAACGTAAACAGGGTTCGGCACCTGCTGCCAGTCCTGCACCTGCTCAGCCAAGAACAGCACCGCAAAGTGGGTCACCAAGAAGCAAAGCTGCGGTGCCGGGCGTTACATCAATTATTGCTGTTGCTTCAGGCAAGGGTGGTGTTGGCAAATCGACCACAACGGTCAATCTTGCGCTTGCCATTGCAGCGCAGGGACTTTCTGTTGGTATTCTGGATGCAGATATCTATGGCCCTTCTATGCCACGAATGTTGGGCGTCAAGGACAAGCCAACGGCAAAAGGTAAAACGTTAGACCCGTTAGAGGCGTTTGGCATGAAGGTCATGTCGATGGGCTTTCTGGTGGATGAGGAATCTCCCATGATCTGGCGTGGGCCTATGGTGATCTCGGCACTTACCCAAATGTTGCGGGAAGTCGCATGGGGTGATCTTGATGTGCTGGTTGTCGATATGCCACCCGGCACTGGTGATGTGCAATTGACCATGGCACAACAGGTTCCACTGGCTGGCGCTGTTATTGTTTCAACGCCACAGGACATTGCTCTGATTGATGCACGAAAAGGCTTGAACATGTTCAAGAAGGTTGATGTTCCAATCCTTGGCCTGATCGAAAATATGAGCACGTTCATATGCCCTAAATGCGGGGAGCGTTCAGATATTTTTGGACATGGCGGCGCGCGTGATGAGGCCAACCGACTGGACATGGAATTCTTGGGCGAAGTGCCACTTCACATGGATATCCGAACTAATTCTGATCAGGGTAGTCCGGTTGTGGTTTCCATGCCAGATAGCGATCATGCAAAAGCGTATAAGTCTATCGCTGAAAAGGTCATGGCAGGAATTGGCGCTTCAAACCGTTCAGGGCCGGAGATCGTGTTTGAGTAAAACCTTATTGAACGGGTTTGGCGTTGGGAACAAACAATTGTTCCCCGCCCAGTTTGTAATTCGCAATAAGGCTTTGACCTGTCTCGCCCGTCAGCCACGCTTCCAGCTTTGCGGCGAGTTCTGATTTTACGTGTGGGTGCCTTTTCTGACTCACTGGCAAATAAGCATATTGATTAAACAGCCTATGATCGCCTTCGAACAAGATACGCAGATCACCCTTATTACCGAAATTTATCCAGCTCGCGCGGTCGGTTAATAAGTAGGCATTCATACCGCTTGCAACGTTCAAAGCAGCTCCCATTGATGCTCCAATAGCGCGATACCAATCGGGACTAAAACGGATAGCGTCTTGTCCGGCACCTTGCCATAGTCCAAGTTCTTTCTTGTGTGTTCCGCTATCATCGCCACGGCTGACAAACAAAGATTTACTGTCCCTAATAGCAGCAAAACTGGCAGTAACATCTGTAAGCATTTGTATGTTCGCCGGATCAGAATTAGGTCCAACAATCACAAAATCATTATACATAATCTCGCGACGATGCGTGCCATAGCCGCTCTGCACAAAGGCCAGTTCTGCAGCTTTTGAATGGACCAGCACCGCGTCCACGTCACCTGCTTTTCCCAGCCTTAATGCTTGCCCTGTGCCGACAACCAGCAATTGAATATCAAACCCGAGGTCTTGTTTGATAGGTGGCAGGAGAATTTCTGAAAGGCCGGAATTATAAAACGAAGTTGTTACCGCAAGCCGCAGCTCATCAGCGCGTACAAGAGACGGAAAACACAAAATGGCGATGATGATAATCAGTTTTGTGAAGCGGTTCATTCTAACAAATCACCTTTAAGAAAATCTGCTGCCGGTGTAGTTTTAGGCGAGGCAAAAAACTCACTTGCCAAACTATGTTCTAGAAGTTCGCCCTTGTGCAAAAAGACTACACGCTGCGCAAGACGTTTGGCCTGTGCCATATCGTGCGTTGCCATCAACACAGTCACTTCTTCTGCATTTGCTGTTTCGATAAGTTTTTCAATCTCGCGTGTCGAGCGACCATCAAGGTTGGAAGTAGGTTCGTCCAGCAAGAGTAAATCAGGTTTTGTGATCAAGGCGCGTGCGAGGGCAAGCTTTTGTTTTTCGCCACCTGAAAGCATGGAAGCATTCCGGTTCTTTGCATCCGCAAGATCAATCCGCATCAGCCAGTCATTGGCTAAAGCTTGCTGTTCGTCTTTTGATACGGATTGTAGTTTTAATGGATAAATCAAATTTTCCCACACGGAACGGCGTAACAAAACTGGATTTTGAAACACCATGCTTTGAGCATTGCTAGTGCGTTCGATGGAGCCTTCACGGAGTTTTTCCAAGCCCTGTAACACGCGCAGCAAAGTCGTTTTACCAGAACCATTGGGGCCAAGAATTATAGTGGTTTCGCCGTCTACTAATTCCAGATCTATGGGGCCAAGGATTTGCGCTCCTCGCTTGCGAACGATTGCCCCGTTCAATTGGGTATGACGTGTTTGATCTACCATCTGCTGGAACGCTCTGTTTGTGAAAACGAGTGGATCAAAATGCTGACCACTATGGATAGAGCAATCAGAATGAAGCCCAATGCCAATGCGAACGCAAAATCACCTTTGCCGGTTTCCAGCGCAATAGCGGTCGTTAAAACACGGGTTACGTGATCAATGTTCCCGCCTACAATCATAATTGCTCCCACTTCACCAATCGCGCGACCAAATCCAGCCAATGCTGCGGTGATCAGCGAGCGCCTTGAATCAGATAACAGAGTGCGAATGCGCTGCCATTTTGTAGTGTTCAGTGAGATCAGCAGGTCGTGATACTCGGCCCACAACTCTCGAATAGCTTGGTGAGTGATTGACGCGATTAGTGGAGTGATAATGATCACCTGTGCAATGATCATGGCCGTTGGTGTGAACAGCAGACCCAAAACACCAAATGGCCCTGAGCGTGACAGCAGTATGTAAACCACAAGACCCACAACAACAGGGGGCAATCCCATCAATGCGTTCAGTATTGATATTGCAAATCGGCGATAGCGAAAGCGCGTTACCGCAATCCATGCGCCAAGCGGCATGCCAATAAGTGAAGCAATCAGAACGGCTGATACGGTTACTTTAAGCGAGAGGAAAATGATCTCGAACAGTTCGGGATCAAACGAAAGTATTAGGCTAAACGCCTGTTGCATTCCCTCAGATATATCGCCCATCACGGCTTACTTTCGTGTTACTGGGTCCTGACCCTAACTACTCGCCGTTCTTATCCGCGATTGCGCGTGCATATGCAATCACTTCTGCAACCTCTTCATGCGTCGGTGTTTCACCAGTGAAGCCTTCGAGATAAGGGGCGAGGCGATCGATGCGTTCTTCCATAGATTCTGTGACATCAAGTGCGTGATAGCCAAGCTGCATATAATACAAAATACGTGCCCGCGCTCCCGCAGTGGTTGGATTATATCCATATCTGGAAAACATCGCCGTAACTGCGTTTATTCTCAGACTATCTGCCTCATCCAGTCGTTCGCGAAGGTCCTTGTTACGGCGTGACCATTCACGTACCGCAAAGTCTAACCCGCGGTCAAAAAGTTCCGGGTTGATAAAACACCGAAAGAAGTTGCAAACCGCCATGTTGATGGAAGTCGCAGGCATTTCGCAGTTTTTCTGAATGGTCGAAGTGTTGCGTTGTTCCCACTCTTTCAGCAACCCGTCCAGCAAGTCTTTTCTATTTTCAAAATACCAGTAAAAACTTGAACGCGACACGCCTAGACGATCACTGATCGTCAGCACTTTTACCTGATTGATGCCTTCATTGATAAGGATATGCCGCGCGACATTGATCCAGTCTTCTCGGGTTACTTTGACATGGCCAACAAGAGGATCCTTGTCAGGGTCATCGCGGTGGAGAATAATTGTATCTTCCATAATGAAACGTCTAGCTTTCTGGCGCAGCGCCGCCTGCGGCAGAGCTTTTAGCGATGTATTCATCTAGAGCTTCTACACGGTCCGGATCAATGGATTTTGGTGTTTCAAAACCATCTACAATAGTTTGCCAGATTTTTGTGGCACGCGTGGTGGCGTCTTCTTCACCGCGCTCTGTCCATGTTCCAAAGTTTGACCAGTCAGCTACAAGAGGTTCGTAAAAGGCAGTCGAATACCGTTCCATCGTATGTTGGCATTCGAAAAAGTGACCGCCCGGTTGCACTTCTTTCAGAGCATCGAAAGCGATGTCCGCATCGTCTGCGCTGTTGCCTGCGCAAAGTTCTGCAAATATCTGCACCATCTCCATATCAGTAATAAATTTCTCCATGGAAAATGTCAGGCCACCTTCAATCCATCCTGCTGCATGAATCACTACCGTTGAGCCACCTTGGATTGCACCCCACGCACTCATTTGGGTTTCATGGGCAGCTTGTGCATCATTGGTATTGGCAGCACATCCTGCCGCATTTCGAAAAGGCAGGCCAAGCAATCTGGCAAGCTGGCCCGTTGCCAGACTGGCTTGAAATTGCTCAGGCGTTCCAAACGCGGGCGCGCCGGATTTCATATCTACATTTGAAGAAAATGACCCATATAAAATGGGCGCGCCGGGATTGGCCAATTGAGTGAGCGTAATTGCGGCGAGTGCTTCGGCATGGCTTAGGGTCAACGCTCCTGCCACCGATACTGGCGCCATTGCACCCATCAGGCAAAATGGTGTGATGATGGAGGGCTGGCCATATCGCGCAAAATCAATCAGCCCTTGCGCCATTGGAATATCCAATTGCCGTGGGGAGTTTGTATTGATGATGGTGTAAGTATGAGGTTTTCTGCGAAATTCTTCATCCGAAAGCCCACGAAAATTCACCAGCATCTCAAAGGCTTCTTCGGCTTGCGGTGTGCCGCGTGAAAAAATAAAAGGTATTTTTTCCGACAGTGTTAACTGCGCTCTGGTGAAAGCATAATGCCGTAGATTGGGTTCAACATCTTGTGGTTCAACTCCGGGACTGAGCATCTGGATTGCATCAAAATGTTGTACGAGCTTCGTTAGTTCATGCACATCGCGAAGACTGCCCGGCCGTCTGCCCCGAATACGATCTGTGATATTGGGACATCCGGCACCGGATTGAAACGCGAGCGTACCAAGCTCCATTTTCAGGTCATGGTTGCGGGTGGCTCCATGCAGGGTGAAGGACTTAGGTGCCGTCGCAAGGGCAGCCTCAACCATATCGCGTCCGATAAATACCATCTCTTGGTCTTCATCGACCGTTGCCCCCGCCTGTTGGTACAGTTCACGCGCTTGAGGCAAGAGAACCTTCATCCCAAGTTCTTCCAGAACCCGAAGCGATGTTTCGTGAATTGCCTCAATGCGGTCGTCGGTAAAAACCTTTTGCGGTGTGAAAGGGTTTTTTAGTGTGTGATAATTGACCTTTCGTGCAGACGGTGCACCAGCACCTCGCAAGGCGCTATTGCGTCCGCCGGAGCGTCGTCGCTTTGGTATTTCTTCTTGCGTGTTTGAGGGTATATCACTCATCCGCGCATGGCCTTACCTGTAGGATCATAGGGTGATGCTTCAATGACGGTAGCACCACATTCCACGCCTACGATGTGAACGGTAAGATCAGTACCCACTTTGGCGTGGTCAGGCTGTATCAATGCCATTGCGAGTGACTTGCCCGTTGTATGTCCGTAGCCGCCGGACGTTACGAAGCCGATCTTTTCGCCATTGGCCCACACAGGTTCAAAGCCACTTGCATCCGCATCGGTGGAATTGACCTCCAATGTGACCAAAAGCTTGGAAGGTCCATTACCGTCACGTTCTGCGATTGCAGCTTGCTTACCAATGAAGTCACCCTTTTCCCAAGCAATCCAACGGTCCATTCCGGTTTCGCCCGGTGTGTATCCTTGAGTAAATTCTGCCGTCCAAATGCCGAAAGATTTTTCCAAGCGAAGCGAAAGCATGGCGTTAAAGCCATACTCTTTCATGTCGAACTCTGCACCTGCTTCAAGCAGAATGTTACGCAGCTTGATGTGGTCGCCCATTCTGCAGTTGATCTCATAACCCAATTCACCCGCAACTGACATGCGGGCAATTTTTGCGCGCACCATGCCAACGTCAAAGTCGCCACATCCCATGAAGGGCAGGGAGCCAATATCTTGATGGCAAAGCTTCTCGATTACTTTGCGCGAGTTTGGTCCGGTAAGTGAAAACCCGACCATTTCCTCACCCAGATCACGAACGTTCACGCCCTTATCCAAGTGGTCATTGAACCAACGCATATGCCATTCACGCAAGTAGTAGGATCCCATGATCCACCATGTGCCATCGCCCCAATTTAGAACCGTAAGGTCACCCTTCAAACGGCCATCCTCACCCAGCATTGGGGCAAGACGCGCACGACCCGGACCGGGTAATTTGGAAGCCATCATGCGATCGAGCCATTGCTCTGCATTAGGGCCTGAAACCTCATAACGCGAGAAACCTGAAATATCGAGCAAGCCGACATTTTCACGAACATTCTTGCATTCAGCCGCTACGATATCGAAGGCATTGGACCGTTTGAGGGTGGGGGTTTCCACGAAGTCTTTGTCGGGCGCAAAATAGAGCGGGACTTCCAAGTCCCAGCTACAACCCCAACGGCATCCTGCTTCGCTCATGTCCGAATAGGCCGGTGACATTTTCAAAGGACGCCCCGCTGGCAATTGCTCGTTTGGATAGGTCATCACAAACCGGCGAGAGTAAAATTGCCCCGTTGTCTCTTTGATATATTGCTTGTTCTCGGCAAACTTGCCGTAGCGTGCAACATCCATGCACCAAACGTCTGCTTCCGGCTCGCCATGGATCATCCATTCAGCCAAGGATTTTCCAACGCCGCCGCCTTGCAGAAAGCCCGCCATCACCGCACATGCTGACCAATATCCCGGCTTGCCCGGTACGGGCCCGACAAGCGGATTGCCATCGGGTGAGAAGGTGAAGGCGCCGTTCACCCATGTTTTTACGCCAGTTTCCTGCAGCACAGGATAGCGTTCAAAACCGCAGGTAAGTTCGTGTTCGATACGGTCTGTCTGTTCATTGAACAATTCCATACCATAATCCCACGGCGCACCATCCATTGCCCAGTGCTCGTGGTCTACTTCATAGATGCCAACCAGAATGCCTTTCTGGTCCTGACGCATATAGGTGAAACCTTCAAGGTCCACTGTCATGGGCACTTCAAAATCAATTTCTTCAAGAGCGGGAATGGAATCTGAAATCAGGTAGTGATGTTTAAGCGGAGAAACCGGAAGTTCAATCCCTGCCATGCGGCCCAATTGCTTTGCCCAAAGACCACCTGCATTCACCACATGCTCACAGGTTATATTGCCTTTGTCTGTGATCACTTCCCAACCATCTTTGGTTTGCACCAGGTCTTTTACGGATGTGTGTTCGAAATACTCAGCACCGCGGTTTTTTGCGGCTCGGGCATAGGCATGAACAGTGCCTGTCGTATCAACATAGCCTTCACGATCGGCCCACATGCCCCCAAGCAAGCCATCGGTGGACATAATCGGGCAGCGCTTTTGTGCTTCTTCCGGTGTGACGAGTTCGCAGTCCTCAATCCCGATGGACTGAAATACACGATAGGCAGATTGAAGCCATTCCCAACGATCGGGCGTACCCGCCATAGTCAAACCACCCGTCATGTGCAGGCCGATATCTTGCCCGCTTTCCTCTTCAATCTCGGATAGCAGGTCGATGGTATAGGCTTGTAGCGCTGCCATGTTTGGATCGGCATTAAGCGCATGTATACCACCGGCTGCGTGCCAGCTTGATCCGGCGGTCAGCACCGAGCGTTCCAGCATACAGACATCTGTCCAGCCAAACTTTGCCAGATGATACAAAATTGACGAACCAACAACGCCGCCACCAATAACCACAACGCGATAATGAGATTTCATGAAACCCTCCCAAGTTTAAATCAGACCCGACAGTGAACAATAACGCGTAATCACAGGGGTGTTGTACAGTGCTGTCCAATATTGATCACCTCTGGACAGGTTTGTCCAGACTGTTTTTTACACAGATTTAGGAATTACTTTTATGTGGGGGATTTTACTTCAATCGGAACACTGGAGCGGATGTTCAAATCACGCTGCGGGAAGGGGATTTCGATCTTATGTTTTTGGAATAGTTTCCATACTTCGAGGTAAACAAGACTGGAAACATTTGCCACACCGCCTTCCGGATCATTGATCCAGAAGCGCAGTTCAAGATCAACGGATGAATCGCCAAATCCCTTTACCAGACAAACAGCCTTTGGAACTTTCAAAACGCGTGGGACATCGACAACTGCTTCAAGACAAAGTTCAATCGCTTTTTCGACATCAGTATCGTACGAAACGCCAATCGGGAGTTTCCGGCGAACCGCCTTATTGGTATGCGTCCAGTTGGTAACCGGAGTGTCAATAAACGCTTCATTCGGGATAAGGGTCTCAGTTCCGTCCCGCGTTCTGACAGCGGTATATCGAGCGCCCAAATGTTGCACCCATCCATAGGTGGAGCCGGAAACCGTATCAATCTCGATTACATCACCGGGCTTGATGGATTTATCGAGCAGAAGAATAAGGCCAGAAAGGAAGTTGGAAACAATCTTTTGAAGACCCAAACCAATCCCGATACCCACTGCACCGGAAAATACCGCAAGTGCCGTAAAGTCGATGCCGACTGCACCAAGTGAAATAATAACGGCCAGTGCAAGTAAGAAGAATCGCAACAGTTTTGACAACAATACCTTCACTGAAGGCGACAAGTCCTCATTGCGATCAATTGCATTTCCCAAAAATTTTGAGAAAGCGAGCGCAAGCCATATCAAAATCGTTAGAAGCAATATGCTGGATAGGATTGTCAGGACCGAAAGGTTGATTGTACCAATCTTGAATGAAGCTCTATCCAGCGCTTGCAATGTTTGAGGCAATAATCCGAGAATATAAAGTGCAGCAAATAGCCAGCCGCCACCTGCTATGATGCGCGAAACAGAGCGGTTTTTAATGATCTTTGACAGGATGGAAATAACAAACCAAGCCGTCACCAATCCAGTCGCCAAACGAATGAGATAGCTGTTACTGGGCCAGGTTGTATTCTGCAAGATGAGATACCCCACCCACAAAAAGATTGCCGCAAATAACCAAACCAGCTTTTTATGAACAGCTACGAGATATCGTAGGAGTGATCGTTGGCCTTCGATTTTACGAAGCTGATTTCGGATGGGTCCATCGCTCAGTCTTTTGATCAACAAGGCGATCAGAAAGGCTGATAAGATCATTGCAGCTTGAATCAAAGTCCATTTACTTAAGAATGAATTGGGAGAAATTCCCAAATTACCCATGATGTCAAAGCTGTTAAGAAACTCAGCCATTACGCCCCTCTATGAATTAAATCCTCAAAAACTGAATTTGAACCTACATTACACGCTTATCTGATTTCATCTAAAATGAACAGAAACAGGCCCAACCGGCAGGTCAGCAAGCTTGATGATAATATATTGTAAGAGTTTGAAATATATAGAAAAAAACTGATAGTTTTCCCCATAGGTGATATCTTACCTATTCGTTCGCTGGGGGTTTTATGGTTAATGTTAGAAAAAGTTTGATTTGTTCGGGAACCCATCTCTCAGTTGAGCGTTAACGCTGTGTCATAGGAGGCATTATGCTCAATAAACTAAAGATCTCAGTTTCAAGTTTACTTGCAGGGTTTGCACTTGCAGGAACACTCACCCTAAACAGCACAATCGCAAACGCCGATACCAACATTAGAATTGGTGTATTATCATGCGATGTCGAAAGTGGCTCGGGGTTTATTGTTGGTTCTCGTAAAGACATGAACTGCTTGTTCAATTCCACAAACGGCTACACAGAAATCTATTCAGGCGTTGTCAAAAAGTTCGGCATTGATATTGGAACAACAGATCGCACAACCATTAAATGGGTTGTCTTTGCTCCATCCAGTGATTTTGATCGAGGCGCACTAGCTGGCGGTTATGGCGGACTATCTGCTGAAGCAACTGCAGGGTATGGCGTTGGTGCCAATGCAATGATCGGCGGCTCGGATCGCTCAGTAATTCTCCAACCGTTCAGTGGTCAGGTCCAAGAAGGTCTGAACATCGCAGTTGGTATCGGGACCATGACACTGGTCCAATAATTCACAAATACGTACCCCAGCCGGTTACCTTCCCCCAAACCACGGACCGGCTACCAGCCCGGCGACAATCCTCCCCCCTTTGTTGCCGGGCTATTCATTTCTAAGGCCAATTTTTATGTTTCAGGATTGTTTGTCCAATCCGATTCGCTCAATCGAATTAAGAAGCCGATGAGAATTTCGCAAGGCTGCAGCGGTTGTCACAAAAACCTGCGGAACAACCATCCACTCGGTCGTCCACGCCGAGCCGGAACGTTCCTGCTCGTGAACAAGCGTACCGTGTAGGATTGAAAGCAAGCCTGAATTAAACCGCGCAATGCTGATTAAGGCTTCTGCATCAATTGGATTATTTTTATGTGCCATTGCGGAAGATGATCCACCACCGGACAAGACAATTTGCTCAGGGCCCATCTGTGCCATTAGACTTATATCTGCCCCCATTTTTCCAAGTTGGCCAGCCAATCCACAAAGCGCATTGCAAATCTCAAACATGGGTGTGCGATCATTTTGCCAGTTTTGTTTTGGGTTACTAAGACCAAGGTCTTGAGAGATGCGCTCTGCGAGTTCTTTTGCTTTGCCTCCATAGGCATCAGCTCGACCAACTGGTCCACCAATTTGTATAGGAAATTCCAGCGCTTCCAATTTATGCATCTGGTTTTCAAGTGGATTGAGCCAGCTGTTGATGCGATCAGCACTGGTAATCTCCAGCGCTGCCTGCATCCGTGTATAGCCCATCAAGCGGTGAGCGCTATTGTCAGCCGCAATATGGTGAAGATGTTTGATGCAAGTTTTCAGGCGGCCAATAAGAAGCGATGTACAAGCCCGCATCCGCATCATTGCGCTGGTATCGACAACGTCTTGGCTGGTGGAGAGATAGTGAAGTGATTTACTGTGAGTATCACCTACAGCTTCCCGCAACTGCCGAATAAGCTCTGGAACACAAACACCATCAATACTGGTTCGAGCAGACAGTTTTTGAACGTCCGGCTGAAACTCTTCTAGCGCATCTACAATCGCAGCCCTGGCATCATCGGAAATCATGCCAAGCTCTGATTGCGCGCAGGCTAAGCTTCGCTCGAATGAAAGCATTGAAGCAAGTTCTTCTTTAACGCCAAAGTGTGCAGCGGCTTCCATGTCGCCAAGCAGACCAGAAAGAAGAGGCGCGTTAAATGGGGTATAGGACATTGCTGAATAGAAACCATTATTGAGTTGAGCGACATCGAAACCACGTTTCGATGAGATATGAACATCAACAATGTACGGTGTTAGTTTGCTTTGAGCAATTTGGAAACCGTAGGGTCGCGCTCAAAAATATCAGGGCGAAAATTCACAGAACCATCTTTGTTAGCCCACGCTGTAAGATAGGTAACGTATATTGCCAGTGGCGCGTTAAATGTATTGCCGTCTTGTTTCATGATTGGGGAAAGCAATTCCAAGGCGTGTTTTTGCGTATCAAAAGCCAATGGCAAAGTAGTTGTATGGCTGGTTCCCTCACGGGATTGATAAGAGAATTCTAGACTTGTTTGACCATCATTATTGGTCAAGCCTAAAACTTTCCCAAACACAGTAGGGACTTGCTGGAGAGTTTGATTTATATCGAACTCGAGAAATCCAACACGCTTTCCGTCTACTACGAGCCGCGCTGAACCATCAGCAAGGTTGAGATAAAGGTGATTGCCGTCCAGTTCTTGGTTTTGCCATCTGCGGCGCTCAAGATTGGTCAGTAATTGATCCATACGCCCTTCAATGGACACGGCCATTGCAGCCAGCGTTACCGGATCAATTCTTCCAGAAACCTCTAGCCCATGACGTCGCTGGTAAGAGCTAACCGCATTTGTAGAATGGCTGTCATGATAGTCACTCCCATCCACAAACACGGCAGGCAAATCGCCCGTCAACATCAACAGTTCACGGATATCTACCATGCGCTTGTCTTTGTCGCCCTTGTTTATGGGTTGCCCGTCTGCGGAGACTTCAGGCCACAAGCCAGATTTTGAAATACGCTGAAACTCGACATATTTTGAAATGAGCCTGATGTACCGGTCATCTGTTCCAAGAAACTCGCTTGCAAGGTTTCTAAGGTTTCCAGAATCCGCCGCATCACTGATAAGGTCATTTGCTTGAAAAGTTATAGGGGGAACCTGATTGCCGTCAAACGGTGAACTAAAGCCTAGTCGGCCATTTCTCAAGTCGTGAGCATATTCAAAAAAAGCAGCTGTCATTAGCAAATCAAGAGTTGCCAAATCATCTGGTTTTGTCTGCGTCATGAGCGGCGCCATATAGCTGACACCATAAAAGTTCGGGGAAAGTCCGTGCACGTTCGAACGTTTCAATTCTTGAAAGAGCGCTTTGCCTTTTCCTTTTGGACCTGTGTCTCTAGTCCAAACGGGTTTGAAATTGCGGCTTTCATAATACGACTGAACCGGCTCAATGTTCTTTTCCACACTTGGCGGAAAGGCTTTTATAACGCTGCCATCAAAATACTGCTTCAAAACGGCTGCAACCGCTTCATTATTTGTAGCCCAGCTTTTTTGTGTGCTGATCCCTGCAACAATAAGACATGCAAGGACTAGATAAATAAATCGCGAGTATGAACGATTGGTAGTGTTGAGAACTAGCATTTAGGCAGTGACCGTAACTTGGATTGGGGAGACTGAATTATCATAAACAACATTGATTGTGTCTGAGAGGTTTGGTGCGCTACCACCAAAAGTAATGGTTTCAATACCGGACCCCGTATCAACCTCCATGAACAAATCATTACTAGTAGTTGAGGGTATCCGGCTGAAAGTAATGTCGGCAGACGGCATGTTTGGATCAAACGAGGCATCCAGCAATTCTGCAATATTGATGAAGTCCTCGTTGACATCAAAGTCTTGAATAATGTCACCACCCACAGGTCCGTCAAACACAAATTCGTCTGCGCCTGCGCCCCCGGTTAGACTGTCCGCTCCCGCGCCACCATTGATAACATCGTTATCAGCGCCGCCATTGATTATGTCATTTCCGCCCAGTCCCAAAATAAAGTCGTTGCCATCTGAGCCATTGATAACATCGTTACCCGCAGTACCATCTATAAAATCGTTAAATGCAGTGCCTGAATTGCCAGGAACTGTGAAATAGAAGGGCATTGTGATTATGCTGGTTACGCCAGTACTCGTTTGTGTTCCATCCGTTGTGGTGAATGTAAACTCACGGTCTCCAGTTGCTGGAGGAGAACCTGTGGTATTAAACGTGACGGATTGAAGTGCTGCCTGATAATCAGCCACACTGGCATTTCCACTCAATGTCAGAACACCAGTTGCATCATTATAAACGCCCGAAATACCATTTTGGTTGACGAAGCCTAATAGGTCCGCAGCGTCAAAATTATTCGAGATTGTAACCGTTGCACCTGTAAGCATTGTACTGTCTGCGTCAGCAACCGTTATCGTGTTATCAATAACCTGCGCTCCACCGGTATAATTATAGGCAGTATTTGCACCTGCAGTCATTGTGGGCGCATCATTGCTGCCTGTCACAGTAATCACAATATCCTGCGTAACACTCGCACCATTATCGTCTTCTATTGTAACGGTGTAGGTAATAACGAGGCTCTCACCGACTGCAAGGTAATCAAAAGTTTCTGCGCCGGAGTTAAAGGTCCAGTTGACTGTGCCTGTGGTGCTACTTCCATCAATCAAAGGGGAAGACGTTGGGCCGGACATCGCTGGCAGCGCGTTGAACATCGCTTGCAGTTCAGCAGATGTGGGTGCTGCTGCATCGCTATCATTGCCGGAAGTTGCCACGCTAAAGCTGTCAATGGAGACCACATCTGTAGTGTCCACGTCCTCAATGTCGAAGGAACCCGATGTTGTTAGGGCCGCATTGGTCTCTGCAAGTGACTGGGTATCCCCCATACTTGCCGTAACCGTTGGCGCATCATTGCTGCCCGTGACGGTAATCACAATGTCCTGCGTGACGCTCGCACCATTATCGTCTTCTATTGTGACGGTGTAGGTGATGACGAGGCTCTCACCGACGGCAAGGTAATCAAATGTCTCCGTGCCGGAGTTGAAGGTCCAGTTGACTGTGCCTGTGGTGCTACTTCCATCAATCAAAGGGGAAGACG
>CAZEPF010000006.1:11076-12463 GCA_964514045.1 uncultured Rhizobiaceae bacterium | reverse complement strand
GATGTTGTTAGGGCCGCATTGGTCTCTGCAAGTGACTGGGTATCCCCCATACTTGACGTAACCGTCGGTGCATCATTTGAACCACTTATGGTAATGATAATTTCTTCTTTAGTGCCGGAGCCGTTATCGTCTTCAATGGTGACGGTGTAGGTGATGACGACGCTTTCGCCTGCTGCAAGATAATTGAATGTCTCTGCACCAGAGTTGAACGCCCAATTAACAGTGCCTGTGGTGCCTGTTCCATCGATCACAGTAGTTGGGGTGATTGTAAACATGGCCGTTAACTGAGCAGGCGTAGGTATCGCTGCATCGCTATCATTGCCGGAAGTCGCCACATTGACACCATTGACCGAAACAACATCGGTAATATCCACATCTTCAACGTCGAATGAGCCAGATGTGGTCAATAATGAAACGGTTGGACTTGCTATTGCGCTAGAGCTGCCACTCAACCCTGTGTGCATAGGAGCGCCCATACTAATTGATGAACTAAACTGTGTAAGGGTTTGCATTGATCCCATGCTCGACGTAACCGTCGGTGCATCATTGGTGCCCGTGATGGTAATAGTTACGGTTTCAGATGCGGAAGTATTGGTAGCAGTGCCACTATCATCAGTTGCTGTGACTTCAAATGATAAGGTGAGTGTTTCACCATCTGCTAAAAAATTGAGGTCTACATTTGTAGCGTAGGTCCACGAAGCGTCTGCAGAATTCGATGCATCATCAATCGCTAGTGATGTTCCAAGTTGGTCAATTGAGAAGCCATTAATCAGCGCTTGAATGTCAGCTGCCGAAAGTGGTGTGTTAGCAATTATGCCGCCGGACCATACCAAATCATTATTAAATGTTTCAGTGACAAGCACACTGTTAGTATCATCAAGATCTTCAATCGTGATGGTGCCCGTGTCACTCACCTCAGTTGTACCAACACCCGTACCAGATATTTCGGTGAGTGAGCCCGTATTCGTGATGGCAGAGATTACCGGTTGATCATTTGGGTCGGTTGGCCCTGTAATTGTAATCGTAACAGTTTGAGTGCTTGATACTGCATTGGTAGCGCCACTATCGTCTGTCACAAGAACATCAAAGGAGAAAATCAGCGTCTCTCCGGCGGACAGAAAGTTTAGGTCTTCTGTCGTAGAATACGTCCAGCTTGTATCAGCTAAGTTTGTCGTATCATCAATTGCTAAAACCTGTCCCAAATCATCAAGCACAAACCCGTCAATCAGGTTTTGAATTTGTGCAGCAGTTAGCTGGTTATCAGTTATCGCACCGCCGGACCACGCAATATCGCCATTGTATGTTTCCGTGACCATAACCGTGTCAGTGTCATCAACGTCACTAATCTCGATATCGCCTGTTGCATTCAGCTGACGCGTTCCAGCAC
>CAZEPF010000006.1:0-11066 GCA_964514045.1 uncultured Rhizobiaceae bacterium | reverse complement strand
CGGTGCCCGCAACCTCTGTCAAAAGGCCACTATTCGTGATGGCGCTGATCAGTGGTTGGTCATTGGTGCCGGTGACTGTGATCGTGACATCCTGAACCACAGAATGCACTTCATTATCGCCACTAAGAGTAGTTACTCCGCTGTCATCAGTAATCGTAACCGGATAGGTGATGACAAGAGTTTCGCCTTCTCCGAGAAAATCAAGTTCGTTTTCGGTGACTGTGTAAGTCCACGGCACATCACCCGTAACCGGATCAGGCGTTGCTATAACATTGCCATTTGCATCCAGAGTTAGCACCGGACCGCTTGCTGGAGCAGTTTCAGTCAAAGAGATGGCCAGATCACCGATAGGGCCTAGGCTAACGACGGTGCTGTCACCTTGTGTCCATGTAACCGTAGGTGAGCCGATATCAGCGGTATGCGTATCCGATGCATCAATATCGGAAAATGTAATATTACCGAGGGCGGTTCGCGTAGTCGTGGTATTGGCGGTATCCGAATTTTCAGAGAATGCACCATCAAGAACAGTTGTAGCGATATTGGTAATAACTGGCGTATCGTTCAGACCCATCAACGTGACGGTTACGGTAGCAGTTCCAGTAAAGCCATTTAGATCAGTTACTGTGTAAGTGAATGTATCGATATCAATGTCGTTGAAGCCAAGGAAATCATAAGCATCATTTGCACTATAGGTGATGTCACCTGCTGTGTTGATCAAAAGTAATGCGCCTGAGGGCAGGATCACGGATGCGACAACTCCTGGAGGAGATTCGACGGGTTGTGCATGATTTGTTGATAGAGAAAAGGCACTTGAAGTTGTGCTGCTAAAAAAGTTTAGAGCATCGCCATTAATAGCAGTGATGGTCAGGGCGAAGCCATCCGGGTCAAAGTCTGCCGGATTGGTGCCATCCCCTGCAATAACATTTTCACCGGTGATGCTTAGCTCTTCATCGGTAGAGTATGCATCGTCAAACACTTCCGGTGGATCATCGCTAAATCCGGTGCCGTCTCCCGGGCGCTCGTCATCGCCAAGCTCATCTGCGGTCGTTCCGGTATCTCCATCAGTTCGGCCATCAAATGACGAAGAGTTAAACGCGACTTGTTGAAATGAGTTTGCCCCATCCAGAAATCCACGCTCTCCCAAAGCTAATGAAAAAACCTCACGAATTTCATCAAGTGCAGATTTGTCATCCAGTAAATCAATGCCAGACTTGCCAATCTCGACAGCTTCCTGTGACAGGCTGGTGACAATCCATTTAGTGCCAACAGATTCTACCTGACCAATAATTTCGCCTGTGATCTTGCTGACCAACACGTAAGACCCAACTTTTCCAGTGTCGGGATCAGGCAGAATGGAAAATTCTCCTGTGCCTAAATCAGAATTAACCTGAACCTTTGGAGTAGTGCCGCGAATACCCATAGTGGCCACAGGTGTCTCAATGGTCATGTCGCCGGAAGTTGCCAGTGCACCCGCCGCAAACACAAATGTTCCTTGCACCAGATTAAACACCATCGAATTGTTCGACGTTTCTTGCGGATTATAAATCAGTTCATTGAGGACAATCGTTGCGTTCTCAGAAAGGGAGAACACGGTTCCATCGGCAAACGATATGCCCATGTTAGAACCATTGCCTGTGGTCACGACATCGCCTTGGAATACAGGGTCACCCAGATTGACAGACTTCTCAGTACCATCACTCTGCTTGATGGTTGCAGAGCCTTCAAGCTTGATGATTTTACCAATATCAGCAGCGGTATTTGCCGCGCCACCAAGCTGCGCATATTGCGCAGGTGAATCTGGTCCGGCTAATTTTGTAACTACGTCAAACCCAAGCACTGCACCATTTGGCGCAATTAGAGCAGGTTCTGCATCGTGAGAAAAATATCCCTCTACGATCATCTGCCCGTCATGGTTTGAAAGAATTAAGTCGTCAGAATTGCGCGAATAATCGCCTGTAAACATAAGCTCAGGCGAACTAATAGAAACAGAACCATCCTCAGAAATTTGGACGACCGAAACCGCCTCACTACCGTCAGTCTCGTAAGCGGTAGTTTGATTGCTCAAATCATTTGAAGCGTCTGCTGTTCCACCCCAGCTTGGAATGTATTTTGCCATAGAAAAACCTTCTGTGGCCCCTTAAAAATTTAATACCGTCATCGACGTAGAAAGTCGACCCACTTTTTATCGACTGGTTAATTGCTTAAATATTCGAAACACCCTGAAATAACAGAACATTTGTGGCTATTTTGGGTCGCGAAAAGCCTCGTCGCGAACCCGAAGGACAGGCTTCAACAGATATTCCAATACTGTTCGGTCTCCGGTCGATATATCAACGGTCGCAATCATGCCTGGAATAATCTTCAAATGTTCTGGAATTTCATCAGTCGCTATAACGACTTGATAGAACGTCTCGTTATTTTCATCGGTGATTGTATCAGCGCCGATTCGTTCAACAATTCCCTCAAGTGTTCCGAATTTAGTGTAATCGTAAGCGGTGAGCCGCACGATAGCTTTCAACTGCGGACGAATAAAAGCGATGTCTTCCGGTCGGATGCGTGCTTCGATCAACAATGTGTCATCGGCGGGAACAATCTCTACAAGGGTTGCGCCGGAGGGAACGACTTCACCGATCGTTGCAACATTGACCTTGTTTACAATGCCGGAAACGGGCGAAAGAAATTCTGACCGCTTAACGCGATCATCAGCTGCCTTCAAACTTTCTGAAACCACTGAAAGATCCGCGTTAACAGCTGAGACGCGCTCACGGGCCTTTGCCACATACATGGAAGTTTCTGCTTCAATCTTTTTTTCTGCTTCTGCAACCTCAGCTGAAATTCTGATTTTCGAAGCTCCCATGATTGCAATTTCGCCCTTTAGGTCCGCAACAATGCGTTGAATTCTCAGATATTCAAGCTCTGGCACCGCCTTTTTGGCGAATAGACGTTTTGTGAGTGTAAGCTCGCGTTCGGCCAGTTTCAGGGCCGCTGTTTGCTTATCAATGGTTGCTTCGGCCTCAAGCATCAGTTGCCGTTTTTGTAACAACTGGCTTTCTAGAATAGAAATACGCTCTTCCAATTGCAGCTTTTCGGAAATGAAGATTGCTTCCTGATCACGATGAAAAATTATAGCGCGTTCATCAACAGCGTCTGGTGATTGATAAGTTTTGCTGGCGTTTATCTGTAACGTCAGGCGATGAACTTCTGCCGAAAGCGCCAGTTGTTTTTGCTTGAACTCGCCCAGTTTTGAGCGGGAAGCTGTATCGTCTACGCGCAACAAGATTTGCCCTTTGGAAACTAAATCTCCGGCTGAAACGTTGATCTCTCTAACAATGCCAGGTTCAAGGTTTTCAACCAATTGAATTTGGGTGGACGGAATAACTTTACCAAGTCCGCTGCTTACCTGCTCGACCTTTGCCCATGCCGCCCAAGCAACGGCCGCAACCAATCCTAAAATGATAAAGAAGAGGAGGGGCCAAGCACCTTTGATTTTGGTTTGCTCGACGGCATTGCGCGCATTGTTTGCAAATTCAAGATCTTTGGAAGACATAATCATTGGCCTCTTGAACGAGGTTTTGAAGGTGTTTTGGTCTGAACCGACACTTTGGGCTTGCGAGGGTTACTAGGCGAATTGACCATGCTTGGCGCAAACTTCTGTAAAACCGCTTCTTTGGGTCCATCAGCAATGATCTTTCCTTTTTCAAGAATGACCACTCGATTTACGAGGTCCAAGAGGCTTGCACGATGTGTGCTGAGGATCAGTGTTGTATCGGGTTGTATCCAATCTCTGAATGCAGCTAAAAACGCAGCTTCTGAACGCGTATCCATCTGGCTTGTGGGCTCATCCAGAAATAGAATTTTGTGGTCACACGCCAACACTCTGGCCAATGCAACAGATTGGCGTTGGCCGCCGGAAAGGGCTTTGCCCCGTTCACCCACTGGCATGTCAAAACCAAGCGGATGTGACTGCGCTATGGATAGACAGCCTGACACGCGAACGCTTTCTTCAAGCCTTTCAGCATCACCGCTTGCCATCAAAATATTGTCGCGTAATGTTCCTGTAAACAGTTCAGGCTCTTGGCTAACATAGCCGATTGTGTTCCTGAGATCAGCAATTGAATAGTGTCGTGTATCACTGTCATCGACAATGATAGCGCCTTTGGTTGTCTCGTATAATCCGCAAAGCAATTTACCAAGGCTTGATTTTCCCGATCCTACACGTCCTAGGATTGCGACCCGCTCGCCCGGCGCTATGCGCAGTGAAATATCTTGTAAAACCTCATGTTGATTGCCGGGATAGGCAAAGCCCACATCGCGTATCTCTATGCGTCCCTGCGAGATGGTTGCAGAACTATCGGGCGCAGTTTTATGATCACCATCAAGTTTCATAAACCGGTTCAAATGTCCGAAAGCGCCGAAAGATTGCTGCAAGCGCACCAGTGTTGTGGCAATGCCGCCTAAAGGTGCCAGCACACGTCCTGCTAGGATGTTGGAAGCGATCAATGCACCAATGGTGATTTCGCCTTCTGCGATTAAGAACACGCCCCATGTGATTAAGACAACACTTACAGCTTGCTGAATAAAAGCAGAAAAGAAGATCGCAGCTGATGACCAAATGCCGATGGATGCACCCGCACGTACGTTTCTTGCAACGGCATCTTCCCAGCGCTTTTGCATCACGCCTTCAGCAGAAATAGCCTTTACGGTTTCAATGCCTGTGAGAGATTCAACCAGTACGGAATGTCTGCTTGATTGTGCGCTTTGAGATTTCTTGACCGCACGCGCCAAGGGCCATTGAATAATAAGGGTGATGATCAACACAATGGGTACAGCGATCAATGGCACCAAGGCCAGTTTGCTGACGATGAACCAAAGCGCGGTCAAAAACACACCGATAAAAATTAGATCAACAATTGCCAGAAGACCTGTCGATGTGAAGAAATCTTTGATGCTTTCAAATTCACGAACCTGATTGGCCAGCTCGCCCGCACTTTGGTTTCGTTGAGAGAGTTTCGTATCCATCGCATTTCTAAACAAACGTGATGAAACCGTCATATCAACGCGTTGGCTGGCATTGGATATCAGCGCGCTACGCATCAGCCTGAGAACAAAATCAAGAAACAGGGCAATAGAAACACCTGTCACCAGCGCCCACAGCGTAGAGATTGAGTTATAAGGAATTACCCGGTCGTAGACATTCATCACGAATAGGGGCAAGGCCAAACCCAGCAGGTTCACTACCACTGCTGTAATCACCATATAGACCCAACTTGGCCATGCTTTAAGCACCGATGACCATAGCCAGTGGTTGTGGGAATCTTCTTGTTCCGAAACGCCAAATGTCTTTGAGCCTTGGTCTGCAACGGTTGCTATTATGGAAGTTCCAACACAATCGCGATCCAGTTGTTTCTTGGTAAGTTCTTTTAGGCCATGGCCGGGGAGTTCAACGAGAAATGATTTTCTCTTTTTACCATACCCGTGAACAAGAGCGGCGCTGCCATCTTTAAACAACACAATGGCTGGATAGACGAGCGGTGATAGTTCGGACGCGCGTTCTGATTTGATGAGAGTTTTAAGGCCAAGGTTTTCACCACATTGAGCAAACAACTCGATTGGTAAAGTGTTATCAGAGTTTGGCACACCAGATAACGCTTGCTGTTTTGAATATCTCAAGCCATGGAATTTGCAGAGCTGTTCCAGAACAAGCAGAAGTGGAACATCACGATTCTGATCGCTTGGAACCTCTTGTTTTGATGGCGTTGTTTCAGTTTTACTCAAAACTTTAAAACCTATATTCAGGACTCATTAATTCACACACTATGGCAGTTGATATGACGAGAAGTACGAGGAAAAACTTGCAAAGCGAGGTGCTCCTCCCGCTTAAAAGTTCTGATGCTGTAGATCGCAGCCATATCAGTTTGACCTCCAGATGGGATGAATGTGCCCGACTGATACGTTGTAAACGCTTGAAAACCGGACGGTTTCCTGTGCATCTACGCCTGCCATTCAAACAAATTCATAGCCACCATAGTGCGTTAATTAATGGCTCCTGACCCTAGAGCATTATGCTCATCAGCGACTTATCTAAGCGCCGGTATGATGAGTTTCTTTTTATTGAATCGCACTGCGCTTAACCCTTGTTGTACCTTAACAGGGCGATCTGCCCCATCGGGTTTTGCAATGCCAAAATAATCAAGCAGCGTGCCCATGCTGCCGAGCAATTGGTAGCTGGAGAAAATATGTAATGCCCGTGCGTTTTGAAATTCAAACTCGCTTGCAAATTTTGAACTCTCAGCATCGAGAACATCCAGAAGACTACGCTTATCGGCTTCATACTCATTCTTATAGGAAGAAACCAAACGGCGGTTTTGCTCAACCTGTTTGCCGAGCGAAGATACCTCTTCACGACCACGCGTCAGGCGTGCCCAGGCGGTTTCAATATCGCGCGTAATGTCTCTTGCAAGTATTTGTTGTTCTATACGTTTTTGCGATGCGCGCTCCGCTAGCTCAAGATCACGGTTTTTCCTCTGTCCGCCATCAAACAATTTCCAGCGTAAAACAACAGAGGCTTTGAGTTCGTCATTTCTTCCAGGAGTGCCTTCAAGATTTTCCCCTCGGCTGGCGCTGCCTTCCAGAAATAATTGCGGATAAAGTGTGGAGCGGAATTGCTCACGATCAAAATCGGCAACATCTATATCAGCAACGATAGATTGCAATTGAGGGTTGTTGCGAAGTGCCACATTCACCACAGCCTGTGATGATTTAGGGATGCCCTTTGCGTATCGCAGAGAGTGAAGTTTGACCGGCTTGCGTCCAACGATATTTTTATATTTTGCAACCGCTGAACCCAGCGCCACGTCTACTTGTGACACAAGTGCTTTTGCCGCTTCAAGGCGTTCTACAGTTTGTTCCTGATCACTAAGGGGTGCGCGCCCTCCATCAAGCCGACTTTTGATCAATTGCAGTAATATGCGGTGGCGCTTTACATTTTCTCTAGCAAGATGCAGCAGGTTCTCATGCCGCCTGATATCCACATATGCCTCGATAGCACTTAACGCCACGGCATCAGAGCGAACCAAAATTCTGGAAGCTGCTGCAGAAATACGAGCTTGTGACCGGTAGATATCATTGGCGCGGTCAAACCCGTCAAACAATACCTGTCGGAAATTCACAGTGATCTGACGGCGCGTTCTTGGTCTGTCATTTACATCTGGTCCAAGACCATTTGGGCGATCAATACGTTGTCGTCCGACATCTGCACTTAGATCGATTTCTGGAAACAAACGGCCTTTAGCTTGATCCAAGACATAACCCGTAGCGCGCAGATTTGCTTGTGCGGCTGCAATTCTCGGGTTTGTTTTAACCGCAACACGTACGGCTTCTTTAAGGCTCGTCGCGTTTGCATGTGACGAAACCATGAAAATTACAGCAAACGCAAACCAACCACGCAAAACCATATCCCAGCCCAATATAATCCAACTTACCCCTTGGATTCGCTCATACATCATGTGCAAGCGTATTTGCAATCGATACCACTTCCTACGATTGCTCAAGCAAACTACTCTAATTATTGCCAAAATAAAAGTAGGCACACGTGTGCACCCCGCCATTATGGTGACTTTTACAAAGTTAAGTTAATAGCCCGCGCTAATTTAAGGGTGACTAGATGCTGAGAGAGCGCATTTTCAAATTGAATTGCACATGCAAACAATGCATCAGTAAGTATAATAAAGCCCGTAGTTAATTTGGGCCTTTAAGGATTGGGGAGAGAACTAATAATGGCTTCGATGGTAAGAAAATTAGCCAATACCATGGCTCTCTTGGGCGGGTTGGTGCTCTTGGTGCTGGTAACCGTTACATGTCTTTCGATCATAGGCCGAATATTAAATACGCTTGGCAATTCTGATACGATCGAATCTGCAAGCCCGTTCATTGCTGGCATATTTGCATCTTTCGGACCCATTCGAGGTGACTTCGAAATTGTTGAAGCGGGTATGGCTTTCGCAATTATGGCTTTTTTGCCGCTATGTCAGGTCAACCGGTCTCATGCGATTGTAGAGGTGGCAACCTCGTTTTTATCAGAACGTGTAAATGGTGCTCTCGCATTGCTTTGGGAAACTGTATTTGCATTTGTGATGGTCATCATCGCGTGGCGTTTATATGTCGGAACACTTGGTAAGATGCGCTATGGTGAAACTACCTTTATGCTCCAATATCCGGTGTGGTGGGGCTACGCTGCTTGCACTGCAGCTGCTTTTGTTGCGGCTTTCGTTGCGGTTTATTCTGTTTGGTCTCACGCCAGGGACTTAAGCCAAAACCAGAATGAAAACTTGAGTGTTGAACGATGAGCAGTCTTGAAGTTGGTATTATTTCGCTGCCATTTTTACTGGCATTAATTTTTCTACGAATGCCAATCGGCCTAGCTATGCTGGTGTGTGGATTGGGTGGCACGATGTGGCTGACAGGCGGGGAGACTGTTGTGCTTGCCCGATTGAAAAACGAGACCTATTCAACATTTTCAAATTACTCGCTTTCCATCGTGCCGTTGTTTTTATTGATGGGCCAGTTTGCCACATTAGGGGGAATGTCCACGTCGATATTCAAGTCAGCTGAGGCGTGGCTGGGCCATAGGCGTGGTGGGGTAGCAATGGCCTCAGTTGGCGCTTGCGCTGGTTTTGGTGCCATTTGCGGCTCATCGCTTGCAACTGCGGGCACAATGGGGCAGGTGGCCTTGCCCGAATTGAAAAGATACGGCTATTCGGGCGGCCTTTCTGCAGCCACTCTTGCGGCGGGCGGCACACTGGGCATTCTCATTCCGCCATCGGTTGTGTTGGTGATTTATGCAATTCTGACCGAGCAAAACATCGCAAAACTGTTTTTGGCTGCATTCATCCCCGGTATTCTGGCAGCAATCGGATACATGATAACCATCTCCATAATTATGAGAGTTAGCTCCAACAATGCTCAGTTAAAAGACCGTATGCCCTATCGCGAGCGGTTTGTAGCACTGTTCAAAGTATGGCCGGTTTTACTGGTTTTCTTTCTGGTTGTTGGTGGCATATATTTGGGATGGTTCACCCCTACAGAGGCCGCTGCAATCGGTGCTGCAGGAACAGGGCTAATAGCACTTACAAATGGTGGTTTAACGCGGGCCAGTTTGAAACAAGCCATTCTTTCAACGGCAAGCAGCACGGCAATGATATTCATCATTGTGTTGGGTGCTGCGTTCTACAATTCGTTTTTGGCACTCTCACAAGTGCCTCAGGAAGTTTCGCAGTTCATCATTGAGCAGGGCTTCAATCCGTGGACTGTGTTACTGGTAATATTGTGCCTGTATCTGGTGTTTGGCTGTTTTATGGATTCACTCTCCATGATCCTCCTTACAGTGCCCATATTCTTCCCGATTATCACTGGGCTTGATTTTGGTTTAAGCGTTGAAGAGACCGCGATCTGGTTTGGTATTCTTGTCTTGATCGTGGTGGAGGTTGGTTTGATCACGCCCCCGGTTGGTATGAACCTGTTCGTAATCAGCGCTATGGATCGCAGTATTAGAATGGTTGATACCTATAAATATGTTCTGCCATTTGTGGCATCAGACATCATCAGAACTGCGATATTGGTTGCGTTCCCAGCAATCACATTGGGTTTGGTACGACTGTTCCACTAAACAGTTGATATTACTGCTGTAGTTTTTAGGACCGCATCAGGCTTTATAAAAATTTGTTCCCATTAACAAAATTTTGAGGTTCCAGTGCCATAGTTCTATTCAGGCACGTTTGCGTGGACATGATGTCATTACCTGACTCCCAATTTCTTGGTCGAGTTTATCAAACTATTTTAGCAAAATAATTGCTCGGCGCTTAGCGGAAGTGTCGGAGCTACGATTATAGGCATAGACTTCAGGGGTCAAAATGAGCGGTGCGGAACTCAATAAGCAGTCAGTTGAACACAGTAATGAAGATCTAAACCTTCATCGAACAGTTCAGCGCGCTAAGACTGTAATGGAAAAATGCATTCAACACGGTGTGCATCCCAACCCTAAAAACTTTCAGATATTCTATGCATATTTCTCCGAAGGTGAAACCTCATTAAGAAACCGCATGGACACAATTTTACCCAAGCAAGGTATTGTATCGCAAGTACGATTGGATCAGGTCTATCGGGACTTCTTTACGGTAAAGGACATTGCCAATGAAGTGGCGCTTAATGTCGGAGATCTGGTTAATCAAAGCTTGGATGATATTATCAGTGCGGTAGATGGATATTCTTCATCAAATGATGCTTTCCGAACGTCACTTGCAACTAAACTAAATCGTTTATCGGAGGCGCCAACCAACGAAAACTTAAAGACAACACTGGTTCAACTGGTTGAAGAGAACAAACGCATCAAAGAAGATGCGGATACATTATCCAACTCGCTTCAATCATCACGAGACCAGATTGGAGAATTGCAAAGTGATCTGAAAAGTGCGCTGGAAGAAGCTCTGCTTGACCCGCTCACGCGATTGGGCAATCGCCGGGCGATGGAATCTTGCATTGATAAAATTCTATCGGAGTTGCAAGCGGGTGAATTACAAGAGGATTGCATTCTAGTGTTCTCAGACCTTGATCACTTCAAAGTAATTAATGATCAATTCGGTCATATTATTGGTGATAAAGTTTTAGAATTCTTTGCACAAATCCTGACTGAAAACACTAAGGGTAAAGATCATCAGTTTCGGTTTGGCGGAGAAGAGTTTGCTATAATACTAACCGGAATTTCGATTGAAAATGCTGAGAAGGCGGTTGACGCAATACGCTCAACATTAAACACATCCAAACTCGTGCTCTCTAATTCGCAAAAGACTATTGGCAAGGTCACCGCATCGTTTGGTGTCACGCCTTTCATGGCAGGAGACACGCGCGAGACCTTATTAAATCGCGCCGACAAATATCTCTATGAAGCAAAAGCATCAGGCCGCAATTGCGTACGTTCAGGAATTGAGCAGTAATTTTAAGTTTGAAAGTGTAGCGCTAACTAGAGCGTATCTGGCTTGGATTGAACCGTTTGAACGCCGTGGCGTTTGTGC
>CAZEPF010000005.1:24601-38289 GCA_964514045.1 uncultured Rhizobiaceae bacterium | reverse complement strand
ACAACCGCATGTGACCCTACAAAAGAGCCCAACTCAGCAAGCTTGCCACCAAAATCCAGAGGGATATCATTCATTTCTGCAGGGAGAACGCCACCAGATGCTCCACCCGGATAATACGCTTTGAACGTATGTCCATCTTGCATTCCACCACAATAATCTTCGATCAATTCCTTGATGGTGACACCAGCAGGCGCAAGCTTCACACCCGGATTTTTAACGCGTCCAGATACGGACCACGAACGTGGGCCAGGGTGATTTTCCTTACCTTGATCAGAAAACCATTCAGGGCCTTTTTCCAAAATATCACGTATCCACCAAAGTGTTTCTACATTGTGATTAAGCGTTGGGCGACCAAACACACCAACCTGCGCAATGTAAGGCGGACGATGACGCGGTAGCCCGCGCTTGCCTTCAATGGATTCGATCATGGCGGATTCTTCGCCACAAATATAAGCTCCCGCCCCTCGACGCAGTTCCAAAAAGCCCGGCTCCACAAGTCCAGATGCTTCCAGAGCTGCTATTTCAGTTCGAAGTATTTCCAAGACCGCAGGATATTCATCGCGCATATAAATATAGATACGCTCTGCCTCAACATGATGGGCTGCAATCAATGCGCCTTCAAACATGCGATGTGGATCGCGTTCAAGATAATAGCGATCTTTGAATGTGCCGGGCTCCCCCTCATCACCATTGATGGTCATCAGGCGCGGGCCTTCATAGCCACGCACGAAACCCCACTTCATATGAGATGGAAATCCTGCGCCACCCAGTCCTCTCAAACCGGATTCTTTTAAAGTCTCGACGGTTTTTTCAAAGGTGAAGTCACCGTCACGCACTTTAAGCCAAGTCTCATAGCCACCATCAGAGCGATAGCTCTCTAAGTTGATGTAAGCTGGAATTACTGCCGGAAGGTCTTTGTTGGCAGTATTGGCTGCAACAAGTTCTAAAAGGCTATCAGCAGTTACATTACCCAGTTCTTGATCGCCCACGCGAACCGCTGGCGCTACGTCACACCCGCCCATGCATGGAGCGCGCATGATGCGAACTTGTGAGGAATCAACACCATTTTCTAATTCACCAATTAGTGTTTCAGCTCCCGCCATCATACAAGACAGTGAATCACAAACTCTAATCGTTAGGGGAGCAGGCTTCGTCTCACCTTCTTTAACGATGTCAAAATGATCATAAAAAGAAGCAACTTCATACACTTCCGCCATAGACAGTCGCATGGTCTCAGCCAAGGCGCGCATATGTTTAGCTTCAAGGCAGCCATAAGCATCTTGAATTTTATGCAAATGCTCAATCAGAAGATCTTTGCGGCGGGGTGTATCACCCAAAAGCGCATCAACATCTGCAAGCGCCAACTCATCGAGTTGACGCCCTTTGGTTTGATGGGGTTTTCGGTTTCCACGCCCCTGCTTTTTAGGGTCAAAATGCTTATTCATGGCTGGCTCCCTAATGCCTGTCCTTGCTAGAACAGGCCCTGCACGTCACCATTATCATCCAGCATGATTGCTTCGGCAGATGGCACTTTTGGAAGTCCCGGCATTGTCATGATCTCACCGCAGATAGCGACAACAAACCCTGCACCCGCTGATAGACGAACTTCACGCACTGGTAATGAATGTCCCGTAGGTGCGCCACGCAAGTTTGGATCTGTTGAGAAGGAATACTGGGTTTTAGCCATACAAACAGGCAAGTCTCCATATCCTTGATCTTCCCACTGCTTGAGCTGATCACGGATTTTCTTGTCTGCAAGAACCTCGTCTGCGCGATAGATTTCTTTAGCGATTGTTTCAATTTTCTGGAAAAGAACCATCTCATTTGGATACAGCGGAGCATATTGAGCTTCGCCACCATCAATGATTTCAACAACGCGCTTTGCCAGATCGGCAGTACCGGCAGAACCATTCGCCCAATGCTTACACAAAATTGCTTCCGTGCCTTGGCTAGTAACAAATGCCTTTACTGCTTCAACTTCTGCGTCTGTGTCAGAAATAAAGTGGTTGATTGCAACAATTGCAGGAACACCAAACTTTTTCATGTTCGCAATATGGCGACCAAGGTTTTCGCATCCCTGATTTACCGCATCAACATTTTCTTTATTGAGGTCGGATTTAGGCACACCGCCATTCATTTTCATGGCACGAACGGTTGCAACAATCACAACAGCTTCCGGCGCGATGCCAGCCTTGCGGCATTTGATGTTCATGAATTTCTCAGCGCCAAGGTCTGCGCCAAATCCAGCTTCTGTCACCACATAGTCAGCTAGTTTAAGCGCTGTCTTGGTAGCCACAACCGAATTACACCCATGCGCAATATTGGCAAACGGTCCGCCATGAACAAATGCCGGGTTATTTTCAAGTGTTTGCACAAGATTAGGCTGCATAGCTTGCTGGAGAAGAACAGTCATTGCGCCATCAGCTTTAACGTCACGGCAATATACTGGCGAGCGATCACGGCGATATGCAACGATAATATCACCAAGACGCTTTTTCAGATCATCAAGGTCTGTTGAAAGACACAAGATCGCCATTACTTCGGATGCAACGGTAATGTCAAAACCAGCTTCACGCGGGAACCCGTTGGCAACACCACCCAATGATGCTGTAATTTGGCGCAGTGCGCGATCGTTCATATCCATCACGCGGCGCCAAACGACACGGCGTGTGTCGATCTCGAGCTCATTACCCCAATAGATGTGGTTATCGATCATTGCAGAAAGCAAGTTATGCGCAGAAGTAATTGCGTGGAAATCACCTGTGAAATGCAGGTTCATTTCTTCCATTGGCACAACCTGAGCATATCCACCGCCAGCTGCTCCACCCTTCATGCCAAAGCACGGACCCAGTGAAGCCTCACGAATACAGATCGCTGCTTTCTTACCAATGGCATTGAGGCCATCGCCAAGTCCAACGGTTGTTGTGGTCTTGCCCTCACCCGCAGGTGTTGGGTTAATGGCAGTTACAAGGATGAGCTTGCCATCTTTATTACCCTGTATGGACTTAATAAATTCTTCTGAAACTTTCGCCTTGTCATGTCCAAATGGAAGCAGGCTATCTGTGTCGATACCAAGTTTGGCACCAATTTCTTGAATAGGTTTTTTATTAGCTTCGCGGGCGATTTCGATATCTGATTTTACTGCCATGATTTCCTCCGACTGTATCAACGTAAAACGTAATATGGATGATGAGTTGGGGGAAAGCTCCTGCCTGCGACTTACCTAAATGCACAGGCGACCAAACTATCTCGGCCTGCATTCCTGCCGGGAACCCTGTCCGGCCTTATGAAGTTTTATCACAGGCATTACAGGTCGCAACCCCTTATTCGACACAAGCTGTCGCTTTCCTTCAATATGATCAAAAAAACCCACGACAAGCGTGGGTTTCTCTATTTTTCAAACAAGCACTCACACTTAAAAAGTGAGCGAGCCAGTATTACTTGTTTACAGCGTCTTTCAACGCCTTACCTGGCTTAAACTTAGGCGACTTAGAAGCAGCCACATTGATTGTTTCGCCAGTCCGAGGATTACGCGCAGTTGTAGCTTTACGATCTGCTACAACAAAATTGCCAAACCCAAGAAGTCGAACTTCGTCCCCGCTCGACATAGTCTTGGTAATAGTACCAAGGACTGCTTCGACCGCATCACCAGCCTGTGCTTTAGTAAGATCGCACTCGTCTGCGACTGCAGCGATTAGCTCGTTCTTGTTCATTTTGCATCTCCGTAGTTAAAATAACCGACTCAGTAAGTCTGCGAAATTGTCCTATGTCCGCACATGATTCACAACATTTGAGAGCAAAAAACACGCTTAAACCCAAGGTTTTCAGCCGTTTTGGGGTGATTTTAGGTGTAAAAATACAACCTCACCCTTAAGACACAAAAAAGCCCGATAATAACCGGGCTTTTTCACATTAATAAGGTGCACTCTAGTGCGCAGTATTTGCACCTGATTCTGTCGGAATTCCCGACATCGTCTCACGACGGGCACGTTCTGCGTCTTCCGCAGTCCACTCAATTGCAACCGGTTTAGATACCAAAGCATGTTCAAGAACTTCGTCCATGCGAGATACTGGAACGATCTCCAGACCGTTTTTCACATTATCTGGAATGTCGGGAAGATCTTTCGCATTCTCCTCTGGAATAAGAACCTTGGTGATTCCACCACGCAATGCCGCAAGCAGCTTTTCTTTCAGTCCACCAATAGGCAGCACACGACCGCGCAAAGTGATCTCACCAGTCATGGCAACGTTACCTTTAATCGGAATACCCGTCATGACAGAAACAATCGACGTAGCCATACCAACACCAGCAGATGGACCATCCTTTGGCGTTGCACCTTCCGGCACGTGCACATGGGTATCAGTACGATCAAATCGCGGCGGCTCGACACCAAAATCAATTGCACGAGAGCGAACATAAGATGCCGCCGCCGAAATTGATTCTTTCATCACATCTTTCAAGTTACCGGTGACAGTCATCTTGCCCTTACCAGGCATGGTGACCGACTCAATTGTGAGTAGTTCTCCACCCACTTCAGTCCATGCAAGACCTGTGACAACACCAACCTGATCTTCAAGCTCGGCCTCTGAATGGCGGAACTTAGGAACTCCAAGAAAGTCATCAATGTTTTTGTCTGTGACTTTAACTGTCTTGCGTTTGCCTTTCATGATCTCAGTCACAGCTTTACGCGCAAGGCTCATCAATTCACGCTCAAGATTACGAACACCTGCTTCACGCGTATATTTTTGAATAACTGCGCGAACAGCCTCATCATTGATTGAAAACTCTTTAGGTTGCAGTGCGTGGTCTTTAATTGCTTTTGGCAGTAGATGACGCTTAGCAATCTCTAGTTTTTCGTCTTCCGTGTAACCGGCAATACGAATAATTTCCATACGGTCCATCAATGGGCCCGGAATGTTTAACGTGTTTGCAGTTGTTACAAACATTACGTTTGAGAGATCGTAGTCCACTTCAAGATAGTGATCCGAGAACGAGTTGTTTTGCTCTGGATCGAGCACTTCCAGCAGCGCAGAAGAAGGATCACCTCTAAAATCCATGCCCATTTTGTCGATCTCGTCGAGAAGGAATAATGGATTGGCTTTCTTGGCCTTTTTCATCGACTGAATGATCTTGCCTGGCATAGAGCCAATATATGTACGACGGTGACCGCGGATTTCCGCCTCATCGCGCACGCCGCCCAAAGCCATACGAACAAATTCACGTCCTGTGGATTTTGCAATCGATTTACCCAAAGAGGTTTTACCGACACCCGGCGGTCCAACAAGACATAGGATTGGGCCCTTAATCTTCTTGGCACGCGATTGCACAGCCAAATATTCAATGATCCGCTCTTTGACCTTCTCAAGACCGTAGTGATCTGAATCGAGAATATCTTCAGCCTTTGCCAAATCAGTTTTGACCGCAGAACGTTTACCCCACGGTATACCCAACAACCAGTCGAGATAATTGCGCACAACGGTTGCTTCCGCAGACATTGGGCTCATCTGGCGTAGCTTCTTAAACTCAGCCTCAGCCTTTTCTTTTGCTTCCTTGGAAAGTTTGGTCTTGTTGATCCGCTCTTCAATTTCTTGAAGATCGTCTTTCCCGTCCTCGCCGTCACCCAGTTCTTTCTGGATCGCCTTCATTTGTTCGTTTAGATAATACTCTCTCTGAGTTTTCTCCATCTGGCGTTTGACGCGGCCGCGAATACGTTTTTCAACCTGAAGAACAGATACTTCGCTCTCCATCAGGCCAATGACATGTTCCAAGCGGTCTTTGACGCTGAAAATACCCAAAATTTCCTGCTTTTCAGAAATCTTGATCGCCAAGTGCGAAGCGATAGTATCTGCAAGCTTGGATTGGTCGTCAATCTGCTGAACAGAGCTTACAACCTCAGGAGAGATTTTCTTGTTCAGTTTAACATAATTATCAAAGTCAGAGACTGTAGAACGGGCAAGCGCTTCCAACTCCACCGGATCATCATCTTGATCATCAATGATATCAGCAACAGCCTCAAAATAATCTTCACGCTCGGTGAATTTTCTGACGCGAGCGCGCGAAACACCTTCAACAAGTACTTTTACGGTGCCATCTGGCAGTTTCAGCAGTTGAAGAACAGATGCGACCGTTCCAACATCATAAAGAGATTCTGGTGATGGATCATCATCGCCTGCATTCTTCTGCGTAAACAGAAGAATTTGACGGTCTGTATTCATGACCTCTTCCAATGCTGCAATCGACTTCTTGCGTCCAACAAACAACGGGACAATCATATGTGGGAAAACAACAATATCACGAAGGGGTAGAAGCGGCAGTACATCGCCGGAACCGAACTCGATATCACCTGTTTTGGGCTGGCTCATTTAAAATCCTTTTGTGGCGGGAAAGATTGCCCGCGATTCTGTCAGTGTAGCCGTAGAAACTGGCGCGGAACACACTTTTAAAGTGATATGCCACGACTAATATCCCAAAAGACGCATAAATTGTGGACGTCGTTTCACAGCCTTCTCATACAATCATTTGGGTATCTAATTTGACGCTTCAAGATGCAAAATTTATTTCACACGTCAAAAGAAAAAGGCCGCCGCCGGCGACCTTCTGAATTCTTCTGATAAATACGGGACTAACTAAGCGCTTGCTTCTTTATCCGCATCTTTATCAGCGTAGATGTATAGCGGACGAGCATTGCCCTCGACAACTTCTTCCGAAATCACCACTTCCTCAACACCCTCAAGTGCCGGAAGATCAAACATCGTATCCAGTAGAATGCCTTCAAGGATTGAACGCAAACCACGAGCACCCGTCTTACGGATAATCGCACGTTTTGCGACCGCTTTAAGTGCGTCTTCATGGAAACTCAGATTTACTTCTTCGAGTTCAAACAAGCGTTGGTATTGCTTGATCAAAGCGTTCTTTGGCTCAGTCAAGATCTGCACCAGCGCATCCTCATCCAAGTCTTCAAGAGTGGCAAGCACAGGAACCCGGCCAATAAATTCGGGAATCAAGCCAAAGCGTTGCAGATCTTCCGGTTCAACAGCGCGAAGCACATCGCCTGTACGGCGGTCGTCCGGAGATTCGACATGAGCGCCAAACCCAATTGAGGTTTTCTGACCACGATCAGAAATGATTTTCTCAAGGCCTGCAAATGCACCACCACACACAAAAAGCATGTTGGTAGTATCAACCTGCAAAAACTCTTGTTGCGGATGTTTACGTCCACCTTGCGGAGGAACAGAAGCAACTGTGCCTTCCATAATTTTTAGAAGCGCTTGCTGAACGCCCTCACCTGATACATCACGTGTGATCGACGGGTTGTCAGACTTGCGGGAGATTTTATCGACCTCATCAATATACACGATCCCGCGCTGAGCACGCTCAACATTATAATCTGACGCTTGAAGCAGTTTTTGAATGATATTTTCAACGTCTTCACCCACATAACCGGCTTCAGTCAGTGTTGTTGCGTCAGCCATTGTGAACGGAACATCAAGAATACGCGCCAGGGTTTGCGCAAGAAGTGTCTTACCGCAACCCGTTGGACCGATCAGCATGATATTGGACTTAGCAAGCTCAACGTCTTGATTCTTCGTCGCATGATTGAGACGTTTATAGTGGTTGTGAACTGCAACAGACAAAACGCGTTTAGCGTGTGACTGGCCAATTACATAATCGTCTAGAACTTCAAGAATCTCTTGTGGAGTTGGAATACCCTCACCAGATTTCACCATAGAAGATTTGTTTTCTTCGCGGATGATATCCATGCAAAGCTCAACGCATTCATCACAGATGAATACCGTTGGCCCAGCAATTAGCTTGCGTACTTCATGTTGGCTCTTACCGCAGAACGAACAATACAATGTATTTTTTGAGTCGCCGGAACTTGATACCTTGCTCATAAATATTCCTTACTTCCGCCGGTTACCGGCATTTTCCCCAAAGGGCAACTGAGCATTCAAAAACTTTCGAGATGAAAAGATCACCAAGGAAGCCTTATAGCAAGCATAAACTTACCTGCGCAAAATGCTATGCTATAAACATTCACACTTGCTTAACGCGATAAACGCAATTTCATTATCATCAAACTTTATTCTTCAGCACCTTCGCGTTGATCTATAACCTTGTCGATAATTCCAAATTCTTTTGTTTCATCCGCAGTCATGAAGTGATCACGATCAAGCGTCTGTTCAATGGTGTCATAATCCTGCCCAGTGTGCTTCACGTAGACTTCATTCAAACGCTTCTTCATTTTCATGATGTCTTCGGCATGGCGCTGAATGTCAGATGCCTGTCCTTGGAAACCGCCGGAGGGCTGGTGAACCATAATCCGCGCATTAGGAAGCGCAAAACGCATGTCTTTTTCGCCCGCACATAACAATAAGGACCCCATAGAGGCAGCCTGACCAATGCAAAGCGTCGAAACTGCAGGTTTAATAAACTGCATGGTATCGTAAATCGCCATACCAGCTGTCACCACACCGCCAGGTGAGTTGATATACAGATTGATCTCTTTTTTTGGATTCTCAGCTTCAAGATAAAGAAGCTGCGCGCAAATCAATGTTGCCATTTGATCTTCAATAGGACCGGTAATGAATATCACGCGCTCTTTCAGAAGGCGCGAAAAGATATCATATGCGCGCTCTCCACGGTTGGATTGCTCCACCACCATTGGCACGAGGTTCATTGAGGTATCGACCGGATCTTTCATACAAACCGCCTTTCAAGCGAATCTATTTGTGTTTTGCTGAATGTAGGGCATGGCATAGGGATATAAAAGAGGAGCATGTGATGAAGTTATTTCACTCATATTTGATCTGCCAGCTGACCAGTATTTGTAACGCGCATAACCGACTCACTTCAAAACGCCTTATTATCGTTTACTAAAGCAAAAGGGTTGCCTGAAACGTGTGCCAGACAACCCTTGAAATTCTTAAATGAATGATGACGGTTTATGCTTCGTCATCGTCATCCTTCATCAAGTCTTCTTTTGAGACAGCCTCATCCGTGATTTCTGCCTTAGACATAATGAAATCAATCACTTTGTCTTCATAAATTGGCGCACGAAGACCCGCAATTGCGTCTGGATGCTCACGGAAGTAGTTTAGAATTTCCTGTTCCTGCCCCGGATATTGCTGAACTTGCTGATAAACAGCCGCCTGCATTTCTTCATCCGTGATCTGCACATCAGCTTTATCGCCAATTTCAGCAAGAACAAGCCCTAAACGAACACGGCGCTCTGCAAGAGTTTGATACTCTTCTTTCGCCTTTTCTTCCGTTGTGTCTTCATCTTCAAATGACTTGCCTGAACGCTCAAGTTCGCCTGTCATCTGACTCCAAATATTATTGAACTCTTGCTCGACCATTTTGGAAGGCAATTCCATTTTGGTTTTCTCATCAAGAAGATCGAGGATTTGACGCTTCACTTTAGCGCGTGTGTAGGATGTATACTGGCCTTCCATCTGGCCCCGAACAGCCTCACGAAGTTTTTCAACGCTTTCGAGACCAAGCTTGGAAGCAAGGTCGTCATTGATTTCCAGATCGCCCGGCTTTTCAACCATGGTCACTTTCACATCAAATTCGGCTTCTTTACCGGCAAGATGTGATGCTTGATATTCTTCAGGGAACGTAACTTTTACTGTCGTTTCGTCGCCAGCTTTCTTGCCAACCAACTGCTCTTCAAAGCCCGGAATAAACATTCCTGAACCAAGAACCAGTTTGGAATCATCATCAGCACCACCTTCAAAAGGCTCGCCATCAATTTTCCCAAGGTAATTCATGGTAATGCGGTCTTTGTCGTCAGCCTTACCTTTTTTCTCTTCAAAAGGACGCGCACTTTCAGCAATTTTCTCGATTTGCTCGTTTACATCCTCATCGGAAACTTCTGCAACAGGACGATTAAGCTTTAACTTTTCCAATTCAGGTGAGTTGATCTCAGGGATCACTTCGTAAGACATGGAAAACTCAAAATCTTTCTTACCGGAAAGAATTTCGTCCGCTTCTTTCTCGTCTTCTGTCATTGCAATTTCAGGTTGTTGAGCAGCACGTTCATCACGCTCTTTTAGCACTTCGCCTGTACGTGTTGAGATATACTCATTCACGACTTCTGCCATTGCCTGTTTGCCGTAAAGCTTTTTGATGTGCCCCATTGGCACCTTGCCCTGACGAAAACCGTTCAGCTTAACCTGAGATTTCATCTGATCGAGGCGTTGATTAACCTGGCTTTCCATATCAGACTTATCGACAACGATCTTAAGTTCGCGTTTCAGTCCTTCATTAAGGGTCTCAGTAACTTGCATCTGTTCCAAACCTGTTTTCTGTTCAAGCAACGAACGCGATCCTGAAGGAACGGAGCGTCACAAATATGAGGTGATTTCTGGTCTTATTCACGTGATGAGCAGTTTTACGCGACGTGTAGACCTGATGTTTGGAGCGACTTAGCAGACACCCCACGTATTCGCAAGGCGTTTGAGCGTCCAACCTTTGGCAAAATAACGCTTTCGCCTTAGAACCAGCGATTTACAGTTGCGCAATAGTCAGCATAAGGGATTCCGAACTTCTCAATGAGAATTTCTTCCTCTGGGATAATCTGATAATTTGTAATGAAATAAACAAAGCATGGTACGACAGCAAACGCGCCATAATTCTCCACCCAGAATGCAAACCCCGTCAGAATGAGCACTAATCCTACATACATCGGATTACGGGTGAATTTATAAATTCCGGAAACGACAAGTGAACTGGAATTATTCGGAGAAAGCGGGCTGATTGTAGTTTTGGCCTGCATAAAAGACTTTATCGCAGTTAAATCAATGATCACTCCTGAAATCAAAAATGCCCCCACCAGATAATTTGAAAACCGAAAGGAATACCCCAGTTCAGGAACATAACTGGAAATCATCCACATGATACCTGCACAGCAAAAGGCCTGTATGGGTGGCGGTATTAACAGCTTCATTGTTCCAGCATTTCCTTAACTGTGCTGGCAAGCTGTTTCAGAGAGAAAGGCTTAGGCAGGAAGCCGAACTTATCCCGCTCTTCCTGCGGAAGGTTTTTTGCAAATGCCTCCTCTGCGTAACCTGACACAAATATAAACTTCAGGTCCGGGTGTGTTTTACGAAGTTCTCCCAATAAGGTCGGCCCATCCATTTCCGGCATGACAACATCTGACACAACGAGATCAATTTCTTCGCCATAATCTTCCATGATTTCCAAAGCTTCGACACCACTCGCTGCTTCGTGCACTTCATAGCCTCGAGACATCAATGCGCGCGAACCGAAAGCACGTACAGCGTCCTCATCCTCGACCAGCAATATAGTGGCATTGCCCGTAAGGTCTTTTTGCGTCTCTTCCGGTTTACCTTCTTGTGGTGCTTCTTCTTCAGGTTCTTCAACTGGGATATGACGTGGCAAGAAGACTTTGAAAGTGGTTCCTTGACCTTCAGCACTATCAGGATAAATGAACCCGCCAGTCTGTTTTACAATTCCATAAACGGTAGACAGGCCAAGTCCGGTCCCCTTGCCTACTTCCTTCGTTGAAAAGAACGGCTCAAAGATTTTATCCAGAACCTCCTGGCTCATACCTGTGCCTTCGTCTTCGACTTCAATCAGCATGTAATCAGCTGCTGTAAGTTCAGCAAACGAGAACTCAGCGCGGCATTCGGACTCCGTCAGGTTTCTGGTTCTAATTTCCAGATATCCCTCGCTATCCATTGCATCACGGGCATTCACTACAAGGTTTACGAGAACCTGTTCAAGCTGGGAAACATCAGCTTTGATCGGCCAGAGATCACGGCCATGCTTGACGTTAAGCGTAACTTTATCCCCGACAAGTCTATCCAAAAGCATCCGCAAATCGGACATAACATCCGCCATTTGCAATACTTGTGGCCGTAGCGTTTGCCTGCGTGAGAATGCCAAAAGCTGACGCACCAGACTGGCAGCCCGATTAGCGTTTTGCTTGATATTCATAATGTCCTGAAAGGACGGATCAGAAGGTCGATGGTTGGCAAGCAGAAGGTCAGAAAATCCAATAATAGCGGTAAGCACATTATTAAAGTCATGCGCAATACCACCTGCAAGCTGACCTACAGCTTGCATTTTCTGTCCCTTGGCAAACTGGTTTTCAAGAGCGCGTTGTTCAGTTGTGTCTACCGCGTATACAATAACCCGTTCAGAGTTTTGGCTTTCGCCATCACCCAAGTCTTCATCCAAGACCTGACTTACAAAGAAGCGAACAAAACGTTCATCACCTGTTCCCTCTATCTGTAGTTCAATTGGGTCCGTAGCGCCTTGTGTCGATAGGGCCGCATCAAACTTTTCTTTAAGCCTTGGTCTGTCTTCTTGGGCCGCAAGCTGCTCCAACGGCAATCCCTGCCCTTTATCAGCCTTGCCGATCACCGATGAAAACATTTCCTGAAAAGACGCATTGGTTCGGATCACGCGTCCAGACTGATCAATCCCTGCAATCGCAACCGGTGTATTATTAAAGAACCGCGTAAATCGAACTTCCGCTTCTCGAAGGGCCGCATCACCACCCAACTCACCTGATCGGTTCAAAACCAGACTTCTTGCAGTACCAGGTGCTCCATCTGGATTAATTGAAGAGCGGTGATACATTCGTACAGGCAGGCGTTTGCCATCTGAGCAATTCAAATCAAGATCAATAACATGCGTTGCTGTTTCATTCGCAGACGACCCAGCTGTATTGAACAATGCTTCATTGTCCGAAGGAATAAGGTCTCTGATATTGTTTTCTTCTGGCTTGAACAGAGCAAGATCAATACCCAACCAATCGGCAAGCGTTGCGTTCATATAGGCGATACGACCATTAGCCTCGCTTGCTATAAAGCCTGCCGGTGCGTGATCAAGATATTGGATTGCATCCTGCAAATCCTGAAACGCATTTTCCTGCTCAAATCGCTCTTCGGTTACGTCCGTCAGATACCATGCAGTGAGTTGACGTCCCTTTTTATAGTTTTCTAATGGCTGAGATCTAACCCGATACCAGACGGCGCCGCTTGTTTCATCAACCAGGCTTTGTTCAAGTCTGAAATGCTCTTGCCTACCCTTACCCGCCTTAGCAGCAGATGACATTTTATAAATGAGGTCAGATGCTTCTTGGCGCCGCGAAAACACAGTTTCTATACTGGAAATCTCGGAGATATCAGCGCCCCCCACAAGATCAGCATATAATTGGTTGGCAAATACAACACGGTTATTATGATCCGTTACAACAACACCGTTTTCCATTCCCCCCATGAGTACGCGCGAAAGGTCTTGTTCTTTACGCGGAGAATCAAAACTGAGAATTCCCAACGCCAGCGAAAACAGGAAGAACACTCCAACACTTGCAAAAACGGCCAGCACAGCAAGAAACACAGGTTCACCCAGTTTCTCGGTTCCCAACACGCCTAAAGCAGCAACAGCAATAAACAGAAATATTCCCAACAGAGCAAACCGACCAACCCCGGATGTCTCTGTCATTTCATCAACGATTGGACGCGAATAATATCGCGGGTCGCCATCGGTTTTTGACATGCATAATCCCCTGGCGAATCAAACATCGCCTTCAAAACTTTATCCCGTTCCTCCCCTGACAGGAAAGCCGCTATATGAAACGAATGGGACAAGTTGAAGCCAATGCCCTAAAAATTGCAGAATTTTTCTTATTCTGATAAAATTACCCCAGCGG
>CAZEPF010000005.1:0-24591 GCA_964514045.1 uncultured Rhizobiaceae bacterium | reverse complement strand
GTTCACAATAAATAGGGATTTATTAGCGTTCTTCGGTTATCGCCGATGAATAAAAAAGTGTGTGTTGAGTATTTGGAGTACAAAAAATGGAATGGTTTCAATCTTTATTTAATGGCGAAAGTGGCTCAGGGGTTCAGCTAGTAGTCCTGACCACTTTGATGGTGATTGGCCTTATCCTCGTTGTTTGGCTGTTTAGAAAAATTGTTGGAACGCCTGCACGCCGCGCAGCAAGAAATCGAGTGCCCAGACTTTCAATTACAGACGTAACTGCAGTCGACGATAAACGCTTTTTAGTATTGGTTCGACGGGACAATGTAGAACATCTCGTATTAATTGGTGGCCCTACTGATGTGGTTGTTGAAACAGGCATTATGCGAACCCAAACATCACAACCTGCATCCACCAAGACACCAGAACCGCGTAAAGAAGTTTCAGAACAACAAGCGACATCTTCCGGCGGGACTGCTCAAATCGCAACTACAGTAGGTGTTGCGGCCGCAGGCGTTGCAGCAACCGTAGCCGCTAGCGCAGATGAAACACCTCCATCACCACCAGAACCAGAGTCACAAGCTCCTGAGCCTAAACCAAGTGAACCAGCTGCCATTCTTGCCGAAGAAAAAATCGTTGAATTGGAAGAAACAGCTGCGGTTGAAGAAAAAATCATCAATCTTGATGCTCTTAATGAAGCGTCACCTGAACCAATAGCAGAGACTGAAGACCTTGAAGCAACACTCAGTGAAAGCCTGGAGGACACATTGTCAGAGGACCTTACGAGCGCGCTATCCGAAGCAGATTTATCAGTTGAGGCAACACCGCCAACTGCGCCTGAACCCGGTAGCGATCTTAAAGGCGAATCGGACGATGAAATGCGCAAACTGCTAGAGGAACTGGCTGGAGAAACAGCTAAAACCTCTTAAAGCATAGTTCATACCAAATATGAAAAATCAGTCGTCGCGATATACTTTTTCGCGGCGCTCATGTCTCTCCTGAGCTTCGATAGAGAGCGTAGCAATTGGGCGAGCTTCAAGACGACGTAAACTAATTTCGTCACCCGTCTCTTCACAATAACCATATGTGCCGTCATCAATACGCTTAACGGCTGAATCGATCTTATTGATCAATTTACGTTGGCGATCGCGCGCCCTCAATTCAATAGAGCGATCAGTTTCTGAACTGGCACGATCAGCTGCATCCGGCATTTTGTCAGACTCGTCCTGCAAAACTGCAATTGTTGATTTGGATTCACGCAACAACTCAGCTTTCCAGTTTTCAAGCTTCTGACGAAAATAAGCCTTTTGTTTCTTATTCATGAAGGGTTCATCTGCGCTGGGACGATAATCCGCATCTATCTCCGAAATTGCCATAACCGACTCCCTTAGTTGTCGCGTGTATAGCCGTTAGGAACCTTCGTCTCAAGCGGATTTTGTATGTTAAACAAAAGCTTGAACACCCGTTCACACCTACCCTTACGGAACGGATTGATTTCTCATGGTCATTTTTAATCAACACCTTGCATTGGCGTGAAAGGCATGATCATGCTTCAAAATTGTGATAGTGAGGTTATATGCTTCGTCTTTATGTAATGCGACACGCGAAGTCTTCCTGGGCAACACCGGGTGCAAGAGACTATGATCGTGAATTAAATGACAGGGGTCATTCTGACCTTGTTAAAATTCGCTATGCATTAAAAGACCGGAAATACGCGCCTCAATCGATTATATGCTCAAGTGCGGAACGTACGCGTCAGACATTAGATGGTATCCTAGCAGCATTTCCCGACCAGCCGGAAATTCAATATACTGAGAAATTATATTCAAGCGGCATGGACGACTACATGGCACTTATAAGCAGTCAGACATCTGGCAACAGTCTGATGATCATAGGGCACAACCCTATGTGTGGCTCCCTTGCAGATGCTCTTGTATCTAATGGTCACGAAGAACACAGAGAGATAATTTCCTACAAATACCCCACCAGCACTATAAGCGTGATTGATTTTGACATATCGGGTTGGGATGAATTGAAACTGGCATCCGGCAGTTTAGTTGAATGTCTTATTCCCTCACAACTTTAGCGAAATCCATGAATTCATTGTTAATCATATCAGATGCAAACTACTGCAAGTTGGGCATGACGGGGGTCATCTGGCAATGATAAATGGATTTGGATTGGAAAAGGCAGGCATTGCCTCATTGCGGAATCCAGTTCTGGCTACAATTATTCTGGTCGTTTCAATTATAGTCGCAACATTCGGGCTAACCAAATTACAATTCTCCGGTGAAAACATAGAAATCTTGAGAGACGGCTCTCAGGAATTGGCAGATTACGACGAACTGCTTTCGCAATTCAGAGACTTCAATAATGATGCGGTGATCCTGATGCGAGTTCCTAATCTCGCAACCATTGAAGGCATCGAAACATTTAGAGAACTCAATTTTGAGTTTCAGTTGGATGACCGCGTGGAAAGCATCCTGTCGATTTTCTCACTGGTAAAGTTTGCTGGCCCGGATTTGGGATGGCAATCAGCCCTACCTGCTGAATATGAAAGCGATGATCAGGTTCGCCAGTCTTTAGAACAACTCGCCAAAGACATTCCAAGTTCCCAATCCTTATTCAGTAAGAACTTAGATTCAGCTGTTATGGTGGTTTATACTAAGGCGGACGCCATCAAGGACCAAAATGTTCGTCAAACCATGCAGGGTTTGGTTCAACTTGGAAAAGAATTTGAAACGGAGACGATCAAGATCAGCATCGCTGGTCAGCCCGCCATCCGATCTGACCTTATTCGCTCAATCGCCTCTGATATTATCTATTTAGCGCCATTGGCATTTTTACTATGCGCCCTGCTGGCATTTCTTATTTTCAGAAACATTGTGGCAATGGCATTGTGTGCCCTACCCTCATTTCTGGCCATTGGTTGGTTTTTAGGTGGGGCAGGTTTGGCTGGCATTAGCTTAAACTTCCTGACCAACATATTGCCCGTATTGTTGATCGTGATTGTTTTTGCCGACACACTTCACCTGTTTATGAAATGGCGCAGCAAAAACGCAAAAATCAATGATGCTTTGAAAGCACTAGAAGCAGCAATTCTCGAGATTGGGCCCGCCTGTGCAATTTCCTCAATCACAACTGCTGCTGCTCTACTGTCACTGTGTTTTAGCGGTAATAATGGATTATTCGAATTAGGGTTTGCAGGTGCTGCAGCAGTGATCGGTGGTTTCATTGCGATTATTATCGGCTTTCCAGTCGCAGCCTACTGGTGCATTCGGTTTGAATACAATCCTAAGAAAACAAATACCAGTCGTATTGAAGTTGTGTCAGGGCCTGCGATGCGGGTAATCGCACGCAAGAAAACGGTTCTGTTTGCTGGATTGTTTTTGTGCGGTCTTGGCCTCTATGCGCACTTTAACATTGATAGCCGTTTCAGATTGATCGACTATCTGGGAACAAGTTCTGAAGTAGGCCAGTCCGAAGGCTATATCGACAAGACATACAATGGCAGCACACCTTTGTTTGCAATCGTCAATATGGATACAAATCTTGCTCTGGATGATCCTTCAAACGAACAACGTGTCTATGACACTGTTGATGCAGTCACTGATGTCTTCCCTGCAGGATCATTTTACTCCCTTGCTGATTTTGCAGACGAAATCAAAAAAGCCGGTGGTGAAGTCAACGAAGCACTTATTGATGAACTACCCCGTTACTTAACAAGCAGATTTATTTCAGAAGATAAAACCAAACTTCTCGTTACGATCTTTTCCTCAGCCAACCTATCCGCAAGCGAAATGCAAGACAGGCTTTCCCGCCTGAACGCTGCACTGGATAAACGTGACTTGGGTGAAATTGTTAAAATAACAGGCTATCCCGTGCTATCTGGCGTGGTTGCACCCCGCTTGATGGATAACTTGCGCATCAGCCTGCTGCTTGCTGTTGTATTATCAATTATGATCATCACGATCGCTGCACGTTCAATCAAATACGGGTTTGCTTGTCTGGTGCCCAACCTATTGCCAATCGTGATGGTAGAGCTCATTTTGTATATGTTTGGGGTTCCACTAAACCTCTCCATCACGGTTGCGCTTACCGTTGCCTTTGGCATTGCCGTTGATGATTCCGTCCATATGCTCAACCAGTATATGGTATATCGCAAGGACCACGATTCTTCTGTTTCAGTAAAAAGTGCATTGAAAGAAGTTACACCCGCCATATTTTCTACAACACTGATTTTATCGGGTGGATTGCTGATTATGAGTTTCAGCTCATTGCCAGCAATGGCAGTATTCTCAGCCGTCGTTATAATGACGTTGGTATTTGCATTCTTGGCTGACATCTTTCAATTGCCAGCTTATTTGTCGGTGGTTGATTAAGTTGGCACCTGAAAAGGCTCAATCATCGCACAAGAAAGCGATGATAAAAGTACGAAATTATATCGCCTGAATGGGCAATCTGGAGGAAAACAATCTCAATGTTTAAGAAACTTGGCCTTGTATGTGCGCTATCTATGATGAGCGTTACAACACCAGTATCCACATCAATGGTGGAAGCATCACCTGCAATTTTCGAAAACCTCTCCGGTAAATGGCGTGGCAAAGGGCTTGTCAAAGCAACTGCAAAGGGCAAAAAAGAGTCCATTCGTTGCCGTATGTCAAACAAGATTGATGGCAGCGATAAAATCAAGTTATCAGGCAATTGCGCGGTAAGTGGTTTCGTTTTCAGCCTAAATGGCTTCATCAAACAAAACGGCGGTAAGAACTCATATACCGCTTCCATGTTCCGTTCCTTGGCAAACCTGAAACAGTCTAACTTCTCAGGCACACGCAGTGGCAATAGAATCAATTTTTCTTTTAAGGCAAGAGATAGAATATCCAAGTCAAACGTAACAGCTACCATTCGATTGAATAGCAAAAGTGCGACAGCATTTGATGTTTTAATCAAAAGGAGCGATCCAAAAACCGGAAAAGTATTTGAAGTCGGATCTATTTCATTCGCTAAACGGGGCTAACTTCCCATACAATCAAAAGTGAAGTTAAAAGCAAAAAGCCGACCTGTTAGGTCGGCTTTTTAATGACTAAATATGACTAAGTGTCAGAGCGTGGTAATGTTTGCTCTCGCTTTAGCAGTGATGTTCATGGCTTTGTTAAGGTGCGCATCACGGCCATACATATCGGCAAAATACTTCACGGTTCCATCTTCTTGTGGCCACGCTGTGAAATACGAAACATAAACAGGAACTTTAGATTTTAGTTTCTCAGTCTGATTTTTGCCTCGTGCAATCGATGCATTAATTTGGCTCTTGGACTTACCAAGAACAGCAGCGGCCATTGCTTGTGGGTCATGCAAGCGAACACATCCGTGACTGAACGCACGATTTTGACGCTTAAATAAGCTCTTAGCGGGTGTGTCATGCATGTATATTGCATGTTCGTTCGGGAACATAATCTTCAAACTACCCAGCGCATTTTTTGCACCCGGTGGCTGGCGAACTGCAAAATTAGGATTAGTACCTACTTGCGACCAATTGATAGAGGATGAAGGAATGCGCTTTCCACCAAACGTCGTAACTTCATATCCACGCTGATCAAGATAGCCCGGATTACGAATTGATTTGGGCAGAAACTCATTCACGATAATAGAACGTGGCACACCCCAATATGGATTGAACACGACATGCTCGATCTCATCGTAGAAGAAGTTGGTTTGGTTTGATTTCTTACCAACCACAACACGCATAGATAGTTTTTGCGCACCACCTTCGATATATCGCGCACGATATTCCGGTTGGTTGATGAACACATGGCGCTCACCTAACTCGTCAGGCAACCAACGCATCCGTTCCATCGCCAGTTTTAGTCGCGATACTTTATCAGTAGAAGGAATGCCGGCAAGCTTGGTCGCAGTGTTCCGTCCGATAATACCATCGGCGCCTAAACCAGCTTCTTTCTGGTAATCTTTGACCAATGCAACAACACTCTTTGAGTATGAAGAACTCCCAGTATAACTGGCAAAAGTCACTGCGTGTTTTGCTAGAAGCTTCATTGAAGCACGCAATTTAATGGCTGCAACGAAGTCTTTCAGCGCAACATTCTTCTGGCCAGGTTTGATCAGTATTTTGGTCGGCAGATCAATAACGTCGTCTTTAACACCAGATAACTCAGAAAGTTCTGCTTTCAGTGCTGCAAATTTTTCATTGGTTGGATGCAAATCCTTCAGCACATTGACCGGAAGACCTGTACCAGCAATCTTCTCCAGCATATCACCCGATTGCGCATAAAATACTGGGAAGTCATGATACCCGCTCAAACGATTTGGATTAACCACCCCATATTCTGCATCCATTGCATAGCGCAAAACTGCCACAGACATCGCAATTTCACGGCGCAATCTTTGCTCGTGATCAAGCGATGCTTCAGTTTCCACATTCTCAGATGCTTTAATTTTATAGTCTTGAGGGTCGAGGCCGTATGAAGCGGCATCATCAAGAAGCAACCGTACAGAGCGGGCCTTGGCATTCCATTCCCCCTGATCGTTCAACCAGTAATAGGCTTGGTTTTCAGAATAAAAATCCGAAACAGCTTTTGCTAAATGCTTTTCAACCTTGGGAACGAATGATTCCGCCTTTGACAGATCAAGCGTCATTCTGGTTGGCTGAGGTGTTTGCACCGCTTCAACATCTTGTTCAGTATCCGTTGAACCCGTCACTAATGCAGCAAATTCCACAGGTGCCACTTTGATTTTAATCGGAGCCAAACTAGCAACTTTGTATGCGTACAGCTTGGTTTTCTTCACTTTTGGAAGAACTTTAGGCGTTTGTTGTCGTGCCTGAGCAGCTTGCAGTGCTTCTTGCTTTAACCGTTTCTGTTTTACTTTACGCTCATGCGCTTTGGGAAACAGAACTTCAAAGAGGGTTTTTCTTTGTTGTTGTGAGAACGCCGGAGTTGCAATTACAGAACCCGCGAGCAATGCCATCGTGATAATTTTTACGGTTTTCATATCTACCTCGTAGCCATAAGCAATATGACTAATTGTGTTTAACAATGCCCCAACACTCAAATTCTTCTAACATGGCTTTCAGTTCAAAACCATAAACTCACGAATTAGTTATAAAAAAAGCCCACGAGTGCGGGCTTTTTGCAACAATAATGTTTTCAAATCTAACGTGAATAAAATTCGACGACCAGATTTGGCTCCATTTGAACTGGATATGGCACATCAGCAAATGCAGGCTTACGTGTGTAAGTCGCTGTCATTTTAGAATAATCAGCCTCAACATATTCAGGAACATCGCGCTCTGCGAGTTGTGTTGCTTCAAGAACAAAAGCAAGTTGCTTAGAACGGTCACGAATTTCAATCACGTCACCCACTTTACAACGGTATGAAGGTACGTTTACCAACTGACCATTTACGCGGACATGCTTGTGGCTGATGAACTGACGGGCAGCAAATACAGTCGCAACGAATTTTGCGCGATAAACGATAGCATCAAGACGACTCTCTAGTAGGCCAATCAGGTTCTCGGAAGTATCACCCTTCTGACGAACTGCTTCACCATAAATACGGCGGAATTGTTTTTCGGAAATATTTCCGTAATAGCCTTTTAATTTTTGCTTAGCACGAAGCTGAATACCAAAATCGGAAGGCTTACCCTTACGGCGCTGACCATGCTCACCAGGACCATATTCACGACGATTTACAGGAGACTTTGGACGACCCCAAATATTTTCGCCGAGACGGCGGTCAATCTTGTACTTACTTGCAATACGCTTGCTCATTTACGTTTTCCTTAATTCAAACAATTAGTTCCAAGCAAAACTCAAAGCCTTGCCTGAAAAGGAAACGCACCCTCCTATTTCAACATTTTCGGTTGAACGACAGAACCAATCACGCACGTTTTGTGATGCAGTTCACGGGATACGTTGAAACTAACCAGAGTATTCCGATCAGTATCGGATGCTGAATACCATTAAGCGTTATAAAGTCAAGCAAATCCGGGCGTTAAACGACTTTTAAGCCGAACCCTAAAAGAAGGTTTTTTGAGCTGGGATCAACATTTCCACTGGTAAACAACGCTTCATCGCGATGAAGCTTCTCACCAGCCTCAGCATCAGGCGTAGTTGCAAGGCTTGCCGCACGCCGTGCAATGGCTTCAGAGGTATCAATCCAGTCAACAGGCCACGGCGCCATCTTACGCATCCGGTTTACCAGAAATGGATAATGCGTGCAGGCCAGTACAACAATGTCTGTTTTCGCACCATCCTGATCTAGAAAGCATGGAGCAATTTCTGTCGCCACCGCATCCTCGTCCGTATAGCCACCCCGCAAATAGGTTTCCGCAAGCGCTGCCAGACGTGTACTGCCGATTAGCCTGACATGGCACTGCGAGGCATATTGCTCGATCAAATCTTTAGTATATTGGCGCGCCACTGTTCCCGGTGTTGCCAATACGGCCACAACACCACTTTGAGTGCGCTCTGCTGCGGGTTTGATCGCAGGGACAGTTCCCACAAATTGATGGCTGGGATAGGCTTTGCGAAGCGCGTCAATGCCAAGTGTAGAAGCAGTATTACAGGCAATCACGATCATTTCGGGATTAAACCGATCAATCAAATCGCCGAATAAGTCGACCATTCTGTTTTTAAGTGGCTCTTCGTCCCAATCCCCATAAGGGAAAGCGGCATCGTCTGCCACATACACATATTGTTTTTGAGGAAGTAACACGCGGATTTCGCGAAGAACGCTTAAGCCGCCAATACCAGAATCAAATACGAGAATACTCACGTCTTTTTGCTGGCAGTCCGTCTTGAAAGCCCAAACCCAAGGTCTGTAATAGACTGTGAATTTTTACGGATGCGACGACGCGCACGTTTTGCCGAACCATCGCGAAGTCGCAAATAGCCAGCATTGTCAAATTCAAACAGCAACCGCTTACGAGCAAACACTCGGGCGTAAACCCAAGTGAATACCATGCCCAAAGCCAAGCCAGCGAATACATCACTAACGAAGTGAACACCGATCACTATCCGGCTGATTGCAACTAAGAAACCAATTGGGGCAAGTAAAATAAACAAACGCGGCGTAATCAGAAATAACACAACAATCAACGCTCCCATAGTCGTTGAATGGCCTGATGGAAAGCTTGCAAACATGTAGGTGTCAGTGAAAGGGCTTGAAAACCAAAAGTCCGAACCTTCATAAAATACAGGTCGAGCGCGCCCAATAAGGTTTTTAACAATTACAGCAATCAATCCACTGAGTGCGACTGCTGTAAAAGCAAAGTAGATTTTCAGAAATATGTGATGCCAATGCACAAAGTGCGAAACACTCAGGTTTGGAAATCTGTAAACTGACATAAACACAAGGATACTGCCTGTACTAACCAGTATCCAATCTGATTTACCAATGTGTGTGATCCACCCGAAGAGTGTCTTTGCTGTACCACCTTCAATGTGAATTTGATCAACAAACATTGGATCAAGAATTTGATAGGAAACAGCAGTTCCGAGAATGATTGCTACCATAAACGCGATACATACGCTTGGTGACGGCAATACAGATGCGCGCAAGTCTGTCTTGCGATCTGATACGAACTTAAAGTAGCCCGTTACCGTGTTAACCCAAGTTATAATCGCCCTATCCCCGCGCCCATGTACAATCTGTTAGTTGTCGTTTGCCGCATGTTTCAAATCAATACAAGGTCACGCAACGTAACAGACGGGAATTATTATGTGTTTTTTAACAAGTGTGGATTTTGAACCACAAATTTAGACCAAAAATCCCGTTATTCACCTTTATTGCGGTCAGATTTTTCCTTCCAACGACGCTCAAGTGCTGAAATGATTCCATGAAGGGTTTGAATTTCCGGGTCTTGAAAGCGCCCATTCACAAAAATTGACCGTATGTTCATCTTAAGACGCTCTTCACGATCTGGTGGGTAAAAATAGTGCGCATCTTCAAGTGCGCTTTCAAGATTATTGATAAGAGATTGAACTGCACCTTTTCGGGCAGGAACTGGTTCAGCACCTGAAAATCCAGTTTGATCAATCGCATCGGACGAACGCATCCACTCATACGACATCAGCAAAACAGCTTGCGCGATATTAAGTGAGGCAAAAGCCGGGTTTACCGGAAACGTTACAATTTCATCTGCCAAAGCTACTTCGTGATTCTCTAATCCCCAACGTTCGCGACCAAACAGAATACCAGTCTTTGCGCCAGACGCACTGCGGTCTCGCATAGTCTTACATGCTGTATCAGGTGCAAAAACGGGTTTGATCATATCACGCTGTCTGGCAGTTGTTGCCATGACGTGGTTCATATCCTCAATTGCAGCTTCAAGTGTCTCAAAGACTTTAGTGGAATCGATCACATGATCCGCCCTACTCGCCGCAGCACGCGCTTTATCGCTAGGCCATCCATCACGCGGATTGACCAATCTAAGCTCGCTCAAACCAAAATTAGCCATTGCCCGTGCTACCATCCCGATATTTTCGCCCAATTGGGGTTCAACAAGGATGATCACCGGGCCCCCGGTAAATAGGTCGCGTGTATGATCTGTGCCTGACATATGCGTGAAATGCAGGAATTCATCTTTGCTTGCAAGCTTAAGAAAGCTAAAAGCTGCTGAGATTTCTGGTTCAGGACTAACCTTTGCATTCTTCCACACAAAAACTCGACAAACTCTTCGTCTTTGGAGGCACATACGGCAACCTTCAAGCCACTAGCGCCATATTAAAAAAGGCAGAAACACTGGGGTTTGCAGCTTCTGAGATACTTTTTACTGGCGATATGGTCGCCTATTGCGCCCAACCTCAGGAAACTACGGACTTAATACGCAATGCTGGCATCCATATTATTGCGGGTAATTGCGAGCAATCACTGGCGGAAGGCGCGCTGGATTGCGGCTGTGGGTTTAACGAGGGCAGTACATGCGACATGCTTTCTGCGCAATGGTATTCGTTTTGCTCATCCAACCTTACAGACGAAACAAAAAGCTGGATGGGCACACTGCCCTACTCTAAAAAATTTGAGATCGGAAACTCACGATTATTGGCAACCCACGCAACACCACGCTCTATCAATGAGTTTGTTTTCAAGTCAGATATTGAAACGGGAGAATACTTTATTCCAAGCGATGATCCTTATGAGGGTTATATAGTGGGCCACTCAGGTATCCCGTTCGTGGTGGAACAAAATAAAAAGCTCTGGGTAAACTCGGGCGCAGCTGGAATGCCAGCAAATGATGGAACACAGCACGTTTGGTACGTGACCATTCAAACTACACCCAGCGGCATAACAATTGAGACCCATAATCTGGAGTATGATGCATCCATAGCAGCAGACATAATGGCAAGCGAAGGCATGAAAAACGGCTACCACAGATGCCTCTTAGAAGGAATTTGGCCAAGCCATGACGTACTTCCAACACATGAAGTATCTCGCTCGGGGATTCCAATAGAAACTGAAAGCCTTACAATCCAGCCTATTAGCGAACTAATCTAATCAGGTTTCAAAGCCGACTTGGCATGGCGCAAGCATCGCTGGTGCCGATTAATGGTCAGTGTCAGTTTGATTGACGCTGCTACATTATAAGGCTGGAAACTCCCCAATGATGGAATTCATCGCTCGACCACGGATTGCACTTGCGTTCTTCATGTTCGCAATGGCCATGATCCCGCTCAATGACGCGTTCATTAAGTTGATGAGCGATCATCTTTCTATCTTCCAGATTCTCTCAATGAGAGCATTTTTCACCGTGGCTTTACTCGCGTGTATGCCAGGCGCTGTAAAAGAACTTATTGCTCTTAGCGGACTCACTTTTTTGAAACTGGCCTTAAGAGGGATTTGTTTGGTTGGCGCGATGCTGTTTTTCTTCTTACCCTTATCAGTGCTGAGTCTTGCAGAAGTTACAGCAATCTTTTTTACCGCCCCTTTGTTGATCTCACTTCTTTCCGTTCCAATTCTTGGGGAAAAGCTGGGAATATACCGGATTACCGCAGTATTGATCGGCCTAGCGGGAGTTCTTGTGATTGTGCGTCCAGGCGGAGACGGCTTCAAAGCGGCGTATTTGATGCCAATACTATCGGCGTTTTCATACGCTTCGTTTCAAATCATTACCCGCTATATGAGAAACGAAGCCCCCATTATATCAATGGTGTTTGTGCAAAACATCATCTACCTGTTAGCAGGACTTGTTGGCCTATTCATAACCCTCCAATTACCGACACCTGAAACGAGCGACGGTGTAATAGGGTTCCTGATGCGCGGATGGGTTACTCCCTATGCGTATGAATACCTGTTTTTTGCAGTTGGCGGAGTTATTGTTCTCACGCTGTCATTTGCATCAACAAATGTTTATTCGAATGTGGAAGCCACTTACGTTGCACCATTTGAATATGTTGCATTACCCACAGCTGTTCTCTGGGGCATAATAATATGGAGTGATTGGCCTGATGCTACGACATGGCTAGGCACTTTTCTTATTTTAAGTGGCGGCTTGTTTATGGTCTATCGCGAAAACAAACTGAACAAAACAATCGCGTCACAAGCCCCCATGCGCGCGTCCGCAACTAGCGCTGCCGAAGTCGACAGTAATGCATAGGGTCAGGACTTATAGTTCGGATTTAGCTATTGAAATCATCGTTGGCACAGATTCTTCTATATCGAGTTTCAATTTAGCTTCGATCATCGCCATTTCTAACAAATACGCTAAGGTCGTCTCTTCAAGACTAAGGGCCATCTTTCGTAATTGCGGAAGCAAATCGACCAAATACTCTATTTCTGCCTTGCGAGTGATTGGACTAGCGGCCGCATCAGGCTCTTGGTTTAACTTCTCAAGTCGCTGTGTAAACTGCATTTAATTGGCAAACCTCGTTAACAGATAATCCTGCACTCATATTTGCCGCCCATACTGTAAAATATACTTATACGGGAAATGTTAATATAATACAACTTATAATTGTATTTACATAAATCATCACACCAAAAAGACTTTAACCCTTGACGCAGCGCCACTGCCTGTCCAATTCATGGCGCTTATGCGCAATAAATCTGATTTGAAGGTTCATGACTAAAAACGTCGTTATTGTAGAATCGCCGGCTAAAGCCAAAACGATCAATAAATATCTCGGTAAAGATTTTACCGTTCTGGCTTCCTATGGTCACGTGAGAGACCTTCCTCCCAAAGACGGTTCGGTTCTTCCTGATGAAGACTTTTCAATGTCATGGGCCGTGGATTCAAAATCAAAATCGCGCCTCAGTGATATTACGAAGGCGGTAAAAGCTGCTGATAAACTCATTCTCGCTACCGACCCCGACCGTGAAGGCGAAGCGATTTCATGGCATGTGCTGCAAGTTCTCAACGACAAGAAGGCCATTAAAGACAAGCCTGTTGAGCGTGTTGTGTTTAATGCGATCACCAAGAAATCAATTCTTGAAGCAATGGAAAACCCTCGTCAGATCGACGAACCACTGGTTGAGGCCTATCTGGCTCGCCGTGCGCTGGACTACCTTGTTGGCTTCACACTATCGCCTGTTCTATGGCGTAAATTGCCGGGCGCACGCTCTGCAGGACGCGTTCAATCAGTCGCTTTACGCTTGGTATGCGACCGCGAAGGTGAAATCGAACGGTTTATTCCTGTTGAATACTGGTCCATCCTTGCCAGCCTTAAAAACGAAGCAGGTGCAACCTTTGAAGCCCGCATCATGGAATATGAAGGTAAAAAGCTTCAACGTCAGGATATCCCGAACGAAAAAATGGCTATGGAAATCAAGCATATGCTTGAAGCAGCCAGCCTTTCTGTTGAAAAAGTGGAAGCCAAGCCTGTTAAGCGAAATCCATATGCTCCGTTTACAACATCTTCTATGCAGATGGATGCAAGTAGGCGCCTTGGCTTTACCGCCCGTCAAACCATGCAGGTTGCGCAAAAGCTGTATGAAGGCATAGATCTTGGTGGCGAGACTGTAGGTCTTATCACCTATATGCGTACGGATGGCATTCAGATCACACCTGAAGCGATCCCATCTATTCGAGAGCAGATTGAAACATCCTTTTCCAAACGCCATGTTCCCGCAGAACCTCGCATGTATTCCTCAAAGGCGAAGAATGCTCAGGAAGCGCACGAAGCGATCCGTCCAACCGATATTTCCAGAACACCTAAAGAAATGGCCAAACACCTCGATGAGGATGGCAAAAAACTTTATGACCTCATCTGGAAACGCACGGTTGCGAGCCAGATGGCATCAGCAGAGATGGAACGCACAGCCGTTGATGTTCTTGCAACGATGGACGGCAAGGTCGCCCGACTTCGCGCAAATGGTTCTGTAGTAAAATTTGATGGTTTTCTGGCCGCCTATGATCAGGCAAAAAGCCAAGACGATGAGGACGACGACAAGCGTCTGCCTGAATTAACTGAAGGCGAAACTGCTACACGCGAGAAAATCGAAGCTAATCAACACTTCACCGAGCCACCACCACGATATTCTGAAGCATCACTCATTCGTAAAATGGAAGAATTGGGAATTGGTCGCCCGTCCACATATGCTTCTGTTTTGTCGACATTGCAGGACCGAGACTACGTTACGCTCGAGAAACGTAGATTTACACCTGCTTCCAAAGGACGGGTTGTAACGTCCTTCCTTGAAAGCTTCTTCGATCGTTATGTTGAATATGATTTCACAGCAGACCTTGAAGAACAACTGGACCAGATTTCTGATGGAAAGCTGGAATGGAAAGAGGTCTTACGAGAATTCTGGAAGAACTTCACTGTTAAAGTCGATGAAACAAAAGACCTACGGGTTACTCAGGTTCTCGATAAACTGAATGAAGAACTTGCACCACTCGCCTTCCCGCCACGCGAAGATGGTTCAGAGCCAAGGCTCTGCCCAACTTGTAACGAAGGCCAGTTAAGCCTGAAGGTTGGAAAGTTTGGTGCGTTTGTTGGTTGTTCAAATTACCCTGAATGCGCCTATACCCGTCAATTGGGTCAGACCGATGAAGAAGCTGCAAAAGAAGCAGCCAATGATGGCCCAAAAGTTCTGGGAATTGATCCTGACTCTTCAAAGGAAATTACGCTACGAAGCGGTCGTTTTGGCCCCTACATTCAATTGGGTGAAGGTAAAGCAAAAGAAGTAAAACGTGCAGGCATTCCTAAAGGTTGGGATCCCCATGAAGTAGACTATGAAAAAGCGCTTAAACTTTTATCGCTTCCACGTGACGTTGGTGAACATCCTGAAAGTGGCAAGATGATCCAAGCAGGTCTCGGCCGCTACGGACCATTCGTCCTGCATGAAGGCATGTATGCCAATATGGAAGCAGTTGAAGACGTCTTTACTATCGGCATCAATCACGCAGTTACGCTCCTTGCTGAAAAGGCAAAAAAGGGAGGTGGACGACGTGGCGCGGCGGCGGCATTGAAAGACTTGGGTGATCACCCCAAAGGCGGCGGCAAGGTTACTGTTCATAACGGGCGATACGGGCCTTATGTCAAACACGGCAAGGTTAATGCGACCCTGCCCAAGGACAAAGACCCTGAATCTGTAACAATAGAAGAAGCGGTTGCTTTGATTGATGAAAAAGCCGCCAAAGGCAAAAAGAAATAGTCTTTGGCCAAACAAATCCCAACCAAAAAGAAAAATGCACGAGCCGCAAAGCGTAAGGCGGCTCGCATCCCCACCCGCGAAGACATTTTGAAATTCCTTGCAGAAAATCCGCAACGAACTTCTAAGCGCGATATAAGCCGCGCATTTGATATCAAGGGCTCGGACAAAATCCACCTTAAAACACTCATTCGCGAACTGGTGGATGAAGGCCTTCTGGAAAAACGCGGTAAGCGACTGGCTGAACCGGGTGCATTACCGCCAGTAGGCGTTGTTGATATTGTCACCCGAGATCGCGATGGCGGGCTATTAGGGACACCTGTCAACTGGAATGAAAATGCTGATGGGAAAGCGCCTGTCATTGAGGTTTCCAGATCAACCTCAAAAGGCAATACAGCCGGCATTGGCAACCGTGTACTCGCAAGGCTGACCCGTTTGGGCACCTCCAATCGCTACACTGCGAAGATCATCCGAATATTGCCAAAGGGCGAGAACGAGACACTTGGCGTTATCAGAATCAGTGACAAAGCCATTCGACTGGAACCTGCTAACCGCAGATCAAAAGAATTGGACATCCCGGCTGATATGTTGGTAGAGGCAACTGACGGCGACTTAGTCACCGTAGAGACTGTTGGCAATGCAAAATACGGATTAAAAAAGGGCCGCGTTACCTCAGTAATAGGCTCGTATAATACAGAAAAAGCCGTATCTCTGATCGCTCTTCATACCTATGAGATACCGCACATATTTCCAGAATCGGTGCTGAATGAAGCAGCAGAGGCCAAATCTGTTTCCCAAGGAAATCGTGAAGACTGGCGTCATATTCCACTCATCACCATCGACCCTGCCGATGCCAAAGACCATGATGATGCTATTCAGGCAGAACCCGACCCTGATAACAATGGCGGGCATATTGTACGCGTGGCAATTGCAGATGTTTCTGCATACATCACGCCCAATTCCGCAATGGATCAGGAAGCGCAAAAGCGTGGGAACTCAACCTACTTCCCCGATCGTGTTGTTCCTATGTTGCCTGAACGTATTTCAAATGATTTATGTTCGCTGCGTGAAGGCGAAGACCGCCCTGCTCTGGCAGTTGAAATGCGGTTTAATGCCGATGGCAATAAAGTCTCACATTCGTTCCACCGCGTTTTGATGCGCAATCACGCTAATCTTGCATACCCACGTGCTCAAGCAGCGATTGATGGCAATCCGGATGATAAAACACAACCAATATTGAAGTCGGTCTTGGAGCCCTTATGGGCAGCCTATCGCTGCATGATGAAGGGCCGGAATAACCGCCAACCACTGGAGCTTGACCTTCCAGAACGCAAAATTCTCTTGAACGAGGATGGGACTGTTAAACAGGTGATCGTTCCTGAACGGCTGGATGCACACAAGCTGGTTGAAGAATGTATGATTCAGGCCAATGTCTGTGCTGCTGAATCGTTAGAGCGCAAAAAGCAAAAGCTGATTTACCGTGTCCACGACGCACCTTCGTTAGAGAAGCTGGAAAGACTAAGAGAGTTCCTAGGAACACTTGATATTTCTTTAGCAAAGCCAGGTCATTTGCGCGCCATGCACTTCAATCAAATTCTGTCGCGCGCGAAAGATACTGAACATACTGAGATGATCAGTCAGGTTGTTTTGCGTTCGCAAAGCCAAGCTGAATATACACCGGAAAATATCGGCCACTTTGGACTACAGCTTTCGCGCTACGCACACTTTACATCACCCATTCGCAGGTACGCAGACTTGATTGTCCATCGGGCATTGGTAGGCAGTCATGGGTTCGGTGAAGGCGGCATCACCCCGTCAGAAGAAAAGGCACTCGATGAAATTGCCGCAAACATTTGCATTACCGAGCGTCGATCTATGCAAGCAGAACGCGAAACAATCGACCGTTTGATCGCAGGATACCTATCAGAGAAAATTGGTGCAAAATTTGCTGGCCGGATCAATGGCGTGACGAAAGCCGGCCTGTTCATTACACTTGAAGATACAGGCGCGGACGGCTTTATTCCAATCTCGATGCTGGGCGATGATTACTTTATCTTTGATGAGGTAAGTCACTCTGTCACAGGTGAGCGCTCGAATGAACAATTCCAACTGGGCCAGCAAGTGGAAGTGCGCCTCGTTGAAGCAGCTCCCGTTGCTGGCGCCCTACGATTTGAAATGCTAAGTGAAGGCATCAAAGTAAAATCCATACCGCGCTCACGAACCAATAATCGTAAACAAGGGCAACGCGGTAGACCCAATTATAGACGCGGCCCGAAGCGTGGACGCAAATAGGATTAAGTCCGATGGCTATTGAAGAATTTGGCACATCATCAACACAAGAAGATGCCCGCCCTCTTTTACCCGCCCTTTCAAAAGGCATACGTGGCAAGTGTCCTTCCTGCGGAACAGGTTCGCTGTTTGAAAAATCGCTAAAAATAAAATCACAATGCGATGAATGCCAGGAAGAATTATACCATCACCGCGCGGACGACCTACCCGCCTATCTCAACATTTTTGTCGTTGGCCATATTGTGGTTGCCCTGACCATCATTGTTTTTGATATGAAACTCATCAACATGTGGGTACTGGTCGTTCTATCAGCACTTGCTGCAGTGATAATGGCAATCTTTTTAATGCGGCCTTTGAAGGGCCTAGTGGTCGGGGCTCAATGGGCTATGCGAATGCACGGTTTTGGCGGGCATGATGACTGATCAAACCAAAGAGTTGAAAAGCGAAGTCGAACGTATTGAAACCATGATCAACTCACCTGAGTTGCGAGATTTAAGAAGCCGTACAAGAGAATCAAAAGGCTATGTGCGTCCACGCAACGCTTCAACGATGATCCTTGTAGACGGGCCGGCAAATAAGCCCGTAATCTTGATGGGAAAACGCAACAAGAAACTAAAATTCATGCCCGGCGCATTGGTATTCCCCGGCGGCTCTGTTGATCGCCAAGATGGATCAATCCAATCAACCGATGAACTTTCTTCGAAGACCGAAGCAAGACTGTTAGAGTGTATGCGAGGTCGCCCAACAAAACGTGGCGCACGTGCATTAGCAATGGCAGCAATTCGGGAAGTCGCAGAAGAAAGCGGACTTTTGATTGGCAAGTCGGGAGAATTCAAAACTAACAGTTCCGATTGGGCAGATTTCAAAGACGCTGGAATTGTGCCGTCCCTATCAGGACTACGCCTATTTGCCCGCGCCGTAACACCGCCGGGAATGTCACGCCGCTTCGATACGTATTTCTTCATTGCTCATAAATCACATGTGGGCTTCATCCCAGAGGGCGGCTTTGATCCGGATGGAGAGTTGGAAGAGCTACAATGGATTGAACCCGAGAAGGCAATCCATGAGAACACGCGTGAAATAACCCGCGTAATGTTGGTTGAGTTAATTAGCCGTCTTAAGGCAGATAAAGATCTGCTGGATAACTATCCCGCGCCCTATTATTTTAATCGAGGTGCGCGCTTCCAAAAGTCGGAAATCTAAGCTTAAAAATTTGGATCTTCATTAAAGAATTCTTCGCTAGCGTAGCTTACCTATGCTGTGGCACATTCAGTGTTCTGTAATGACACTGGAAACCTGCCATGAGCGATGGTTCATTCTTAACTGCAACGCATTGGGGCACTTACCGCGCTATCGTAAAAGACGGCGTGGTCAATAAGTTAGAAGCGTTTGAAGAGGACCCTGATCCATCCCCTATTGGCGCTGGCATTGTCGATAGTCTCAATGCTCCCAGTCGCATTCTTGCACCAGCTGTTCGTGAAAGCTGGTTGATAAACGGCCCGGGAAGCAACCAGCACTTACGTGGCAAAGAACCTTTCGTTGAAGTTTCTTGGGAAACCGTAGAAGATCTTTTGGCAAAAGAGATCGTGCGAGTGCGGGAGAAATACGGTTCAAACGCCATATACGCAGGTTCATATGGATGGGCCAGCGCTGGTCGTTTCCATCATGCTCAAAGTCAAATGAAGCGCTTTTTGAATCTAACAGGCGGTTTTACGAGTTCGGTCTTCACCTATTCTTTTGCTGCCGCAGAGGCCATGATTCCACATGTCCTTGGCTCTTATAGAGAGTTTATGAACACCACCACGAGTTGGACATCGATTACCAACTCGTGTGAACTGATGGTTGCCTTTGGGGGCATCCCACTCAAGAACGGACAGATAGATTCAGGCGGTCTTGGCGCTCATCGCCAGCGTGAAGGGATTATGCAAGCAAAAGCCGCAGGCGTAGAATTTGTAAACATTAGCCCCTTGCGTTCAGATATGGCAGACGAGGTTGAGGCAACTTGGCTGCCTGCCCGCCCTAATAGTGACGTAGCGATTATGCTTGGCATTGCCCACACGCTTTATATCGAAGGCTTGCATGATCAAAACTTTCTTCAGCGCTATTGCACGGGCTTTGATCAATTTGCTGAATATCTAAATGGCACATCAGATGGTATTCCAAAAACCGCCGAATGGGCAGCAGACATCTCCGAAATTTCTGCTGATACTATCAAATCCCTAGCACGCCGCATGGCGCAAAAACGCACTATGATTTCTGTAAGCTGGTCTCTCACAAGACAAGCGCATGGGGAACAACCGTTCTGGATGGCAATCACGCTTGCCGCAATGCTTGGTCAGATCGGCAAACCGGGCGGCGGATTCGGATTTGGTTATTCAGCTTCAAATAGCCTTGGCGCCGATTACCCATTGGTAGCAGGTGGCTCTGTCCCTCAAGGCAAGAATGAGGTTGCAGATTTTATTCCAGTGGCACGTATCGCTGAAATGTTGGAAAATCCAGGTGAGCGTTTTGAGTTTAATGGCAAAACGCTGACCTATCCAGACATAAAGATGATTTGGTGGGCCGGTGGAAATCCTTACCACCACCATCAAGACCTGAACCGACTTGCAACCGCATGGCAGAAGCCAGAAACCATTGTAACAAATGACTGGTGTTGGACAGCACATGCCAAACGCTCAGATATTGTCCTTCCCTGCACTACTCATTTAGAGCGCAATGACGTTTCTCTTTCACAACGCGACCCTTATATGATCAAAATGGAGAAAGCAGTTGATGCGCCCGGCCTTGTTAAAACAGACCACGAAATCTTCCGTGGGATATCAAGATGGATGAATCTAGAACCCGCCTTCAGCGAAGGGCGTAGCGAGGCCGAATGGCTTCAGCATATATATGCACAAACTAAAGCCTCTGATGGCAAGGTTGGCGATTTGGCTTCAACACAGGTCGCCAAGGCAAATAATCAAGCCGAAGCGTTACATCTACCGGATTGGGAGACCTTTTGCGAGATAGGTTGGCATCGCCTAGAAACACCACAAGAACCTCGCGTTATGCTGAAAGAGTTTGTCCAAGACCCTGATACTAATCCGCTCTCAACGCCTAGCGGCAAGATAGAGATTTTCAGCAAAACTGTTGAAGAGTTCAAATATTCAGATTGTCCTGGGCACCCATCTTGGATGGAGCCCTATGAGTGGCTAGGCGATTGCCAGCAAGACGAGTTGCATTTGATTTCCAATCAACCCGCAATGAAACTGCATTCACAACTTGATCAGGGCTCGGCAAGTCAGTCTGGCAAACTCAATGGCCGTGAACCCATTCAGATGAACACGAGTGATGCAGCAGAGCGCGGGCTTTCAGATGGCGATATGGTGGAAGTCTATAATCAACGCGGCGCGTGCCTAAGTGTGGTCATTACAACGGACACGATAAGACGCGGCGTTGTACAAATGAGTACTGGCGCCTGGTGGGATCCGGATGATAACGGCATGTGCATCCATGGCAATGCAAATGCGCTAACAAGAGACATTGGAACGTCATCCTTAGGGCAAGGCCCAACCGCGCATACCTGTCTTGTAAGAGTGAAACCGTTTGAAGGGGTTGTGCCGAAGCTGACTGCGTTTGATCCACCAGAAATAAAACAGCCTACCTAGGCCAAAACCTGATGAACCGACTAGCTTTTCGCACTTGGTATGAAGATAAATTTGCTGACACTGACATGCTCTCAGTGATGGCCGCAATCGTATCAATTACGGTTGTTGGCGTTGGCTTGAGTGTTTCAGGCCCTCTGCTTAGTCTTCTAATGGAGGCGGACGGCCTATCATCCACATTAATCGGTGCAAACACATCCGTTGCAGGTATCGCAGCAATGGTTGCCGTACCGTTTGCAACCCCGCTTGCAAAAGCCATCGGTGTTATAAACGCGATTGCTGTAAACATTCTTCTGGCTGCGGTCTGCCTAATGGGATTCTATTTTACTGACCCAGTTCCATCTTGGTTTATTTTACGGTTCTTTTTCAGCGTCAGCTTGGCGATGGTATTTGTCTTAAGCGAATTCTGGATCAACGCATCCGCCAATGAAACCAATCGAGGCTTGATACTTGGCATATACGGAACCCTACTCAGCGTAGGGTTTTCCATTGGACCAGGTATAATCGTCTTTGTTGGAATTGAAGGAATAGTACCCTTCATAATTTCAGCGGGCTTTCTAGTGGTCGCTGCAACCCCGATCTTCTTTGCCAGAAGCGGACAGCCCGCAATGGAAAAACAGGGAAAGACCCCTTCTCTGCTTCCCTTTGTTTTTATGGTTCCACTAGCAACCATGGCAGGCTTTGTTTTTGGCGCAATCGAACAATCAGAACACGCATTGCTTCCAGTATTCGGTGTCACGTCAGGTTATAGCGACGCAAATTCTGCTCTTATGCTGGTTGTGCTAGGACTAGGGCACGTAGTCTTTCAAATACCCCTCGGCATTTGGAGCGACACGGTTAAAGACCGACGTTCAATTCTTTTAATATGTACAATAGTTGGGATTTTTGGCTCGATACTCGTGCCAGCATTTATCAATTATCCAATTGCACTATTTGCCACAATTTTCCTCTTTGGAGGCGTGATCGGCGGACTGTATACAGTTGGGCTTGCACATTTAGGCTCGCGATTAACCGGAACTAACCTGGCCCAAGCAAATGCCGCTTTCATTCTATGCTATGCTGTAGGCATGTTCATCGGGCCACAACTTGTGGGCCTATCCATGGATTTATTTGGCCCAAGCGGTTTTGGAATGGGGCTAGGTGTATTCTTCGTGGCGTATCTTCTATTATACGCATACCGGATACAAACCCGCTAAGCCAACAGCTCTTGAGCGGCAATATCGAAGAAAGAATGATCCTTCTTTGAATTTGCCAGCATCATTGCTCCCTGCAAAAGCGAAACAATCGCCAATGATTTTTGTGTTTTGAGCGTATCAGAAAAATCTTCTGGCATGGCTTGTTGCAAGCACATGACATTAGCATCGAAAAATTCTGATACAGAATTAGCAATAGGTTCTGGCAGCCCCGATACTTCAGCACCCAATATACCGCAGAGACAGGTGCAATCAGCACGATTAAGCGCATCGCGATATACAGAAATATAGGCTTTCAAAAATTCTGGCCATTTGGTTTGGTCAGTAATGCGCTCATCCAAAGTGGAAAAAAACGAAAGTGAATATCTTTCTACTAAAGCAACCCCTAAATCCGGTTTTTGCGGAAAATGATAATGTACAGACGCGCTCTTAATACCCAACTGATCAGCAAGATCACGAAAACTAACGGCATGATATCCTTTACGCCGTACCTGATGCTCAGCTAAATCCAGAATTTTATCTATTGTTTCACTCATAATCTCACCTTTTCTTTTCTACCTACCAGAAGATAGTCTTGACAGGCAATAATTTAATCTGCAATGACTACCTATCGATAGATAGACAATATAGGAAACACATTATGAAAATCTATGAGTTCGAAGGATTTCCAAATCCTGCACGTGTTAGAATTGCTTTAGCTGAAAAAGGCCTAACCGATCAGGTAGAGTTCATCTCAATAAATGTTCCCGAAGGCGAGCATCGTGAACCTGAATATCTTGCGAAAAACCCAAGTGGAACTGTACCTGCCCTTGAATTAGATGATGGTACGGTAATCGCTGAATGCACCGCAATTACAGAATATCTTGATCAAATGGATGGCAAACCGACACTAACAGGATCAGACGCGAAAAATCGTGCAGTCATCAACATGATGCAGAAACGCGCAGAATCGGGGCTACTTGATGCCGTTGCTACTTATTTCCATCATGCAACAGATGGCCTTGGCCCTGAAATCGAAACCTATCAATGTGCTGAATGGGGTGAGCATCAACGCAAAAAATCCATCGACAACATGCATTACCTAAATGACGTGTTGAAAACCCAAGATTATATTGCAGGCGACGCATTCTCTGTTGCTGATATCACAACGTTTGCGGGTTTGGCTTTTGCAGGTTTCGCACAAATTGATGTGCCAGAAGAATGCACCCATTTGAAGCAGTGGCATTCCCGTGTATCCTCAAGACCAAGCATCACCGCATAAGGACAAAGACAATGGAACTCAATTCAGACTTTAGCGAACGCGCGGTTGTTCATGCAGGAAAACAGGAATGGGTACCTTCACCCATGAAAGGCGTCGACCGCAGAATGCTGGACCGCATCGGTGATGAAGTAGCGCGAGCAACTACGATTGTACGCTATGCACCGGGAAGTCACTTCTCTGCCCATACGCACACTGGCGGTGAAGAGTTTCTTGTCCTGGATGGTGTGTTTCAAGATGAACATGGAGATTTTCCCGCAGGAACCTATGTTCGAAACCCACCTACCTCCTCCCACACTCCCGGCTCTGAGCCGGGGTGTACCATCTTTGTCAAACTCTGGCAGTTTGAAATGGATGACCGCCATCAGATGAGCGTAAACACCAATACAGCGGAATGGAAAAATGCAGCCAACCGCAATGGCGTATCAAGCTTGGAATTATATTCCGATAAACGCGAGCACGTATCAATGGAACACTGGGAGGCAAATTCCAAAGTCTCTATTGATTCACCTAACGGCGTAGAAATTCTGGTTGTAGACGTTTCGTTTGATGAAGCCGGAGAATCGTTTGAAAAGCAATCATGGCTTCGACTACCCGTCGGAGGCTCAATGAT
>CAZEPF010000004.1:13678-40012 GCA_964514045.1 uncultured Rhizobiaceae bacterium | reverse complement strand
AGCACAAACGCCACGGCGTTCAAACGGTTCAATCCAAGCCAGATACGCTCTAAATTAGTTCAGCAGACTGTTTTCAAAATCGAACAAACCGGGTCGCCTATCGCGACGCAATCTCTCTGCGGTTAAAATTGCCTGTACCTGTGAATATGCCTGATCCAAATCCTCATTGATGATGACATAGTCATATTCCCGCCAATGGGGAATTTCTTCGAGCGCATTTTTAAGCCGTTTGTCGATTACCTCTTGTGCGTCTTCTGCGCGCCTAACAAGCCGAGATTGCAACTCACTCATGGATGGCGGGAGCAAAAAGATCGATACAATGTCTCCTCGCGCTTTTTCCATCAATTGCTGCCCACCTTGGTAGTCAATATCAAACAGCATATCGCGCCCTGCACCCATCGCAGCATCTACGGCATCACGCGGTGTCGCGTAGAAATTTCCGTGGACCTCAGCCCACTCAAGCAGTGCATCGCTTTCACGCAAGCGATCAAAATCACGTTCAGATATAAAATGATAATGCGTGCCGTTAATCTCGCTACCGCGCCGCTGGCGCGTAGTAACAGAGACTGACATTTCCAAATTGTTGTCACCAGCAAGCAGGTTTCGCGCGATGGTAGATTTGCCTGTCCCAGATGGCGAAGACAGAACCAGCATCACGCCGCGTCTTGATATAGCACCAGCATCCATATTGGAATCACTCCAAATTCTGTAATTGCTCGCGAAATTGGTCGATTACGATCTTCATGTCCAGTCCCGCCGTCGTCACAGCTGCGGAATTTGACTTTGAACAAATGGTATTACATTCGCGGTTAAACTCTTGCGCAAGAAAATCCAGACGTCGACCCGCTGGCCCATTACCAGCAAGCATGTCACGTGCTGATTGTATGTGAACATTCAAGCGATCAATTTCCTCTTGAACATCAGCTTTTGCTGCAAGAAGCGTTGCCTCTTGATGAAGACGGTCCGTGTCAAGGCCCTCGCTAGCATTCAATAGTTTATCAACCTGCTGCTTTAAGCGTTCGCCAATTATTGTTACGCTACGATCTTCATTAGAATTGATTTCATCGACAAGTTTCTCAATTGCATCAATTTGCTTTGAAAGAATTGCAGAAATTGCGGCCCCCTCTTTAAGACGAACAGATTGCAGTTGGTCTACTGCTTCACAAAAACCATTTAACAAAGCAGTATTACGAGCCGCTATCTCGCCCTCATCCAAAGATGGTATTTCATATTCAACAACGCCTTTGAGGGTCATAAGATCAGCGATAGACGGCATGTCCCCACCAAATTTTTCGTGCAGGTTTTGTGCTGCCTGCCATAGTTCTTTGGCTATGTTTTCATTGATCTGGGGAACAGGCTTATTGGCAGTGTCATCGAACTGAATGGCTACTTGCAAATTACCTCTGGAAAAGGTTTTTGAAATTTTCTTTCGAAGTTCTATTTCAATGCTTTCTAGTCCCGATGGCAAACGAAGACGCGCATCAAGCGCTTTTCCATTCACCGAGCGTATTTCCCAAGTCCAACGCGCGGTTTCAGTTTCACCATCGACACGGGAGAAACCCGTCATGCTTTGTAGTGGCATTAACGAGAACTCCTTAGTGTCTCAACCTGATGCAATTACTGGTTATCGCTATTTTCTTCAGCTTCTTTTTTACGGTCAGCTTCGATCTGACGCCAAACAACCACGTTCTGATTATGCTCTTCTAACGTTTTTGCAAAGGCATGACCGCCCGTACCATTGGCAACAAAGAATAAATCATCTGTACGCGAAGGATTGGCAACTGCCTCAAGAGCCGCGCGACCTGGATTTGCGATCGGTCCCGGCGGCAATGCGGGAATGGTGTATGTGTTATACGGCGTTGGAGTTTCGATGTCTGATTTGTAGATCGGACGATCTTTTGGTTTACCTGCCCCACCAAAAATTCCGTAAATGATGGTCGGGTCAGATTGCAATCTCATACCCTTACGAAGACGGTTTATAAAGACAGATGCAACGCGCGGCCGCTCATCGGCCTTACCAGTTTCTTTCTCAACGATTGACGCAAGAATAACCATTTCTTCCGGTGTCGAGATAGGCAACCCGTCAATGCGGCGCGACCAAACCTCTTGTAAAAAATCTGCTTGAGCGCGTTTCATACGATCAATCATTTCCTGACGCGTTGTACCGCGTTGGAAGGGATATGTATCGGGCATTAGAGACCCTTCAGCCGGCATTTCTTCGGGCATCTCACCCTCCAAAATTTCATGCTTGCTGAGACGTTCAAAAATTTGATTGACCGTAAGCCCTTCCGGTACTGAAACCTTATGGAGAATGCCTTTGCCCGAACGGATGGTCTCCATCACCTCCAGCATGCTCATGTTTGGTTTGAACAAGTATTCGCCAGCACGCAATGAACTTTGGGCACGATATGCCCGCACCCAAGCGCGGAAAACTAAATCATTATCAATGACGTTATTAGATACCAGCTTGTCTGTAATTTGAGTCACTGATGAGCCCTGCTCGATCACCAATGTTGTGGCCGTTTGAAGCGGGCCGGGCTTCTCAAACCAATACTTGCCAAGATACGCAAGAATACTCAGAAGAACCGCACCCATGACCAAGCACGACATAAGGAAATTCATTACAACCACAACATTACGGCGTGCGCCCTTACTGCGTGTCGGTGGCTTAGGTACATCGCTTGGTTTTAACACATCAGACGGAGATCGCGCCTGACGTCCACCAAACCCTGATCCACCTTCGTTCGAATTGCTGTAAACCCGCTTGTCGTCGTTCATAATATTCCCAGCTTAAACCTGCTCATTTCAGTGTGCATCCCTAATGAGCAATATGGCGTTTTTGAGTTTTACTCTACATATCACCCTATGGTGAGCATGCAGAATCCGCATCAATATGCGATACCTAAATTTTTCTAAAAATAACAGACGCATTTGTGCCACCAAATCCAAACGAATTGGAGAGTGCCACATTCACATCCTTCTTTTTGGCTTCCAATGGAACGAGATCAATTTCTGTCTCACGCTCTGGGTCATGCAGGTTCAAGGTGGGTGGTACGATACCATCGCGAATTGCAAGAAGTGAGAAAATCGCCTCGACCGCGCCTGCAGCACCTAACAAGTGACCAATTGCAGACTTGGTTGAAGACATGGATGTCTTGGAAGCCGCATCACCTAGCAAGCGCTCAGCAGCACCCAATTCAATTGTATCAGCCATCGTTGATGTGCCATGCGCGTTGATGTAGTCAATGTCGCTTGCTTGGATCCCTGCGTTCTTTAGAGCTGCAGTCATGCAACGCAAAGCCCCATCGCCATCTTCTGCCGGTGCCGTTATGTGGAAAGCATCACCGGACAATCCATAGCCGATAACCTCACCATAGATTTTCGCGCCGCGCGCTTTGGCGTGCTCATATTCTTCAAGCACCACTGTTCCCGCACCCTCGCCCATCACAAATCCGTCACGGTTCGCATCATATGGCCGTGAGGCGCTTTTAGGGTCGTCGTTGTAACTTGTAGAAAGCGCCTTACACGCTGCAAAGCCTGCCATTGAAATTCGGCATACAGGGCTTTCTGTTCCACCGGCAACAATAACGTCAGCGTCACCAAACATAATCAAACGACTCGCATCACCAATTGCATGTGCGCCTGTGGAACAAGCCGTAACAACTGAGTGGTTAGGCCCTTTCAGACCATGCTTAATAGATACCTGGCCACCGGCAAGGTTGATCAAACGGCCAGGAATGAAAAATGGAGAGACACGACGCGGGCCACGTTCGGCAAGCAAAAGTGAAGTCTGTTCAATCCCTTGTAAGCCGCCAATACCGGAACCAATCAAAACACCCGTACGATGTTGATCTTCATCTGTTTTGGGATGCCAACCAGCATCTGCAAGCGCCATATCCGATGCCGCCATTGAATATATGATAAACGGATCAACCTTACGTTGCTCTTTAGGCTCCATCCAATCATCAGGATTAAACGTGCCGTTGCTTCCGTCGCCTTTAGGAATTTGGCACGCAATCTGAGCTGCAATATCATCGACCTGAAAATCGGTGATTTTCTCGGCTGCGTTTTTACCCGCAATAATATTTTGCCAAGTTTGTTCTGCACCACACCCTAGTGGTGAAACCATCCCAATGCCTGTTACGACAACACGTCTCATAGAAAAATCCTAATTCTAGAAAATCAGTCTGTCCTGTTTTACACAATCCAAGGCAAGTGTGGAAACGCATCACTCAATTTTCAACAGGCCAAATAAAGTAAAGGCGGCCATGGGCCGCCTGAAACTGTAACACTAAAAGCGTAAGTTACGCTTTTGCGCCTTCAACGAATTTGATCGCATCACCAACGGTTTGGATGGTTTCTGCTGCATCGTCTGGGATTTCTACGTCGAACTCTTCTTCGAAAGCCATAACCAACTCAACATTGTCGAGTGAGTCAGCACCTAGATCATCAATGAAACTGGCACTCTCTTTTACTTTTTCTGCTTCCACATCTAGATGCTCTACAACAATTTTTTTGATGCGTTCTGCAATATCACTCATGATCAGCCCTCGACTGGTTACACCGGAAATCCGGTTTGGTTTTAGAATTTTTGTATGACACGTCGATTGAATATTAGCGCCAAATTTAGCGGTCGGGTACCATACTTTATTATAAACTTCTAGGGTTAATGCTGAACAATCTTTTCGCAAAAAGCGTTCAGGCTAGCCCTTGTATTAAATCATTGCCATGCCACCGTTCACATGTAGCGTTTGGCCGGTGACATAGCCACCCTCATCACTGGCAAGATACAAAGCTGCATTTGCAATGTCATCACCGTCACCCATTTTCTTCATTGGGATTGCCGACATGATTGCGTCTTTTTGCTTATCGTTCAGCTTTTCTGTCATGGCGGATGAAATAAATCCAGGCGCAATACAATTTACCGTCACACCACGCGAAGCGATTTCCTGTGCCAGTGACTTCGTAAAGCCAATCATCCCTGCCTTAGAAGCACAGTAGTTCGCTTGTCCTGGATTTCCTGTCACGCCAACAATTGAAGTGATGTTGATGATACGACCGCCCTTACGACGCATCATCGGATACGCGATTTCTTTTGTTAGGCGAAATACTGCTGTTAGGTTCACTCGCATTACGTCATCCCAGTCTTCATTGGACATGCGTGCGAACAGACCATCGCGGGTTATCCCCGCATTATTCACCAGCACGTCCACACCTTCCAGCGCTTCTTCAGCGCTCTTGCCCAGTTGCGCTGCTTCTTCAAGGTCCGATAGATTTGCAGGAAGCACATGAGTACGATCGCCCAGCTCACTTGCAAGTGCGTCAAGTTTTTCTTTGCGTGTGCCATGAAGTGCAACAACAGCACCCTGTGCGTGGAGTTTTCTGGCGATTGCCTCACCAATCCCACCAGATGCGCCTGTGATCAGGGCTTTCTTGCCAGTTAAATCGAACATGGTTTTCTCCAATCAGGAATTTCTATCAGGCGACCGCTTCAAGCGCCTTATCAATGTCATCAATTGCTCCGACGTTCACGCTCGAGAGGTCGCGGTTAATGCGTCGCGCCAAGCCGCTTAACACTTTACCGGATCCTATTTCCATCAAATGCGTAATGCCGTTACTGCCCATAAACTCAATGCTTTCGCGCCAACGAACCTGCCCCGTCACCTGCTCTACCAGATGTTTGCGGATTGTATCTGCGTCAGAAACCGGACTTGCAAGCACATTCGCTACCAATGGGACGCAAGGGTTTGACATTTCTACGTTGGCCAATGCATCTTGCATTGCATCTGCTGCCGGCCCCATCAACGAGGAGTGGAACGGTGCAGACACTGGTAAAAGCATTGCACGCTTTGCACCTTTTTCAGATGCCAGTTCTGTTGCCTTTTCAACTGCAGCTTTATCACCTGAAATGACCAACTGACCACCGCCATTGTCATTGGCGATCTGACATGCACCTGATGAAGAAACCTCATCACAGATCGAAACAACGTCCGAATGTTCAAGGCCTATAATTGCCGCCATAGCGCCCTTGCCTACTGGCACGGCTGCTTGCATCGCATTACCGCGAATACGCAGAAGTTTTGCAGCATCCATTATTGAAAATGTTCCAGCCGCGCAAAGTGCTGAGTATTCACCTAGCGAGTGGCCTGCAACGAACGATGCTTTGTCAGCAAGCGAAAAACCTTTTTCTTCCAATGCACGAAGTGCCGCAATCGACACAGCCATCAATGCAGGTTGCGCATTTGCTGTAAGTGTTAGTTGATCTTCCGGACCACCAAGAATGAGATCAGACAGGTTCTCACCCAAAGCCTCGTTAACCTCATCAAACACTGCCTTTGCGGCAGCGGAATTTTCGATCAAACTTGCACCCATGCCAACAGTCTGACTGCCTTGTCCGGGGAATGTTACGGCCAAACCCATGATGTTTCTCCGATTAGAACACTTCGAGCGACTAATGAAGTCCAAGTCTGATCATGTCAAGGTGAACGCTCTGCAAGTCTGTGGGCGCTTCTGTTTGTTATTGTTTGGCAATCCAGTTTAATGCAACACGCCAATCCATCATCCGAACCGGCGTTCCGTGCTTGCCGCCATCAAAAACAGCAAGACGCACGGGATAACCCGGTGTTTTTGCTCGCAAGGCTTTGTAATAGCGATGAATGTCTTTCCAGTCATAAACGTAATCAATTCCACCATGGGCAAAGTAAATTGGTTGATTGCCTAATGGTGGCTTTGCAGCCTTACCGGCGAGAAAGTCAGGATCAGGAAACCCGCCCATGATTACAAACCCATCAATCATTGAACTGGAGGTTTTGTTTTTAGCCAAACGCCAGCATAAAAAGCTTCCCATGGAACCACAGGCCACCACAAGTTTACCACTTGTCTTTGCACGATAGTGGGTGATGAGGGCAGCGACGTCCTTTCTGCCCTCTTCTTTGAAGTCCGTAAAATCAGAACTGATGTAAATGCCACCATTACGGAACATCAGGTTTTTAACACGATTGAAATTGCCGCCAAACTTCTCATCCGAAAACCCAAGATGACGGCTGCCATCGCGTCCATGTAGAAAGATCACCGTCATGTTGGCATTTCCACCTAAGGCACCAACCGCGAAATGCGTGATGGTTCGCCCATCCTGTGTGATGGATGTATCGATCTGTTTTCGTGTAGGGCGCGAAGAAACATATTTGCCATGAACTTTGCGAACCGGCTGCTCGTCACGTTTGTTGATATCGCGCTTGGGATCATAGGGAAGAATTAGAAATTCCCCATTGTCCTGTACTTCGATGGGCTTTCGGTATTTGAACAGCCGTTCTTTATAGGCTTTGAGTTCAAATGCCTCAGCCATAGATATCCGTGCCATAGACACAGGAATGACAACCAAGATCAAAGCGATTAAAAACGTCGATGAAAATATATGTGCATGTTTCATTTTGATAAAATAGCAAGACCGTTGAAAGTTTCCAATCATCATTCGGTGAGAAATATATTATGATTGACTGAATTGTTACAATTGATGAGTAACCAACATGGCATTTATCTTCCCGACAGGTTTTGACCCTCAACCAGAATTACAAGACGGCACCATCAAACTTCGCCCTCTCTTAAGGGAAGATCGCGAAGCGCTGACGCTTGCGGCAAGCGACCCGATGATCTGGGAAGGTCATCCAGCCAAAGACAGGTATAAAAGTGAAATCTTCGCTCCCTATTTTGATATGCTTCTTGCATCTGGTTCCGCATTGATCATCTGCGATAGCGAGGATCACGTAATTGGCTGCACTGTATATTACACAGATACCAATGCCCCTTCCCGACTCTCGATTGGCTTTACATTTCTTATCCGAGATCATTGGGGTGGTGAAACAAACCGCATCATAAAGGGCCTGACGCTTGACCATATCTTTAGGGTGGCAAGTGAAGCATGGTTTCATATTGCGCCAACCAATATTCGATCTCAAAAGGCAACTGCAAAACTTGGGGCGGTGCATTTACATGATGATGATATTGATCTTGGCGGGGGCAGCCAACACTGGAGATGTTATTGTCTGACGCGCGAAAACTGGCGTGCAAATAACCGTGATATGATGGTGGCTTAATTTGCATACGTTTGCGCGATAACACACACCTCCAAAACGCTTGCACATATCACCCTATTCCCCTATACACGCGCAATCAGGATCAATTGCTGGTGGCTGAACGTTGGCGTGTTGTCAGAGAAATCTGTCGTACCATGAGAAATCTAAACGATTTCGCCCATCCGTGTCTCCGCTCTCGACCGCTCAATCTAGCCTTTCCTTACTGGTTTCCAGTTTTCAAAGGCGGCGTGAAGGCTTTGCGCAAGCGATCCAGATACAAGAAACAGGAAAGGGCCTATTTCAATGGCACTATACGAACATACATTCTTGGCGCGCCAAGATATTTCTGCTCAACAGGCAGAAGCGCTTGCTGACCAGTTCAAAGGCGTTCTTGAAGAGAACGGCGGAACCGTCAGCAAGGTAGAAAACTGGGGTCTTAAGACTGCAGCATATCGCATTCAGAAAAACCGCAAAGTTCACTATATTCACATGAATGTTGATGCACCTGCATCTGCACTTGCTGAAATGGAACGTCAGATGCGCATCCACGAAGATGTGCTGCGTTACATGACCATCCGTGTTGAAGAGCATGATGAAGGTCCATCAGCAATGATGAAAAAGAACGATCGTGATGACCGCCCTCGCCGCAATGACCGCGAAGACCGTCCATCTCGTGATTCCAAACCAAGCGAAGGGTAATCGACCATGGCTATTGCATCTTCATCAGGCGGTCGCCGCCCATTCAGCCGTCGCCGCAAGTCTTGCCCATTTACTGGACCGAACGCGCCTAAGATCGACTATAAAGACACTAAGCTTTTGCAACGCTACATTTCCGAGCGCGGCAAAATCGTACCGTCACGCATCACGGCAGTAAGCCAGAAGAAACAACGCGAACTAGCCCAAGCGGTTAAGCGCGCACGTTTTCTTGGCCTTTTGCCATATGTGATTGGCTAATCAAATTTCGAGAGGGGCAGCAATGCCCCCTCACCTCGCCCCTCGAGTGGGCATAACAATTGAACCGAAGTTGGGACACATCGTTCCCTAACTGTCAAACGACAGGACAGCGAAGACATGAACGCCAAAACTATAGCCATAGCCTCGATTGCAGGGATTGCTTGCATGTTGCTTATTGCAGCAGCAGGGCACGCTGGTATTGGCGGATTGGTCTTACTGCTTCTAGCACCCTTCCCGATATACGCAGCAGCCTTTGGATGGGGAACGCAGGTCGCAATCCTGTCTTCGGTTGTTGCTATCGTATTATCCGGGGTTTTTGTTTCACCCTTGGCGGGTATTGCAACAGGCCTTGCATTCACCATACCCGCTTCACTGGTTGGTCATCAGGCAAACCTTGCGCAACCTGACGAAAATGGAAATCTTGTCTGGTATCCCCTTCAAGGTCTGTTTTTCAACCTTTGCATCGTACTTGCGGTGAGCTTTGCAGCCATTCTTTTTTATACCGGATATGATCAATTAAAATCAGAAGCCATGCCACTTGTAGGCGTTGCAGTTGATGAGGTGATCAAACAAAATCCTTATTTTGATCAGGTTGGCCAGCAAGAAATCGACAGCATGAAAAACGCAACGTTTGACATTATGCCATTCTGGATTTCCGGACTTTGGCTGATTGTGCATGTAGCAAACGCGATACTTGCCGCGTTCATCTGTCGGGCATCCAATCTAATGCCGCGACCGCGCGATGATGTTCCGACCTCACTTTCGCTGCCTATGCCAGCACTTGGTATTTTAATTGCTGCTGCAATCGGCACATGGATATCAACGGGCGCCACACAATATTACATCGGGTCATTCCTTGGCGTATTTCTAACCGGATTTTCGCTGGTCGGATTGGCCATGCTTCATCTTAAGGCACGCAATAGCGGAGCACATTTTTTCCTGCTTATGCTGAGTTATGCCTTGATCTTCTTCATTTATCTGCCGCTGTTTATTTTCTCAGGAACGGGCATCGTCAGAACTCTCTCTCAACCCAAGAATACGCCGCCAAGTGCGGATAATAAACAAACCTGAAAGGAACTTTCTAATGGACGTAATTCTTCTTGAGCGTATCGCCAAGCTTGGCCAAATGGGTGACGTTGTCACCGTTAAGTCTGGCTATGCGCGCAACTTTCTTTTGCCACAGGGCAAAGCACTACGCGCAAACGCTGCCAACAAAGCCCAATTTGAAGCACAACGTGCTGATCTTGAAGCTCGCAATGAAGAGCGCAAGACAGAAGCTGAACAAGTTAAGGGTAAACTTGACGGAAACACTTACACATTGATCCGTTCTGCTGGCCAAACCGGACAGCTTTATGGTTCTGTTTCAACGCGTGACGTATCTGCTTCACTTGATGAAGAAGGTTTCAAAATCTCACGTAACCAAGTTACTCTTGGCAACCCAATTAAAGTAATTGGTCTGCATGAGCTTGAAATTACTCTTCACCCTGAAGTAAGTGCGACAATCACCGTGAACGTGGCACGTTCCGAGGATGAAGCCGAACGTCAGGCAGCAGGCGAAGATCTAACAGGCCGCGATGAGCAGTTTGAACATGAGGCTGTTGATTTTGAAGCAGATGATGTTGATCTAACTGAAGTCTTTGACAATCCTGATGATGTTGATCTTGGCGAAGCAGCAGACGAAGGCGATGCACCTAGAGAAGAAGCTGCTTCTGAGGAAGAAACACAAAGCTAAGCTCAAAAGCTTGTAAAATTTTAGGGCGTGGGAAATTCCTGCGCCCTTTTTGATTCATCCAGCCTACACTCACATCATGATTTCACCATGAGAATCGGAATTTAGTGTCAAGGCGAAAGCCGTTCGCATAACGCTAAAAAAAATAGTGCCTGTGAATATCGTGGGAATCGTAAAATTCTCTCATCCGAATAAAAGTCAATCTTGTTCTTAAATCTTTAGCGTTCAATAAAGAGACGAGAAAAATACGAAAAAGAAAGATATCCTAGCGATGGCCGAAGCAGTCACCAGAATTGGTAAGGACGATCAATCCTACCGCGCAGCCCCGCACAATATTGAAGTAGAGCAAGCTCTACTGGGTGCTATTTTGGTGAATAATGATGCTTATTATCGTGTGTCTGATTTCTTGCGACCAGAGCATTTCTTTGAAGCGCTACATTCAGAAATTTTCAAAGTCGCAGGCGATATGATCAAGGCGGCCAAAACCGCCAATCCGGTTACTATCAAAACGTTTTTGCCCGCAGAAGATAAAATCGGCGATATCACGGTTGGGCAATATTTAGCGCGCCTTGCTGCAGAGGCGACAACCATTATCAATGCGCAGGATTATGGCCAGTCCATTCATGATCTGGCATCACGGCGCAATCTAATTACCATCGGTGAAGACATGGTGAACATCGCCTATGATGCGCCGGTCGATACTTCGCCACATGTGCAAATAGAAGATGCAGAACGTCGCCTGTTTGAACTGGCAGAAAAAGGCGGAAGCAATAACGGCTTTAACTCATTCAAAGAAGCCATGCATGTGGCCCTTGATATGGCGGCAGCCGCCTATCAACGCGATGGCGGACTATCAGGAATTGCAACTGACATTCACGCTTTGGATAGTCGAATGGGTGGGCTGCAACCTTCTGACTTGATTGTGCTTGCAGGACGTCCGGGCATGGGTAAAACATCGCTTGCCACCAATGTTGCCTATAACGTCGCCTCAAATTATGTGGGGGACGCAGAAGCAGACGGCTCGCCAAAAGCATTGGATGGTGGTGTTGTCGGATTCTTCTCATTGGAAATGTCCGCAGAACAGCTCGCCACTCGTATTATCTCCGAACAGGCAGAAGTTTCCTCATCCAAGATTCGCCGTGGTGAAATTACAGAAGCAGACTTTGAGAAGCTGACGATTTACGTCAACGAGATGTCAAAAGTACCGCTGTTTATTGATGAAACAGGGGGGATATCGATTGCCCAACTTGCGGCGCGTGCGCGGCGACTAAAACGCCAAAAGGGTCTTGATGTTCTGATCATCGACTACATTCAGTTGATGCAGGGTTCGGGTAAAAACTCGGCAAACCGCGTGCAGGAAGTGACCGAGATTACAACGGGTCTCAAAGCGCTTGCCAAGGAGTTGAATGTTCCGATCATTGCACTTTCCCAGCTTTCTCGTCAGGTGGAGAGCCGCGAAGATAAACGCCCTCAACTCTCCGACCTCAGGGAATCGGGCTCCATCGAGCAGGACGCGGATGTCGTACTTTTTGTGTATCGTGAGGAATATTACTTACAAAGTGCTGAGCCGGAAGAAGGCACAGAGGCGTGGGTAAAGTGGGACGAAAAACTTCGCCACGCGCAAGGACGTGCCGAGGTAATCATTGCCAAACAGAGACACGGTCCTACAGGCACAGCAAAACTCGGCTTCCAGGCCGAATTCACACGCTTCTCTGATATCGCCGAAGATGATTATCTGCCTGAGCGTATGGAATAGAGTCTGAACCCAAAATTTCAGATTTCTGGCTCTTATCTGCCTAAACTTAGCATGGTTGCTGGTTATACAATTTGATCAGGAATACTAGTAATGACTACAGCACCCCGCCTCACTATTGATCTTGCTGCCCTTGCAGCCAATTGGGAATTTCTCAATGGCAAATCAGCAGACGCGGAAACCGCTGCTGTGGTCAAGGCAAACGCCTATGGGCTTGGTATTGAACATGCGGTGCCTGTGATTTCGGATGCAGGCTGCAAAACCTTTTTTACAGCAATGGTGGAAGAAGGGGTTCGCGTCCGTAAAGCCGTACCGGATGCGCGTGTGTTTATTCTCAATGGAATTTTCAAGGATACAATTACGACAGCCGTAGACCATGATTTGTCTCCGGTTCTATCGACCTATGAGCAAATTCTCATGTGGTCTGCCATGTCTGGCGGTAAACCATGTGCCATTCACGTAGATACGGGCATGAACCGTTTAGGGCTTGATCTGGTTGAGACTCAAGAACTGGCCAATGACAAAACCCTGATGAAAAAACTTGGTGCTACGCATCTGATGTCTCACTTTGCTTGTGGCGATGACCCCTCTCACGATCTAAATTCTGTCCAACGCACACGCTTTGAAGATATTGCAGGCCATTTTAAGGGTCTCGATTTATCACTCGCCAATTCAGCGGCCATTCTTTCAAATCCGGCTTCCCATTACTCCCTCACCCGACCCGGAATCGCGATGTATGGCGGGGAAGCGGTAAACGATGTGCCGAACCCAATGAAGCCAGTGGTAAAATCCGAAACACGTATTTTGCAAATTCGGGATGTAAAAAGAGGCGATGCTGTAGGGTATGGCGCAGCTTACATCGTTGCCCGTGATTCCAAAGTTGCGATCTGTTCATCTGGTTATGCCGATGGCTATCAACGCAGTGCATCGGGTTTGGGCGTGCCACTTCGTAATGTTGTAAGTGCAGGTGGTTCTGGCCAATTGGGTGATCATAAAGTGCCATTGATTGGCCGTGTCTCAATGGACCTTACTGCTTTTGATCTGACCGATGTGCCAGAAGGTGAGCGTAAACAGGGCAATTGGATTCAATTGTTCGGTCCCAACATTCTGCTCGATGACGCTGCACGAGCATGTGGAACCATTGGCTACGAATTACTCACCGGATTAGGCAGCAGATATCAGCGTGATTACCAAAACTAAGTTATAGAGTTGATCATCAAAAACACTTGCTATTTTAGATTACCAACCGTAGAACAAAACATGAACTTTGGAAGTTGGTTGCGTGGCTAAATCTAAAACTCAATTTGTCTGTCAGTCTTGTGGTGCAGTTTCTCCTCGATGGTCTGGACGGTGTGATGGCTGTGGCGAGTGGAATTCAATGTTTGAAGAAAATCCTTCTTCCGGCATTGGCGCGAACCCCGGCAAACAACTGCGCAAAGGTACGCCTGTTCAACTCGTTTCTTTAGCGGGTGAAAGTGAACAAGCACCGCGCATTGCATCTGGCATCGCGGAATTGGACCGTGTCACTGGTGGAGGCTTCGTCAAAGGGTCTGCACTGTTAGTGGGCGGCGATCCCGGAATTGGCAAGTCCACCCTATTGATGCAGGCTTCCGCCGCACTGGCCAAACAAGGTCACAAGGTTGTTTATGTATCTGGCGAGGAAGCCGTTGCGCAAATCCGAATGCGCGCGCTGCGTCTGAATGCAATTGAGCCTAATGTGGGTCTTGCAGCAGAAACCAGTGTTGAGAATATTCTTGCGACCTTAGAGGGCGACGAACCGCCTGCTCTTCTTATTTTAGATTCAATTCAAACGCTCTGGACTGATCTTGCAGATTCTGCGCCCGGCACTGTGACCCAAGTCCGCAATTCAGCCCAAGCACTTATTCGTTACGCTAAAAAGCAAGGAACTTGTGTCGTATTGGTTGGGCACGTCACCAAGGATGGTCAAATTGCCGGACCGCGTGTTGTTGAACATATGGTGGATGCGGTTTTATATTTTGAAGGTGAAGGTGCGCATAATTACCGGATTCTTCGAACGGTAAAAAACCGTTTTGGTCCAACGGACGAAATCGGTGTCTTTGAAATGTCAGACAAAGGATTGCGTGAAGTATCCAATCCGTCTGAGCTTTTTCTGGGCGAACGCAATGAAGCATCACCCGGTGCGGCAGTTTTTGCAGGCATGGAAGGAACAAGACCCGTTCTGGTGGAGATACAGGCACTTGTTGTACAGTCATCGCTAGGCACTCCCCGTCGTGCAGTGGTGGGTTGGGATAATTCCAGACTTTCCATGGTGCTTGCAGTTTTGGAAGCACATTGTGGCATCAAGCTTGGCGACTATGACGTTTACCTCAATGTTGCTGGTGGATATCGGATTCTTGAACCCGCTGCTGATGTGGCGGTTGCCGCCGCGCTTGTTTCATCTCTGTGTGGAGTGGCATTACCAGCGGATGCTGTTTATTTCGGTGAGGCCAGCCTTTCCGGCAGTACGCGGGCTGTGGCACATGGCAATCAACGATTGAAAGAAGCAGGCAAACTGGGCTTTGGTCAGGCTTTTGCATCTATTGATGGCAAGGATATTTCTAGCAGCGGAACAGTGCGTGTTACGGAAATTCGTGAACTCACGCAATTGGCTGCAGGAATTGCTGCTAGCAAAGAAAATAGGTGATAGGTCAAACAGGACTGGAAACTGCCTGAATTTCGGGCTAAACGATGCGCAAAGATAACGTTTGCAGGTTTTATAGTATTAGAACACTGATTAGACGTTCGATCAGATTTATTGCGCTCAATCGATGCTTTGACATTACAGGATTGAGGCCAGACTTATTACAGGTGCTTTATGCCTATCGAATTGTTGGACATTATTCTCATTGTTTTGATGCTGATTTCAGGACTATTGGCAATGATCCGTGGGTTTTCGCGAGAAGTTCTTTCCATTAGCTCTTGGGTAATTGCGGGCCTTGCAGCTTGGACATTCTACGCAAGACTATCTCCCTATGTTGCGGGTTACACCCAGTCGGTCACGAGCAATGAATTGGTTCCCGATCTGGTTGCCGCGGCAATCATCTTTCTGATCGCACTTATTGTGGTGAGTTTGATCACACTGAAAATCGCAGACTTCATCGTCGATAGCCGCGTTGGCGCGCTTGATCGGACATTGGGTTTTATCTTTGGAGCCGTTCGTGGTGCACTGCTCGTGATGGTTCTCCTCATGTTTTATGTGAACTTTTTTCCTGAAAGTCAGCCAAGCTGGGTTTCAGAAGCAAAATCGAAGCCTATGTTGGAATCGATGGGGGAAAGCCTAGTAAATGCCTTGCCGGATGATCCTGCGGGCTACATATTTGAAAAACTTGGCATCGAGAGTGAAAAAGATGCTGAGGGCCAAGACACCTAACGCCCCTCCCAGACGGAGAAATACATGTCTTTTCTTGATGATGACAAACTCCGCGAGGAATGCGGAGTTTTTGGTATTTTCAATCATGATGATGCCGCAACCCTAACGACCCTTGGACTACATGCGCTTCAGCATAGGGGACAGGAAGGTGCCGGCATTGTTTCATTCGATGGCAAGCAATTCCATGCAGAGCGGCATATGGGCCTTATTGGCGATACGTTCACTAAGCAAAGTGTGATCAATCGACTGCTTGGGCATAATGCGATTGGTCATAACCGCTACTCGACCACGGGTGGCGATGAAATGCGCAACGTTCAACCTTTCTTTGCCGAACTCTCAGGTGGCGGGTTTGCTGTTGCTCATAATGGCAACATCACAAACGCGCTAACTTTGCGCAATGAACTTCAACGCGAAGGTGCTATTTTCCAATCAACGTCAGACACGGAAGTTATTCTTCATCTTATTGCGATGGGCAAAGACACGTTGTTTGTGGACCGGTTACAGGCAGCCCTCACCCGACTTGAAGGTGCGTTTTCATTTGTTGGCCTTACCAATAAAAAGCTGATCGGTTGTCGTGATGCACTGGGCATTCGACCTCTTGTATTGGGTGATCTTGATGGCGCTTATATTCTAGCATCTGAGACTTGTGCACTTGATATTATCGGCGCTCGGTACGTGCGCGATGTCAAACCAGGTGAGCTTGTCATCATCACAGATAAAGGCTTGCGCAGTTTGTTCCCGTTTGAACCTGCCAAAAAACGCTTCTGTATTTTTGAATATGTTTACTTTGCCCGTCCTGACTCAATGATTGATGGCACGAATGTCTATGATGTTCGCAAACAAATTGGCGTTGAACTTGCCAAGGAAGAACCTGCAGAAGCAGATATTGTGGTTCCGGTGCCAGACTCAGGTGTTCCAGCTGCAATCGGATATGCGGAAGGTGCTGGCATCCCCTTTGAATTAGGCATTATTCGAAATCACTATGTAGGCCGCACATTTATTCAGCCCACAGACTCCATTCGCCATATGGGCGTCAAGCTAAAGCACAATGCCAACCGCAAACTGCTTGAAGGTAAACGCGTTGTGCTGGTGGATGATTCCATTGTGCGCGGAACAACATCACAAAAAATCGTTCAGATGGTTCGTGAAGCAGGTGCAGCTTCCGTCCACATGCGCATTGCAAGTCCACCCACTATGTCATCTTGTTTCTACGGTGTTGATACGCCTGAATCTCACAAGCTTCTGGCATCGCGCATGGATATTGATGCGATGCGTGAGTTCATCCGTGTTGATTCCCTTGGGTTTATCTCGCTCGATGGTCTTTATCGTGCTGCAGGCGAAACTGGCCGCGATGCAGATAGCCCGCAATATTGCGATGCTTGCTTTTCTGGTGAGTATCCAACCCTTCGTACAGATCACGAAGATCGGGACAATATTTCCCACATCTCCCTGCTCTCTCAAGCAAAGGGCTAAGTCTTGACGGACTTATTTGGAAAGCTTGCTTTAGTCACAGGTGCGTCGCGCGGCATTGGCTATCATTGCGCCTTAACGCTTGCCAAGGCGGGCGCACATGTTGTTGCCGTTGCAAGAACGGTTGGCGGACTGGAAGAGTTGGATGATGAAATCCAATCCGTAGGCAGCAGCGCAACGTTAGTGCCTCTAGATTTATTAGACTTTGACGGGATTGATCGGCTTGGCGCTTCACTCCATGAGCGCTGGGGTAAACTTGATATTCTGGTTGCGAATGCCGGAATGTTAGGAGGCTTGTCTCCAATCGAACATATTGAACCCAAAACATTTGAGAAAATTCTAGCACTTAACGTCACTGCAAACTGGCGGTTAGCACGTTCTGTTTCTTCACTTATGCGATCAAGTGAGTATAGCAGAGCTGTATTCTTGTCATCAGATCTTGCCTCATCGCCAAAGCCATTTTGGGGCGGATATTCAGTGTCTCAGGCCGCATTGGCCAGTTTGGTGGAGACATGGGCGCTCGAAACCGAGAAAACATCGCTAAACGTAAACATGCTTGATCCCGGACCAATGGAAACAGCCCTACGCGCTCAGGCTATGCCGGGTGAGGATAAGGCAACACTCGCGCACCCACGTGAAATTTCAGACAGTTTGCTTCTTCTGTGTTCAAATGAGCTACAGGAAACTGGCAAAACATATCGGCGGCAAACCTCGAACTTTTCATAAGTCGTTCCAGTGCGACATTAGTGTTGCTGCGACTAAATCAAAAAATAATCACAATTATGCTTGAATGATATATATCAAATAGACATATATCATATGAAAATAATGGCGGTTCTCGCTGATTGGCAGTCTTGCATGAACACACAAACTCTTATTCTTGCGCTTCTAAACTTTGACGACGCGAGCGGATACGAAATCAAGAAACATTGCACGGATGGCTCATTTAGTTATTTCGTGGACATTAGTTATGGGTCGATCTACCCGACTCTTTCCAGGCTGGAGAAAGAAGGATTGGTCAGCGGACGTTCTGAGGCTCAAGATGGCAAGCCCGATAAAAAGGTTTATTCTATCACGCCAACAGGTCGTATCGAGTTTCTCAAAACGCTAGCTACTCCTCACCAAAAAGACAAATTCAAATCAGAGTTTTTGTTAGTGGCAATGTGTGCTGATCAAACAGACCCGAGTGTTATTCAAACTGCGGTCGATTCACACATAGACGAGGTTCAAGGGATTTTGGATCACATCAACGAACTTGGGTGTGATTGTGATCACCCGGCTACAAAATGGATTTCTGATTATGGTACTCATGTGATGAAAGCCAAGTTGGAATTTCTCTCAGCCAATCGCGACAGCCTTATTTCTATGGCGGCCAGCAACACATCCCTGACACAAGCAGCAGAGTAAATAAGAAAGCGAACATTTCCGGTTATCACCATGAACATCAAGATTACAGGTTCTCATATTCTAGCTCTGATTATTACAGTCGGAATCGCACTTTGGATGAAAGGCGGCGACATTGTTGTGGGTGGGCAAACACCCGAAATTGAAAAGCCTGCCATTGCAAATCGTACTGAAAGTGCTTCTGAGAAAGCATTTAAGGTCAGTGTGACCGAGATTAACGCAATCAGTAGGGAACAATCGATTAGCGTACGTGGGCGTACCAAGGCGGATGCAATCATCCCCATTCGTGCGGAAACCGGCGGCATATTGGAGAAACGTCTCGTTGATCGTGGTGATGCTGTTTCTGTTGGTGATCTTGTGTGTGTGATTGAGAGTGGCGCCAGAACATCAAACGTTGAAAGTGCGAAAGCCTCTTTGGAACGTGCGCAAGCAGAATATGATGCCAATAAGAAACTGGCTAAAAAGGGGTTTGCTACCGAAAATAAAATGCGCCAAATGCTGGCCACGCTCAACGCATCCAAAGCGCAGTTAAAGCAAGCAGAAATAGAACTTTCGCGGGTTGAAATTAAAGCCAACGCATCAGGCATTGTCCAAGATCCTATTGCGTCTGTGGGTGATGTTTTACAATCGGGCAATGCTTGTATAACCCTGAACGATTCAGATCCGATGTTTTTTACGGGCCAAGTAGCAGAGCGTGAAATTGCCTTTGTGAAACCGGGCATGACTGCAAACATTCTACTGGTAACGGGTGAACAACTCACAGGCAAAGTGAGTTACATTGCACCATCAGCGGACCCGGCAACGCGCACTTTCAGTACAGAAATCGAACTTGAAACCGGCCCAAAGATAATTCGTGACGGACTAACAGCTACGGCGCGCATCAATTTGCCTGCATCAAAATCCTACAAGATATCACCGTCATGGATATCTCTTGCAGACACAGGCGAGGTTGGTGTCAAACTTGTTGGCGATGACAATAAAGTAACATTCAAACCTATTACGATCCTGTCTCAAACCAATAAAGGGTTTTGGGTAAATGGATTGGAGGATGGTGATCGCATCATCACGATTGGACAAGAGTATGTAGTGTCCGGTGAAGAAGTAGACCCTGTTCTTGAAGAGCTAGCTCAAGCGGAGGCTGCCCAATGACTGGCGCACTCGAAACCATTCTTGGAAGACCAAAAACTGTAATCACCATGATGCTTGTCATGGTGATGGCGGGCATTTTGACCTATATCAACATCCCGAAAGAAGCTAATCCGGATATTGATGTTCCGGTTTATTACGTTTCCATTTCGCAGCAGGGCGTATCTCCAAAAGACGCTGAACGTTTATTGGTGCGACCTATGGAAACCGAGCTTCGAGGGCTCGAAGGTCTCAAAGAGATTACTTCAATTGCCTCTCAAAGCCATGCCGGTATCATTCTTGAATTCACCATAGGAACAGACAAGGACAAGGTTCTTGCGGATATTCGAGATAAGGTTGATTTGGCAAAGGCCGAACTTCCTTCTGATGCAGATGAACCTTCTATCTTCCCAACCAATTTGGCATTGCAACCAACGATCATCGTTACGATGTCTGGTAATGTTCCAGAGCGCAGCCTCTATCAACTGGCCAAACGATTACAAGATGAAGTTGAAGCAATATCTTCTGTGCGTGAAGCTGATCTTAAAGGCACACGAGAAGAGCAGATTGAAGTTCTACTCGATCTGACACGACTCGAATCCTATGACATCACGCAAAATGAGCTTCTGAATGCGATTGCCAGCTACAACCAGCTTGTACCAGCAGGCTTTATTGATGATGGCAATGCCCGCTTCAACTTGGAAGTACCTGGCCTGATTGAAAGTGTTGATGATGTTTACGCGATACCCATCAAGCAAAATGGCGAAGGCGTTGTCACACTTGGAGAAGTCGCAGAAATTCGTAGAACCTTTAAGGATGCCTCTAGCTACACACGGGTAAACGGCAAGCCTGCAATGTCGCTTGAAGTGATTAAGCGTATTGGCACAAACATTATCGAAAATAACACTCAAGTGCGCGCTGTCGTTGATGAGTTCACTAAAGACTGGCCTGAAACGATCAAAGTCACCTACATGATTGACCAATCCAGCTTCATCTTTGAAGTTCTGGGTTCTCTGCAATCGTCAATCGTCACTGCGGTTGCGCTTGTGATGATCATCGTGGTTGCCTCACTAGGTCTTGGATCAGGCTTACTGGTTGGCCTCGCAATTCCTACGTCATTCATGGTTGGCTTCTTAATCCTGTCGGCAGCTGGATTAACGGTCAACATGATGGTCATGTTTGGCATGGTGCTCTGCGTTGGCATGTTGGTTGATGGCGCGATTGTTGTCACCGAATATGCAAACCGGAAAATTTCTGAAGGCATGCCAGCAAGTGAGGCATTCCCAAGAGCCGCTAAACTCATGTTCTGGCCAGTTGTATCCTCAACCGCAACGACGCTTGCAGCCTTCCTGCCGCTTCTCTTATGGCCAGGCGTACCCGGCGAATTTATGAGCTATCTACCCATCATGGTGATCATCGTTCTTTCAGCGTCACTGCTCACTGCGCTGATATTCCTGCCAACCACTGGCGTGTTATTTGCCACTGTGGGTAACTTCTTTGCCAAGTATCAGAGAATTATCAAAACTCTCTTTGTGGCAATTGCTTCTGGCATGGTCGGGTATTTTGGATTTGGACAAGTCTTAGCATCGCTCGCAATTGTGTTTGCAGTTGTTGCAGCAGGTTTAGGTGCGGCTGTCACATGGTGGCTTACCGGATGGTTTGCAAAGCGCAAAGGCAACCAGGTTCCTGCTGAAGATAAAGTGGCTCAGATGCTTTCTTCAAAAGAAAAGCTGGATGTAAAACGCGTGCCCGGCGCAATGGGCGGGTACCTGAAATTTCTCAATCTTGCATCCGGCAATCTAGTCGGAAACCTGATTGTTGTGGCATTGGTAATCGGCGTTACTGTCACTACATTTGGACTGTTTGGTGAGAAAAGCAAAGGCGTTGAATTCTTTGTCGACGAAGAGCCAGATATTGCATTGATGTTTGTTTCTGCCAGAGGCAACCTCTCCGGCGTTGATATTCGCGATATTGCTATCCGCGTTGAAGAACAGGTTCTTACTATTCAGGGTATTGAAAATGTGGTGCTGACTGCAACAGCCCCTGGTGGCGGCGGTGGCAATGCGCCTAACCCTTCCCTGCCGCAAGACTTACCACCAGACAATGTGGCGACCCTTACCATTGAACTTTCCGATTATTCTGAACGCAGAAAAGCGGTCGATATCTTTGCTGAAATCCGCAACAAGACCGCCTCTATACCGGGCATTAAAGTTGAGGTCAGAAAACTTGAGGGTGGTCCACCAACGGGTAAAGACATTCGCCTTGAAGTGAAGTCGACAGACTATGATACTTTGATAAACACCGTTACTAAAGTTCGCTCAAAATTTGATATCCTAAGTGATATTCAAGACCTGGAAGACGGTCGCCCGCTACCCGGCATTGACTGGAAGCTTACTGTCGATCGCGAGGAAGCGGGCAGATATAATGCGAGCATTCCGGCAGTCGGATCAATGATCCAGCTTATTACCAATGGCGCATTGATAGGCACGGCTAATCCTGACGACTCTGATGACCAGATTGACATTCGTGTTCGCCTGCCTGAGGAAGAACGCTCTTTGGAACGTCTTGGTGAATTCCGACTACGCACAAGTAATGGCCAGGTGCCTATTTCCAACTTTGTGGAAATGAATGCCAAACAGCGTGTTTCTTCGATCACGCGTCGTGATGGTCTATACGCAATGGACATCAAGGCGAACCTACTTGCTTCCGCAAAAGCAGAAGGCCTGACCCCTGATGAGAAAATCGCAGAAATTCAGACCTGGCTAGATGAGCAAAAATGGCCTGACAATATCTACTTGAAATTTAGAGGTGCAGATGAAGAACAAAAAGAATCTGGTGAGTTTCTTGCAAAGGCTGCAGGTGGCGCACTATTTTTGATGTTCATTATTCTGGTGACGCAGTTTAACTCGTTCTATCAGACTATTCTCACTCTGAGCACCGTTATCCTTGCGATTGTCGGGGTTCTGATCGGCATGATGATTGCCGGACAAAAGTTCTCGATCATTATGACAGGCACGGGTGTAGTGGCACTTGCAGGCATTGTAGTGAACAATGCCATTGTGTTGATTGATACCTACAACCGATTACGCAGCGAGGGTATTCCGGTTCATGATGCCGTGTTAAAAACGTCCGGCCAACGACTGCGTCCGATCATGCTAACCACCATAACCACGATCATGGGTCTTGTGCCGATGGCGCTTGCGATCAACCTGAACTTCTTTAGTCAGACGATCACTGTTGGCTCTATTACCGCTGTGTGGTGGGTTCAGCTTTCAACGGCGATCATTTCAGGACTGGCGTTTTCTACGCTTCTGACCCTTGTCATGATTCCGGTCATGTTGACCTTCCCGAGCAATATACTCAATCTGGGAAGTTGGGGGATTTCACTATTCTCAGGCAAGGAAACCAAACCGGCTGCGGAAACGCTTCCGATTGATCAAAGCATTGACCTGCCAATTCCTGCCGTGCCGGAACAAGCCCCAATTGCTGCATCATCGCAAGAAGAGGCTAAGCAAGAACCTGCGAAGAAGACTAAGACTGCGTCAAAGCCTATTCCTAAGCAGCGTAAGGTACCTGTTAAAAAAGCTACGACAAGCAAGACAAAAACGCCTGCGAAGAAAACCGCAGCGCAACGCAAAAACCCACCTATTGTGGATGCAGCCGAATAGCTCTAACTCTTCTCACCTGCATTATGCTGTTGCCAGTTTTTGTAGGAAAGCGGGATACATACAATGTAAAAAACTGCAATCGCGGTAAACGCTTCCCATGGGTATGAGAAAACAACTGCTGCAGCCACAACTGCCAATATCATAACAGGTAGAACGAGGTCACTGCGGATTTTTTGGCCAATGTTTTTACCGGAAAATGTAGGCAGGTTTGACACCATAAGTAGGCCACAACCCACTGCGTAGATGGTTGCAAATACCGATAGAAATCCATCACGCGGAACACCCAGAAGCATCAAGTACATGGGTAGCAAAACAATCAAGGCCCCCGCAGGTGCAGGAACGCCTGTAAAGAATTTTGAATGCCAATCTGGGCTGTCAGGATTATCCAGCATTACATTAAACCGCGCTAATCTAAGACACGCACAACTTGCGTAGATCAAAGCACTGATCCAACCCAGCGAACCATTTTCCTGTAGCAACGTAAAATATAATAGTAGTGCAGGTGCCACACCAAAATTTACAAAGTCCGCGAGACTGTCCATCTCGGCGCCAAACTTACTTGCCGACTTTAGAAATCGCGCAACCCGACCATCAATACCGTCCAGAAACCCAGCAAATATAATCGCTGCAACGGCAAGTTCTATACGGCCATCAATCGCAAAGCGGATGGATGTCAGCCCGGAACAAATCGCAAGTAAAGTGATAAAGTTCGGGAAAAGCTGCCGCATTGGAATATCGCGCAGCCGAACATGGTTTCCTACCTTCGCTTTCGCGTCAGGCTCTTCTCCATTGGGATCAAAAGGTGGAAATGGGCTTTCCATTAACTCACCCGTATCAGAGGTACTGGCACATCCTTGCCAAAACGCGCAAGAATAGTTTCACCAGCAATAGCCGTTTGGCCAGTCGAAACAACCGCGCTTGCACCTTTAGGCAGATACACATCAAGGCGCGAACCAAAGCGGATCAAACCAAAGCGCTCACCTACGGCTATGGTTTCTCCTTCATTAGCCCAGCAAACAATCCGGCGCGCTACCAGTCCGGCAATCTGCACAACGCCTATCTCGCCTTGGGCTGTTTCAATCACCACCCCATTGCGTTCATTTTCTTCGGAAGCTTTATCAAGTTCAGCGTTTAAGAAGCTGCCTTTACGATAGAAAATACCCGTAATCTTACCTCGCATCGGTGCGCGGTTTACATGGCAATTAAAGACATTCATGAAAACCGATACACGCAGCATCTGATCTGTTCCAAGTCCCAACTCTTTCGGAGGGACAACCTTACCCACATGGGAGACCATGCCATCGGCCGGACTGATCACAAGGTCATCGCTTACAGGACTAACCCGTTTTGGATCACGGAAGAACAACGCACACCAGATCGTTAGAGCAATGCCCATATAAAATAGCGGGTCCCAAATCCAACCTAGAATAAGCGTGAGCACAGCAAAAGCCGCTATAAACGGATACCCCTCACGGTGAATAGGTGGAATAGCATTCTTAATTGTATTGATCAGGCTCATGATGGGCTTTTCTTAAAATGGGTGATCACTTAGTGAATTTCATGTATGGCTATCAGCTTTGCGGGCTTCGCTCAATCCGCGTTTGAAGGCTTGCGACCAAACAGACCAAATATGTCGTTTTCTTTGACTGCACGCAGTCGATCTTCGGCTTCACTTGCCTCACGCTGGCGATCCCACATTTGCGAATACAAGCCTTTTAATTTCAAAAGCTGTTTATGTGTTCCGCGCTCTGCAACCTCACCTTCGCGAAGAACAAGAATTTCGTCAGCTGAAACCACTGTTGAAAGTCTATGCGCAATAACAACCGTGGTACGATTGCGCGATACTTCGTCAAGCGCGGCCTGAATTTCTCGTTCGGTCTGTGTATCCAATGCGGAAGTTGCTTCATCCAGAATGAGAATCGGCGGGGCTTTTAGCAAAGTACGGGCAATTGCTACACGTTGCTTCTCACCACCAGAAAGTTTTAATCCGCGCTCTCCTACTTCTGTTTTAAAGCCATCTGGTAAGCGGCGAATAAAGTCTCCGATCTGCGCCATTTCAGAGGCGGTTTCTATTTCTGCTTGGCTCGCATCAGGTCGCCCGTATCTGATATTGTAGGCAACCGTTTCATTGAACAAAACCGTATCCTGCGGCACCATACCAATCTTTGATCTAAGGCTTTTTTGTTGGACATCGCGCAAGTCCTGTCCATCGATCAGAATACTGCCATCGGTGATATCGTAAAAGCGGAAAAGCAAACGCGAAATGGTTGATTTGCCCGCACCTGACGGTCCTACAATGGCAACGGTTTTTCCAGCCGGAACCTTGAACGATACATCTTTGAGAATTTTGCGTTCTTTATCATAGTGAAAAGATACATTACGAAACTCGATCTCGCCCTTATCAACGTTGATTGCATTGGCGTCAGGCTTGTCCTGAATTTCCTGATCAACTGCAAGCAGATTGAACATCTCTTCAAGGTCAGCAAAACCCTGCCGTATTTCACGATAGATAAATCCAATGAAATTGAGAGGGATGAACAATTGCATCAAAAGCGCATTGATCATCACAAAATCGCCAAGGGTTTGCGTACCGTTTTGAACCGCAAGCGCGGATAGAACCATACACGCTGCCATACCCATGCCCATGATCACAGCTTGGCCGAAGTTCAGCCACGAAAGCGAAGTCCAAACCTTGGTTGCAGCAACTTCATATCGCGCCATGGAGTCACCAAACCGGTTTGCCTCAAGTTCTTCATTGCCGAAATATT
>CAZEPF010000004.1:0-13625 GCA_964514045.1 uncultured Rhizobiaceae bacterium | reverse complement strand
AAGTTCAACAATGAATCGATGGCTTTCGAGTTGGCATCTGTATCATTATTGTTCATGTCGCGACGGATACTGATGCGCCAGTCTGATGCTTTAATCGTAAACCAGACATAGGCAACTACCATGAGTACGATCACAAGCACGTACCAAATATCGAACCATAGCCAGATCACCACTGCCATCAGGGCAAACTCTATGACCGTTGGAATTCCATTCAGAATAGAAAATCGAACAATCGCTTCAATACCTTTTGTTCCCCGTTCGATGACACGAGAAAGTCCGCCTGTGCGCCGCTGTAAATGATAACGTAGGCTTAGTGAGTGGAGATGTTCGAAAACAATGATAGCCAAACGCCGCACCGCAAACTGCCCGACACTTGCAAAAAGCGCATCCCGCAATTGGTTAAACCCAACCATCACAATGCGACCTACATTATAGGCAACGACCAAAATTACTGGCGTAAGCAAAGCAATGGGAACAAGATTTTCTACCGCTCCATCAGAGCTTAATTCACCCGTTAGCGCGTCCGTTGCTAACTTGAACAGATACGGAATCAAAACAGTTATTATCTTTGCAATCAACATGAAGAATGTTGCCCAAAGCACCCTACGCTTTAGATCCGGGCGATCATGCGGCCACATATAAGGCCACAGATTAGAAAGGGTTGACCATAAACTATCAGACTCTGCGCTTACACTGCCAGCCTGCAATTTGGTTGGGCCGGAGTTAGTGTTATTATTACTCATGCGGATTGTTGCTCATCGTGAGAATTAGTTAGGGCGTCAATGACCAAAACAATGGATTTTAGCTTTTCGCGATCTAGCGAGTACACCATCCGGTTACCGTCTTTTCGAGCATGGAGAATTCCTGCGTCTTTCAAAACACCGATATGTTGAGAAACGGTCGATTGTGAAAAATCAAAGCAAGCGCACAACTCACCACAACAGCAATGCGCTTTGTCTGTTAAGTGGCTAAGTATTGTAAGGCGTACTGGATGACCCAGTGCTTTGAATACACTTGCCAATTGCTCGGTTTCGGGGGAACTCCCAAGACAGGAGTTATGCTTGATCATGCTCAATCTTTATCGGCAATTACCGATGAAGTCAAACGCCCATATCAGTAACTAAAACTTAGAGGCGTTACCCCTGCTGGCCTTCTGGAACCTGCAAAACCTGCCCTGGGAAAATCAGGTTCGGATTGGTCAACTGATCACGATTGGCATCATAAATCGTGGTGTAACGAATTCCCGCACCATAATTGCGGCGTGCAACGCGCCACAGGTTATCTCCCCGACGGATAATAACGGCAGTTCCTGTTTCAACTATTGTTTCTTCATCAGGATTTTTTATGTGAGCTGCGGCGATATCTTCGGTTACCGACTCATTTTCAGTTTGCACTTCAGGTTTAGATGCAACGACTTCTGGCTTAGGCTCTTCCACCAGATCAGGCTTATGAACCAGTTTCACTTGCGCGCGCGCCAATACTTTCGTGGTGGAAGCGGCGACCATATCTGCACGAATATCATGCTTACCGGGTTCAACCGCGTGTTTGCCTTCAAATAAATATGCGCCATTATCTGCGACTTTAGCTGAGCCGATAAAATCATCCCCGAAGTAGAAATTTACGATATGGCCGGGCTCACCGGTTCCCGCAATAAACATTGTTTTATCTTCAATATCTGCAGCTTCAATCAGTACAGGCTTCATTTGCTTTTGTGTTTCAATTTGCTGAACTGTAACATCAACATTCTCTGTCGACGTTACGACCTCAACTTCTGCAACGTCCGTCGAGAGTACAACCGCTTTTGGTGTTTCTACTTTAACTTTTGGCTTTGCCAGAATACGGGTTGCCTCACCCGGTTCGGAAACTAGAACCGCCAGTTCTTCTGGCTTATCCGGCTGAGGTACATTGATAAAGGCAGCTTCAGCAGAGTGTAGCGCCGTGTTATTCTCATCTATACTGCGCAAAGAAAGACTATGTGATCCGGGAACAAACGGCTCATCCAGAACAAATGCGAAATCCCCTGTTCCATCAGTCTTTGTAGTGGCAATCACCTCACCGTCTTTTAGTAATTCAATTTTGCTGGAAGGTTTAGCGGACCCAGCAATAACCGCGTTACCATCAGGCTCGACACGAAGAACACTAAACTCCGGCAATATCTCTGGGATAATTACAGACTCTTGAGGGGCAACAACCTTAGGATCAGAAGCGTCTTCCGGCTGTGCAAGAAGTGCCGCAACCTGCGATTCTTCTTTGGCGGGAGCTTTAGCAATAACAGGCTCTTCTATAGCAGAGCCTGTAACGTTTTCGGAGACGTAATATCCGGTTACACCAGCCGCCGTTACGCCAGTTGTTACATACAACATTGGCAGAAAAGCTTTTAATATTGGAATTGCCACGCTACATACCCCGCTAATGATACTAAATAGCCAGTCCATTCCCTACCGCATCATGTCGGCTATTTCATTCACAGGATGCGCCATTACATGATAACAAAATATTAACCATGAAGAAACTCACTTCTATTTGTGTCTATTGCGGCTCTCAGCCGGGCAATAATGACGAATTCGGCACTGTGTCCGCAGAACTGGGCAAAATCCTTGCAGAACAAAGGATTAGACTTGTTTATGGAGGCGGCACAAGGGGCTTGATGGGGGCTGTTGCCAAGGGCTGTCATGAAAATTCAGGCAGCGTGACGGGCATTATTCCGCAATTCCTGCTTGATCATGAAGCAAATAATGAGCCCACAAAATACTGCAATGAGGTGATTGTTACCCAATCCATGCACGAGCGCAAACAAATCATGTTTGAACGTTCGGATGCGTTTCTCGCTATGCCCGGCGGCATTGGTACGCTGGAAGAACTGGTGGAGATTATGACCTGGGCGCAACTTGGCCGCCATGACAAGCCCGTTGGAATAATGAGTATTGAAGGGTTTTGGGATCCGTTGATCGAGTTGTTCGATCACATGAAAACTTCTGGATTCATACATACCGAAAACCGCGTTCAACCCGCGATCATAACAGACGTAAACCAGGTGATTGAGACGCTATCTATTGTGTGATGATTGCTTAACGAGAGACCAAGTATAAACAAACAGCGCGCACCAGATCAGGCCGAATGCCACCCATTGCCATTGCCCCACCGCCTCGCCGAATACAAACAAGCCAATCAAGAAAATCATCGTTGGCGCGATGTATTGCATCATGCCGATGGTTGCGAGGCGCAGGCGTTTTGCACCATTAGCATACAATATCAACGGGATGGACGTAGCAGGACCTGTCATCATTAAAAGCACATTATCTGACCAATGATTGGCCATGAAATGCGTGGAGCCCGTACTACCTAGCCACAGTAAATAGCCAAGGGCAAACGGGAACAATAACAATATCTCAACAAAGAAGCCTTGCGTTGGCCCAACGTCAACTGTCTTGCGTAACAGGCCATAGGCTGCAAATGTACCTGCTAAACTCAGACTGATCCAAGGAAAAGCGCCGCCTAAAAACGTTAGGATTAGAACCGCTATAAATGCCAGAACAATAGCGAAGAATTGTAATTGGTTAAATCGCTCGCCCAAAACAACCGCCCCCAGTGCAATGCTTAATAGCGGATTGATGTAGTAGGCCAGTGCTGTTTCTATCGTACGGTCTACGGAAATTGCCCATACAAATATTGCCCAATTTACTGAAATCATAATCGAACAAATCAGCAATATTCCCAGGCTCTTTGGATTCTTAAGCGTTGGCAGAATGTCACTAGTGCGGCCCATCAACCAGAGAACCATCCCCGCAAAAGGCAAAGACCAGACCGCACGATGCACGGTTACTTCGATAGGATCTATATGGCTAGTTGCTTTCCAGAAGAGTGCCAGAAAACCCCATATCAAATAGGCCGAGAGTGCGAAGAAAAATCCAGCGCGAGACTCGTCTGATGTTTCACGCGAGACAGGTGGTTTGATACTCATACAGCAGATGTTTTCATGATTTTATAATTGATGGAATCAATGAGTGCCTGAAATGAAGCATCAATGATGTTGTCGGATACACCCACTGTTGTCCAACGGCGACCACTATCATCTGTTGAATCAATCAATACCCGCGTGATTGCCTCGGTGCCACCATTCAAAATCCGCACTTTATAATCCACCAATTCAAGGTCAGCGATTACATCCTGATAGCGCCCTAAGTCTTTGCGAAGCGCGTTATCCAAGGCGTTCACCGGACCGTGGCCTTCGGCAACCGATAAGAGATTTTCACCGTCTACATTCAAACGCACTACAGCTTCTGAAACTGTTACTACCTCTCCGATTGCATTGAAGCGACGCTCTACCTGACAACGGAATGAATCCACTTTAAAATATTGCTCAACTGTTCCCAATTGCTTACGCGCCAAAATTTCAAAACTTGCTTCTGCTGCTTCATATGCATAGCCCGCCGCTTCACGTTCTTTTACGATTGATATCAGCGTATCAAGTTTGGGATCGGATTTTTCAACCTCCACGCCACAACGGGCAAGTTCGTTGATAAAGTTTGCCTTGCCGCCCTGATCTGACACCATGACGCGACGGTTATTACCGATGCTTTCAGGCTTCACGTGTTCATAGGTCTCAGGCTCTTTCAAAATCGCAGACGCATGAATGCCCGCTTTGGTGGCAAAGGCGGAAGAGCCAACATAGGGCGCTTGATGATCCGGTGCACGGTTCAGTAATTCGTCGAACTTGTGAGAAAGACGCGTCAGGTCACCGAGCTTATCATCTGAAACGCCTATTTCGAAATGATCCACAAATGCAGGTTTCAGCGCCAATGTCGGAATGATGGTCACCAGATTTGCATTGCCGCATCGCTCACCTATTCCGTTCAGTGTTCCCTGCACTTGGCGTATACCTGCCTGAATAGCTGCGAGTGAATTTGCAACCGCTTGGCCTGTATCATCATGGGCGTGAATGCCCAAATGGTCGCCCGGAATTACCTTGATTGCATGACCAACAATTTCAGAAATTTCTTGCGGCTGTGTGCCACCATTTGTATCGCACAACACAACCCAACGCGCACCGGCGGCATAAGCGGTTGCTGCACATTGTAATGCGTATTCCGGATTTGCTTTGAACCCATCAAAAAAGTGCTCGCAATCCACCATTGCTTCGCGCCCGGCGTCAACCACAGCTTTCACGGATTCACGAATGCACTTGAGATTTTCCTCATTGGTTGTGTTGAGTGCTACTTTGACATGGTAATCCCACGCCTTGGCCACATAACAAATCGCATCTGTTTTTGATTGCAAAAGCGAGGCTATGCCCGGATCATTTGAGGCAGAAACACCCGGACGCTTGGTCATGCCAAAACCCACAAAGGATGCATTCTTGGTACGTTTTTTGGAGAAAAACTCTGTGTCCGTTGGATTAGCTCCTGGATATCCGCCTTCGACGTAATCCAGACCAAGCTCATCCAAAAGCTCGGCAATTGCAATTTTGTCTGTCACTGAAAAATCAACACCCGGCGTTTGCTGGCCATCGCGCAATGTTGTGTCAAAAAGATAGATGCGTTCGCGTGCCATATCTTATTTCACTTCCCAGTTTTCAGTTGGATGATCCGGATGCTGATAAGAAATTATCGCAGCATTCCATTCATCATTATCCCGTTTCTGCTTTGGTGAAGCATTCGGGATTGCACCAAGATTGGCAGCTGCGGAAACCTGATCGGTCAGGTTGCAATGATAGTCTGGTATCACTTGAGACGGATTATCCAGCGTACCAATCGCAAGCTCAATTTCACCATCTGTTTCAAGCGTGACAGGTGTTCCACAATGACTGCAAAATCCACGATTGCTGATATTCGATGAGGCGTACAAAGACGGCGTACCGCGTAGCCATTCGAATCCTAGTGCCTCAACCAATGGCGCGAAGAAATTTCCAAATGCTTTTTGGCACATGCGGCAATGGCAAATGGATGCCCGCCCGAATGACTTGAGGCCGTAACGCAGCGCACCGCATTGGCATCCGCCAGTGATCACGAGAATGCTCATCGCTTGATCTCCCAAGTCGTGATGCGTTCGCCAGTTTCTGAGTCTTTTGAATCCTTTAGCTGAATTCCTTGAGACGCAAGTTCATCGCGAATACGGTCCGCTTCGGCGAAGTCTTTTGTCTTAAATGCTTCGAGACGCCTATTTATTGCGTCCAACACCTCTGAGTTTACCTCTTGCTCATCAGACAGCATTCTAATCAAACCTTGATTTGAAAAAAGTCCAAGCAATCTAACAAGCAAAAAGAACTTCAGCGCTCTATCAAAAGAAAAGCCTTTATCTACTTTGTTATGGAGTCGATAGTCGCGCAAAGTTCCATCTAAGTATGCTATGAGTTGGCCCACGTTCAAATCATCTTTGAGGAATTCAACGCCAAAGTCATTCAGCTTTTTACTTGATTTTGCAGCAGCTGCTAGCGCTGCGGATATAGACGATTGTTCTAATTGATACTTTTCAAAGACAGTTTCTTTGAGAAATTCAGCCCATTTTTTTAGTTTTGATTCAGCTTCTTGCAATCTTGTTACATTAAAATTTATTGGCTCACGATAATGCGTCATCAACATTGCTAGCCGTAATACTTCACCTGACCATTTTTTATTGCCAAACTTTTCAGATTCCAACAGATCACAAATCGTCACGAAGTTTCCTTCGGACTTGGACATTTTCTTGCCTTCAACTTGCAAGTATCCGTTATGCATCCAGTAACGTGCCATCGTGTTTGAGGAATGCGCGCAACGCGATTGGGCAATTTCATTTTCATGGTGCGGAAAGATTAAGTCCAGTCCACCGCCATGAATATCAAACGTTTCGCCCAGATGGTGCTTTGCCATAACTGAACATTCTATATGCCAGCCTGGTCGACCATGAATGGTTTCGCCGTTAAACGTGCCCTGCCAGCCTGGCTCGCTTGCGTTGGATTCTTTCCAAAGAACAAAATCTCCAGCGTTTTCCTTATGTGCTTCAACGGCTACCCGTGCGCCAGCCTGCTGGTCTTCCAGTTTGCGATTGGATAGCTGGCCATAATCTTCCATGGAGGATACTCGAAAGAGCACCTCTCTGCCCTGCTCTCCTTTAGCGATGTAAGCATGATCTCGATCCAGCAAAGTCTGGATCATTTCGGCCATGCCCTCAATGTGCTGGGTGGCGCGCGGTTCATGATCTGGTTCCAAGCAACCCAGCGCTTTAATATCTGCATGAAATTGATCGGCGGTTTTCTGTGTGACCTTAGAAATCGCTTCGTTTAACGGCAGGTCTGGATAATCACGCAGCGCACGCGCGTTAATCTTGTCATCAACATCCGTAATGTTGCGTACATACGTGACATGATCATCGCCATATATGTGTGACAGTAAGCGATAAAGAACATCAAACACGATCACGGGTCGGGCATTTCCAATATGGGCAAAATCATAAACGGTTGGCCCACACACATACATGCGCACGTCCTGCGGGTCTTCCGGTTCAAAAACCTCTTTTTTCCGGGTCAGCGTATTGTGTATTTTTAATTCAGTCATGGTCCCAGTCCGCAAATATAACTTGCCCCGGCTCGGGACGTTCACCAATTGCTTTGGGATAATAGAACGACCGAACCAGCGAATCGCTAGTCAATAATGCACTTGATAATGCAGATGCCTGATAAAGGCATGGTTAAGGTCGTGTTCATTCCCTGCTTATGGCGAGAAGCGCGTTACGCGTCAAGAAAGAATGGCACGAGCAGTAAAATAGCCAACAGGCACATCACAGCTGCTATAAACAGATCAAGCACTTGCCATGCGCGTTGTTTTTGGAAAATGGGCGCCAATAATCTCGCACCATACCCGAGACTAAAAAACCATATAAAGGATGCAAGCATTGCCCCAACACCATAAGCAACACGCGCATTGCCCTCAAATTGTGCAGACAAGCTACCAACCAGTAGTACCGTATCCAGATAGACATGCGGGTTGAGGAATGTGAATGCGAGACAGGTCGCAATCGCTGCTGACAGGCTTCCCTCACCCTCATCTGCAAGCTTCATGGCTTCCGGATTCATGGCACGGCGTAGCGCAACAACCGCATACCAAAACAGGAATGCTGCGCCGCCAAGACGAATGGCTGTCAGTAAGACAGGCGATTGCTTGATGATTGTACCCAGGCCTGCAACGCCAGCCGCAATCAGTAATGCGTCCGATGCCGCACAAATTAAGCACAGGATAAACACATGCTGCCGCATTAAACCCTGTCGTAAGATGAATGCGTTTTGCGCACCTATTGCGATAATAAGGGAGGCTCCTAAAACCAACCCGGTAAAAAACGCTGAAGTCACTAAAATAAATCCATCTGGCCGGTATCAGGTTTTGGCTTTTTCTCTTTTGCCGAGACTATGGGCTCAGCCTTACCCGCCTTTTGAACGTCTGGACCTGTATTGGAAACTTTGTTGACAGCATCACTGACCGCAATTGCCTCAAAGAAATCATTCTCCACAGGCTGCATCAGGTGCGCTACAGCTTTTGGTTCTTGTGACTTGCAATCCAGCCATTGGTCAAAGTCTTCAGGTCGAATTACAACAGGCATTCGGTGGTGAATGTTTCCTATCTGGCTGTTGGATTGGGTGGTCAGTATGCAGCCTGAATCCATTTCCGTTCCGTCCTTCCCCATCCATGTTTCAACCAAACCGCCAAACGCTAACGGTTGTCCATCGGCAGGACGTATCCAATATGCCTGTTTGGGTTGAGACTTATCTTCGGGGCGGTGCCATTCGTAAAAACCTGTTGCGGGAATGAGAACACGGCGATGGCGCAATGCGGTTTTAAACGATGCTTTCGTGGCAGCCGTTTCAGATCGTGCATTGATAATCAGCGTGAAATCATTTGGATCTTTTGCCCAGTGGGGAATTAAGCCCCACCGGACCAGCGCGCCTTGTCGTTCGCTATTGCCGCCAATGCCCACTGTAAGAATAGGCTGTGTTGGTGCGATGTTATAGCGGGCAGGGAATTCTCCAAGCGTCTCCACGCCCAGAAGTTGAGCAAGTTCACTAGGGTCTGCCACTAATGAGAAACGTCCGCACATACTGCATTTTCTTACTTAAAGTGTTGATTCAACTATGTCACACTTTGATTCATGTTTCACAGGTCAAGAATCTGTTTTCAAAGGAAATTTTCTAATGTCTCATTGGCCTAAAACCGGATGCAGTGTGATTGTGGAAGATCAAGGCAAAGTTCTGCTCATTAAACGTGGCAAGCCACCCTATGAAGGTTATTGGTCTTTGCCCGGGGGTAGTCAGGAGGCTGGAGAAACACTTGAATCTTGCGCTAGGCGCGAGTTGTTTGAAGAAACTGGACTGAGAGTCAATAACTTAAGCTTCTGTGCAGTTCGAGACCGTATCCAGCACGGTGACGATGGCGCACTAAACCATCACTTTGTACTCGCGACCTTCATAGCCAGGGCTTTTGAAGGCAAGGGAATTGCTGGCGATGATGCATCAGACATTGGCTGGTATAGTTTGTCAGAGATGCAATCATTGCTGACCACGCCTGGGACACCTGACTTTATTTCCGAATTTGTTGAACCGTCCGGTTCTTCGTCACATTAAGCAAACCAATAGCTTCTTCTTGCCTCACTTTCCTGACACTTGTATGTGTAATCCTGATATCCAACGCTTGAGATAGAATGATATTTTCAGTGAAACGTCTTACCGCTTTTATCTTACTATTGCTGACCTTGGCTTTGCCAGTAAACGCACTGGCACAGGAAAATTCTGAATCGGACGCAGACAAGCCGAAGATTAAAGTTCTTCCCCCTGCCTATGACGAGCAGATGATGCGTCTATCGGAAATACTGGGCGCGCTTCATTATCTTCGTGAATTATGCGGCGCTAATGAAGGGCAGCAATGGCGCGATGAAATGCGCAATCTAATCGTCAAAGAAGAACCAACGGATGAGAGACGCGCACTCATGACGGCTCGATTTAACAGAGGGTTTCGAGGATTTCAGGAAACCTATCGTGAATGCACCGACGCAGCAATTGAAGCCAATGATCGCTACATTTTTGAAGGTGCTAAGCTTGCTGGTGAAATTCCCAGTCGCTACGGGCGTTAACCATTCTGTTAAACTAGGGAATTAACGCCTTTGTTTGTGCGCCCATTCAGGATAATTTGTCTGGGAATTATAGGGCTTACAATGACTAAAACTTCTCAGCAGACTGATCTGAAATCCTTTATAGAAAAGGAAACACGTGCACTTGCTGGCGAGTTTTTTGAAGAGATTTGGGATGAAATTGAAGAAGCCAATCTCGAAACCGACGTGGTAGCAGAAGTATTCATTCAAAGAACGCTTGCAAAGCTGGCTGCTTCTAAAGGAGACACATCCGCTAGTCGAATGGTTTCGCACTTTTCAAAACTGGATGAAATGGGCGGTCTTGGGCGCCCTCCTATATTGCAATAGAGACTTTATACGCTCCAATCTGTGATTGGATTGTCTCTCGCAACCCTCTATACTTTCCTGCATGATATCTAAACTTCAGCGCGTTTTGCTTGCCGTTTGCCTAAGTCTGGCGCTTGGGACCGGCATCGCCTATTCAAGTGAGGAGCCTGAAGCGTCTGTAGATCAAAAGCCAAAAGTTGAAGACACTAATACTGATGAAACAGACAAAGAAAATGATGGCCCATCAGAGCAATCGCAAGTTGAAGATACAGAAAAAGTCGAACTTCCCGAGATAAAAACCGACCTCAGTGAACTGCCCTTCCCAACCCGTCGCATGCGCGAGCTTATTCTTGAAGCAAGTAAAACGGGTAATATTGAAAAACTCAGAGCTTTAATTGGTACGGGCGACACCGCAACGATGTTGTCGCTTGGCGGTTTTGATGGTGATGCAATTGATTATCTCAAGACACAATCAGGCGATGAGGATGGCCATGAACTGTTGGCGATACTCGAAGAAGTCCTACAATCTGGATACGTTCAACTGGATGAAGGCACAGAGAACGAGATTTTCGTGTGGCCGTATTTCTTTGCATATCCGCTCGACAAACTTAGCGACCGCCAACGCGTAGAACTTTTCCGGATTGTCACGTTTGGCGACTATCAGGATATGGTTGATTTTGGCGGCTACATCTTTTACCGCGTCGGCATAAGCCCAACAGGGCGCTGGCAGTTTTTTGTAGCTGGAGACTAGATTTTGAAATCAGCCTTGCTTGACAATCGCTCTTTGATTTTAGTTTCCGGCGAGGAGGCAGTGCATTTTCTTGATAACCTTCTCACATGTAAAGTTGTGGACTTAGCTGATGGCGACGCAAGCTTTGGTGCATTACTGACCCCACAGGGAAAAATCCTATACGATTTCTTTCTGATCAAAAAGGGACAAACCTTCCTGATTGACATTCATACGGACCATGCAACCGAGTTTGCTAAACGGCTTACCTTTTATAAATTGCGCGCTAAGGTAGATATCACACTTCAAGAAAGCGAGACGGTTTCAGCCTGTTGGGGTGATGGTCTTGAAGCAGGTGCAAACTCCATAACCGATCCTCGGCATCCAAAATTGGGGTTGCGGCTGTATGGTGGAGAAAAGCCTGATCATGAAACTGGCTCTTATCTATCACACTGTATCTCGCTCAATATCCCGACAGGCAGCATTGATTTTCAATATGGTGATGCATACCCGCATGAGGTTTTAATGGATCAATTCGGTGGCGTTGATTTTAAGAAGGGATGTTATGTGGGTCAGGAGGTTGTCTCGCGGATGCAACATCGCGGCACAACCAAAAAGCGTGTTCTACTTATTACTGCAGACAATGATTTGCCACCAACAGGAACCGAAATCCTTGCTGATGAAAAACCTGCTGGAAAAATTGGAAGCATCAATGGAAATCAAGGCCTCGCATTAGTGCGCCTTGATCGCATTCAAAAAGCAGAAACGGTAATGGCTGAGGACATTAGAATTACTGCTTCGCTTCCAGATTGGGTTTCTTTTGATTGGCCGGATAAAAAACCGTGACTACCAAAACTGATGAACCCCGCGCATGGCAGCGAATGTTGTCTGGCCGAAGACTGGATTTGTTACAGCCCTCGCCTCTTGATGTGGAAATTGCGGATATTGCGCATGGTCTGGCACGGGTTGCACGTTGGAACGGCCAAACACACGGCGAACATGCTTTCAGCGTCGCACAGCATTCGGTAATTGTTTGGCTGATTTTTTGTAAACTGTTTCCAAAGTGCAGTTTGGACGAGCAGTTAATTACTCTTCTGCATGACGGGCCTGAATATGTAATCGGCGATATGATCTCGCCGTTTAAGGCCGTATTGGGTGGCGAATATAAAGCGGTTGAAGCAAGGCTTCAATCAGCCATTCATCTTAGATATGGCTTGCCTGCCGATACTTCAGAAAAACTGAAAATTGGTGTAAAACGTGCTGACTCAATCTGTGCGTATTTTGAGGCAACGACACTTGCGGGATTTACCAAGAGCGAAGCACGGAAATTCTTTGGTACGCCTAGAGGGTTTGACGAAACTATGTTCGAATTTACGCCCTTGCCCGCAGAACAAGCACAAGCTCAGTTTATAAAAGCATTTGAAACAATCGAGACAATGCGAGCTCGAAATGGCAAATGAACCAAGGCTTGAAATTGGATTGAATGCAGCCATTGTCTCAATGGTGAACGGCAATCCTGCAATTCTGAAAATCTCGGAGAAAATCCAAAAACTTGATGCCTTACCCTATGGCCGCTTTAATACTATTGAACACCGCACCATGGAGGAAGGGCTTCGCAATCTGGTTGAAGATCAAACGGGATTGCGCCCTGGCTATGTGGAACAGCTTTATACGTTTGGAGATCGCGGGCGGATGCCATCCTACGAAGTGAATGCCACGCATGTAATTTCGGTTGGCTATCTGGCACTAACCCATCAGGCTTTTTCTGGCACTGAAAATACATCACAAGACACAGTTTCGTGGCGTGATTGGTACGCGTATTTTCCATGGGAAGACTGGCGCAAGGGTCGCCCACCCATTCTGGATGATGTGATTATTCCGGCATTGGAAAAATGGGCGAAAGCCGAGCGGACTAACCCACCCTACATTCGTGGTCTTGATCTAAAATCACGTGTCCGAATTGCCTTTGGTCTTGAAGGGACGCGGTGGGAGGACGAACTTGTTTTAGATCGCTATGAGTTAATTTACTCGGCTGGATTGATACAGGAAGCCGTGTCAGACGGCCGGATCAATAAGACCACCGTAAACTCACCTTTGGGTAATCCGATGTTGCATGACCATCGCCGGATACTAGCAACTGCAATCGCACGGCTTCGCAGCAAGCTAAAATATCGGCCTGTGATTTTCGAACTTATGGCCGAAAGCTTCACCCTCTTCAGCCTGCAACAAACGGTTGAGAGTATTTTCGGGCGCGGCATTCACAAACAAAATTTCCGGCGCTTGGTGGAAAATGCGGATCTTGTAGAACCCACGGGTGCAAGTGAACGCTCAACTGGCGGGCGCCCCGCGGCGCTCTTTAGGTTCCGCAGTGAAATCTTGAGCGAAAGACCGGCACTGGGTATTCGCGTTGGGTAAAGCCAAATCACAAACCTAGAGCGTGTCTGTCTTGGATTGCATCGATTTGATGGGTTGGATTTTTGAT
>CAZEPF010000003.1:41131-45949 GCA_964514045.1 uncultured Rhizobiaceae bacterium | reverse complement strand
CGCCTAGTCAGGAGCATAAACGCCACGGCGTTCAAACGGTTCAATCCAAGCCAGAGACGCTCTAAAATTGAAGATTACCCGTTACAAACAGCGCAGCTAACAATAACGCAATCATAATAGGCTGATGTAGTAGGTAATATACTAGGCTGTTACGCCCCAAGAATTTGATGGATGATCCTAAGCGCCCATCAAACTGATATTGGCTGAGCTTTTCCAACCAACCCACACGCTGAGCAAAACTTGCTAATGCAATTCCAATCAGCGGCGCTGAGAACCAAGGGAATACTGGCACGTAATCGCTTGAATTTGGTCGAACTTCGGAAAGACCACTCCACCACCACATAGGATGATTGAGGATGGGTGTTGTCCAGAACTGCCCAATCACAAACACAATAATTGCAGTGCCTAAAACTATAGCAATTGGTAGCCGCACAAATACAAGCCCTACGAGACTGGCAAAGGCAATCTGATGCAGAATACCGAAGAATATATATTGCGTTGGGGTTGCAAAATATGTTGCGACCGTAATGACAAGCGCAGCCCCTGCAATCTTCGCCATGCGCCATCGCCATTTATCCCAAGAGACGCCATCCTGATGAGCGAGATAAAGGCTTACCCCTGTTAAAAAAAGAAATGACGAAGCAATACAACGTGCAAAATACTTCCAATGGGGTTGTGATATGAAACCGGGTTCTTGCAATCCCAACAATTCCAGATCAAACGCGAAATGGAAGATTGTCATGGCAATCAGCGCAATACCACGGCCCAGATCAATACATTCAAGCCTTTTACTATGCACTACACATTATCCTTGTTTTGATGGCGTAGCATAAAAGGCAATCGCCAGGCCCGAAAGTACAAAACCCAGTGAAATGAGCGTGCTGTATTCCAATGCCTCTTTAAGATACCAAGTTGCAATAATAATCCCGAAGATCGGTACCGTGTTCATGCTTAGCGCGAATATAGAAACCCCTACGCGCTTGATCAGCCAAAACCTAAGCAAATATGCAAGCCCTGTCGGCAAAAGGCCAAGCCACAATAGGGCCAACATAGTTTCCTGCCCGATATCTAAATTAGGTGGTCCAGCACCAATAAATGCAAAAATAACAAGAAGTGTAGACCCTACCCCGAGCGCAATTGTAGTGAAGGCAATCGGTTCAAGATCAATTTTGCGCATCACAAATCCTGCAGACACATAACATGCACCTGAGATTACAATAGCAAGTTGAGCTATAAAGCCTGAAGACCCTAAACCTTGAACGGCTTGCGGCCCAACAAGAATTAGAATGCCAGTCATTGCAAAACAAACAGCTAACAGACGCATTGGCGTAATGCGCTCATCATTGGTTAGAAAATGCCCCATGATCATCGCAATAAAAGGCGTTGTGCCCAACAGCAATGATCCCACGCCTGCTTCTATATGCTTCATAGACCAGGAAATCAGGATGAATGGTATCACCATATTCAACAGTGCAACGACACTAATCTGCGCAAAAACACTCTTGGCAGAAGCAAATCCCTTACCAAACAAAACAGCGAACGGTAGTAGAGAGACAAATCCGATTGTCACGCGAGCAGCTGCTGCCCACATTGCCCCCAAATCTACCACAGAGATTTTAATTGCGGTAAAAGCCGATCCCCAAATAAGTGCAACAGCGGCCAATATAAGCACATCCGGCAGAGCCGGTCGGGATATAGGTTTCATGATTCCTCAGATAAAATGATTTGAGAGTATTGGATTACAGAACAAGTCTTTGTCGCCAACTTCAGTCATACGATTAAATAGCGTAGCTGAGATAGAAATCTACCAAAACTCGCTAAGGTCTGCCTTTTTGTTACCACATTATAGCCATGCATTTGCCGCATGGCAGACTTGCGTTCATAGCACGCCAAAGCGCTTGTTTAACACTATGTTAATGAATAGTGTCCGCTTAAATGCTCTCACCTAGAAGAGCTAATTTTCAGGGGACATGTAATGGACGAAAGATCTGAACCTTCGGTTTGGTATGTGGCAAGTTTGGCGATTTGTGCAGTCATCGGCTTTATGGTTTTAACCAGCGTATTTGGCGGAGCAGATACTGCAGTTGCACTTGCTGCAAAATAGCAATCTTCTCAAACTTGAATTAAAAAGACCGGCCTAGGCCGGTTTTTTTGTTGCTACCGACAGACACTGTCGAGTTATAAGCAGACTGTGCTGCACGAAAAGGTCATTTTGACTTTCTAATCAAACGCGAACATTGTTCGTTCTCTCAAGCTGATATTGGAAATACAGTATGTTTTTATCGGTGTTTGATCTGTTCAAAATTGGAATTGGCCCGTCATCATCCCATACGATTGGCCCTATGGTTGCTGCAGCGCGATTTCTGCATGAGATCAAGTTTGGCGAATGGCCAAGACGCGAAGGCGACTTACCCGCACGACTATCTGTTAAGCTACATGGTTCACTTGCTTTCACCGGAAAAGGCCACGCCACTGATCGAGCCATTATTCTTGGGCTTTCAGGAAAAGACCCGGCAACGATTGATCCAAAAGCCGTTGATGAAATTGTACAAAATGTAAACGCCAACCGATATGTAGAGCCAGACGGTCATCCTGCATATCAGTTTGATACAAGAGAAGACCTAACCTTCGATTTTGATGAGGTTTTACCAATTCATACGAATGGCATGACCTTCATTGCTTACGGTAAGAATAACGAATTACTCCTAAAGCGTGAATATTATTCAATTGGCGGCGGCTTTGTTGTTAATGAAGCTGAATACAATTCTATGGCTCAGGATAATTCAGAAGAGATCAGCTCTGTTCCCTACCCGTTTGAAAATGCCGATCAAATGCTCGCTATGGCCAATAAGTCTGGTCTTTCGATCGCGGAAATGAAACGCAAGAACGAACTGGTAAGTCAATCTAAAGAAGCGCTTGGCGATGGTATATCCAATATTTGGGATACAATGAGCAGCTGCATAGATCGTGGCATAGAACATAAGGGCATTTTGCCAGGTGGGTTAAATGTAAAACGCCGCTCAGCCGATATATTCGAGCAGTTGGAATCGGAATGGGGCATCAATCGTAATAACCCCGTCGCTGCAAATGAATGGTTGCAAGTCTATGCTATGGCAGTGAACGAAGAAAATGCAGGCGGCGGCAAGGTTGTAACAGCCCCTACAAATGGCGCAGCAGGCGTTATCCCTGCTGTCTTGAAATACCGATTAAAATTCTTCCCAGAAACGACACAAGATCAAATCGAAGACTTTATGCTGACCGCTTCTGCTATTGGCGGCATTATCAAGCACAATGCGTCAATTTCCGGCGCAGAGGTTGGATGTCAGGGTGAAGTGGGTTCTGCTTCCGCAATGGCAGCAGCAGGATTAGCAGCCGTTATGGGCGGCACACCTGAGCAAATCGAAAATGCGGCAGAGATCGCTCTTGAACACCATTTAGGCATGACCTGCGATCCAATAGCCGGATTAGTGCAAGTTCCCTGCATTGAGCGTAATGGATTAGGCGCAATCAAAGCAGTTTCCGCAGCCTCGTTAGCACTGCGGGGTGATGGGACGCATTTCGTATCTCTCGATTCATGCGTCAAAACCATGCACGACACAGGCAAGGATATGAACTCTCGCTATAAAGAGACAAGCCTCGGCGGGCTTGCCGTCAATGTCGTTGAATGTTGAGGTTTTCTGCAACTCGCTGTGGATAGGCAATGCATCAACGGTGGTTTCTTAATGTCTACCGCCCTAGAATCAACTCATGACATTGAACCTATTAAAACTCTGTGTTGGCGTATCTGCTGTTGAAGAACTGCAAGCATGGGTTGACTACCGTATAAGTGAGAAGCGTAGGCTTGGCATTGAACCTGTTCAGGCACACACAACACGCATGATACCCAAACGTACAGAAGAATTACTGGACGGAGGCTCCCTGTATTGGGTCATCAAAGGCAATATTCAAGTTCGCCAATATCTCAAGGACATTCGCCCCTTTACAGATGATAATGGAATTAAACGTTGCGATTTAGTGCTGGAACAAAGGTTAATTCTAACCGAATGGCAACCAAGACGGGCTTTTCAAGGCTGGCGGTATCTTACCAATGAAGATGCTCCTAATGACATCGGTAAAGGCGGCTCAGCCATAAACGCACTCCCCCCTGAGCTAAGATTAGAGCTTGCAAACCTTGGGTTACTCTAAGGTTAGAGCCTCACTTAAAAGCTCGTAAAATTTACCATGATCATAGCTCTATCAATGAAAGCAGAGTGATTTCTTGAATCTCTGAGCGAATTAGCCGATAGTATTACCGGGCGGCTAGGGAAGAGTGATCATGTTCTTAAAGGAAAAAGAGAAAAAACAGGCTCATGTAATCGTTTGTGGTAACGAAAAAGGCGGGTCTGGAAAAACAACAACAACAATGCATATGACGGTTGCGTTGTTAAATGCTGGGTATCGAGTAGCAACTATCGATTTGGACGGTCGTCAGAAATCACTGACCCGATACATCGAAAATCGAAAACGTTGGAAAGAAAGCCAAAGGCTAGATCTCACGCTACCAACACATCAATTTGTAGAACCAGCCACAGACGAAACACGCTCCGAGCGTAATTCATCTGAACTTGCTTCTTTTATGGAAGCTGTTTCGCAGGTTGAACAAAGCCATGATTTTGTTCTCATCGACACACCAGGGCACAATGGCTATTTGATGCAGTTATGTCATTCAATTGCAGACACGCTTGTGACGCCGATGAATGATTCCTATCTGGATTTCGATATTCTCGGCCATATTGATACAAATAGCGGCGAGGTGATCGAGTTATCACATTATGCTTT
>CAZEPF010000003.1:0-41096 GCA_964514045.1 uncultured Rhizobiaceae bacterium | reverse complement strand
CCGTACGCGAAGCCCGTCGAAAGCGTCGTAATGCTGACAATGGTCTGCTGGATTGGGTCGTTGTACGCAACCGCATAGCATCCGTGCATTCACGTAATTCAGAATCAATGGTTACAAGCATTAAGAGCCTTTCAATGCGATTGGGTTGCCGTATCTCCGATGGCATTGGTGAGCGGGTCGTATTCCGCGAGCTCTTCCCAATTGGTCTAACAGTCTTGGACGACCTTACAAAAGCAACTTTTGGTGGACAGACAACCTCCTCTCACCTTGCAGCAAGACAGGAAGTACGCGCGCTTATTTCTACTTTGAGGCTGCCCATAGATGAACTGGGTCGCAAACGCGCTCATGCTCGCCAAAAATGGCTCGATAATACCAGCAAGCCAATTGATACAATGGGCCTATTGGCCGAGTAGCTTTAAAAGCCTTGTCTTTAGAATAAAAATTTAAAACCCCCCCCATAGTTTCAATGCACTATGGAGGGTTTCTTGAATCAACTTCTGAGAAACTTTACCTGATCAATATCAGGCAAAATCAACCTGATTGGTAAACGGCATGGACCGCATTCGCTTGCCAGTTGCTGCAAAAATTGCATTTGCCAGTGCAGGAATACTTGGCGGCGTACCCGGTTCACCTGCCCCCCCCACTTTATGGTAGGTCTCAAGTAGTTCCACTTGGATTTCAGGGCATTGATACATCCGCATGGAATCAAACTCGTCGAAGTTACCCTCGACAACTTCCCCATTTTCAAACGTAATTTCCTGCCCCATAGCAGATGAAAAACCAAATACAGCGCCAGACATAATCTGTGCTTTTACAATGCTTGGATCAATTGCCGTGCCAATATCTGCGGCAGCCCAAACCTTTTCCAGTTTGATCTCGTTATCATCACTGGAGACTTCAACCACCATGGCAACCCATGTGCCAAATGAAACAACATGTGCAAGCCCTAGGCCACGGCCTACCGGCATTTCACGTCCCCAACCTGACATTTCCGCAACCTTCTTCAAGGCACCAATTGCGGTTGGGTGATCTTTCATAAGTTCCAAACGCATTGCCAATGGGTCCATTTCGGCACGCTCAGCAATCTCGTCCATAAATCCTTCATGGAACCATCCGTTGAACGAATTACCGACCGATCGCCAGAACCCAACAGGAATAGGCAAATCCGATTTGCTCGCGCGCACGCGGTAATTTGGGATGGTATAAGGTTGATCAAACGCCCCATGCTCCAGCGTGTTGTCTGGCCCTGCAGGTGCCTGTCCCGGGAACGTGCGCCCCAATACACTCTGCATGATAGACGGTGACGAAATATGCATGTCATACGCAGTTGGTAATTCACCAGCCTTGACGCGCGCCTTCATACGGCCACCCGCAGCAGGTCGGTACGTATCATGGCGAGTATCTTCTTCCCTGCTCCATGTCACTTTCACAGGCTTACCATCCGTATGCTTTGCCAGTTCTACAGCATAAATTGCGAAATCAATTTCACCACGCCGGCCAAATCCACCACCCAATTTTGTTGTGTGAACCACAACATCAGAAGATTCTACGCCAACCTGACCAGAACACACCATCTGAATGATCGTCGGCGCCTGTGTCGGCGCCCATACCTGCAGCACACCATCTTTCCATTGAGCAGTGGCATTCATTGGCTCCATACATGCATGCGCCAACCATGGAACCGCGTAATCAGCCTGCAACAGCTCTTCTTGAGGCGCATCGGCAAAAGCAGTTTCCACCGATCCCTCATCACGTAAAGACTGGTCATGCTCACTATCTAATCCAGCAACAATGGTTTCCATCATTGCTTCACTGGTTTGTGGGTAAGATGCGTCTTCCCACTCAACTTTCAACGCTTCTGCACCTTTGAATGCTGCCCATGTGTTGTCAGCAATGATACCAAAGCCGTTTCCGGTTTGGGTTTCAAGCGGAACCACTTTGTTGACACCAGAAACCGCAAGTGCTGCCGTATCATCAAACGACTTGGCTTTAGCACCAAACCGTGGAGACATTTTCACTGTTGCATGGGTCATATCGGGCAATTCAACGTCAATTCCGAAGATGGGTTGGCCCGTGACCTTGTCAGGAATATCAACACGCGGTTGAGATTTACCCAACAGTTTCCAGTCTTTCTTCTCACGAAGAACGAGATCAGTGGGCATCTCCATAGATGCAGCATTTTTGGTAAGCTCGCCAAACGTCATGGATTTTCCTGATGCTGGGTCCATCACCGACTTGTTTGCAATCTTCAAACTATCGCGACTGACACCAAACTTTTGGGCAGCAGCTTCAAGCAACATGTAGCGGGTGGCACATCCCGCCTGACGCATTTTGTCAAACCCGTCTTTGATGGATGATGAACCACCGGTAACCTGAAGCCCAAGCATTTTACCAATCGCAGGCATTGCCACACGTGCAGCCTCTGCCAGAAAGCTTTCATTAAATACGGCAAACGGAACGCCATCTTCCAGCATACCCCCATTATAGTATGCCCAGTCCGCTTTGCCGTGTTCGGTGACCACATCATCAAGCGACAGATCCAACTCTTCGGCAACTAAAGCCGCTAGAGACGTATGAACACCCTGCCCCATTTCGGCGCGCGGCGTGATAATCGTTATTGTATTATCTTCTGAAATTTTCACATACGGATTAAACGTTGCCTCCCCATCCGCAAGATTGTCTTCAAGAGGATTGGCATAAGGTTTGTTGACGTAATAATAGCCAATCGCAACACCGCCAGCGACCGCAGCCGCACCAAGTAAAAATGTTCTTCGTGCAATCTTTGCAATACCCATGACTACGCCTCCTGCTTTACGGTTTCAGCAGCGCGTTTAATCGCAGCACGAATACGTGGGTATGTGCCACAACGGCAAAGATTGGACATGGCATCATCAATGTCTTCGTCGCTTGGATCTGGCGTCTCTTCCAGCAGAGCGACTGCCGCCATGATCTGGCCGGACTGGCAATACCCGCACTGTGGCACTTGCTCTTCAATCCAGGCCTGTTGCACCGCATGAAGGTTTTCTTTGTTTCCAATGCCTTCGATTGTCGTCACTGGGCCATCAACATCACCAAGAGAGAGCTGGCACGAACGCGTTGCGACGCCATCCACATGAACCGTGCAAGCACCACATGCAGCAATACCACATCCAAACTTAGTACCCTTCATGTCTGCGATATCACGCAATGCCCAAAGCAGCGGCATATCGCGATCATCACCCACCTCAACCAGTCGATTATTGATATTGAGCTTCATTTGAAATCTCCAAATTTGGGGGAACGTAGTACAATACTATGCCGGAAATGCAGCACACTTCATGCCGTTTGTACAAATTTTATCTACTTGTCCAATATTTGACATTTTGACAGATTTTGTCAATGTAAGAATTCAAATGTTAAACAGACAAAAAACCATCATCGCGTCAGCCGCTCAAGTCTTCACCCGATATGGCGTGAAACGAGCGACCATGAATGACATTGCGTCAGAGGCGGGCGTAGCGCGCCAAACACTATACAACGCATTCGCGAACAAAGATGCGATCCTTCGCGGTATCATTGACGACCACATAGAAGAAACCTGCGCCAGCATATCAGAACACGTTACCGGCAATGGCACTCTGGAAGATGGGCTGGAATTGGCTTTTGACCATTTTGCCCGTAAGCCCTTCGAGATTCTACGAAATACGCCACACGGTGGGGAGATCATGGAAGCGCTTGAAGATGCTGCTGGCGATGAAATGATAGAAAGTAAAAAGCGTTTTCGCCATGCAGTTTCGCAAATGCTATCAGCGCATATAACAAAAACCACGCAGTCAGAACTTTCTGCTTCCAGTCTTGCAGATTTTATCGTGCTGTCAGCGATGGGGCACAAGGCCAAGGCGACCGATCGCGATCACCTTGAGGACTTATTGGCCACCCTTAAAGCAGTTATCATAAAGACAACCTCTTAAAACCTTAAGCAGCACCAACTTGCGATGCTTTCATTGCACGCTTGCGTTCATGAGTATCTAGAATTGCTTTACGCAGACGAAGGCTCTTTGGCGTAACTTCCACCAATTCATCCTCCGAAATGTAAGACAAGCATTGTTCAAGCGTCATGCGCACAACAGGCGTCAGCTTAACCGCATCATCCTTACCGGATGAACGTACATTGGTAAGCTGCTTGCCTTTAAGAACGTTGACCTCAAGGTCATTACCCCGTGAGTGTTCACCAACAACCATGCCAGGATAAATTTTATCGCCCGGTAAGATGAACATCTTACCCCGATCTTCAAGGTTCCAGATTGCATAAGCAACAGCTTCGCCAAGCCCCATACCGATCAACACGCCCGTATTACGCGATGGAATTTGACCAGCCCAAGGTGCGTATTCTTTGAAGACACGGTTGAAGATTGCTGTACCGCGTGTGTCTGAAAGCAGTTCCGGTTGATATCCGATAAGACCACGGGTTGGTGCGTAAAACATCAAACGCGTACGATTACCGCCAGATGGCTTCATTTCAAGAAGGTCTGCGCGGCGTTCGGAAAGCTTTTGTACGACGACACCTGAATGATCTTCATCCACGTCAATCGTTACTTCTTCAAACGGTTCATGCGTTTGTCCATCATCTGTCTTCTTCAACAGAACCTGAGGACGACCAACCGTCATTTCAAAGCCTTCACGGCGCATCGTTTCAATCAGAATTGCAAGCTGCAATTCGCCACGACCCGCAACAGTATAGGAATCTGTATCAGTGCCACGTGTCACTTGAAGCGCAACATTGCCTTCCGCTTCACGCATCAGACGATCACCAATCACACGGCTTTGAACCTTATCACCTTCTGTACCCGCAAGCGGTCCATCATTCACACGGAAACTCATGGAGAGTGTTGGTGGATCAATCGGCTGCGCCTGTAGTGGCTCTGTGACGGCAGGTGCAGCAAGAGTATCAGCAACAGTTGCCTTGGAAAGACCCGCAATTGAAACAATGTCACCGGCTTCAGCAATTTCAATCGGTGAACGCTCAATACCTCGGAAAGCCAAAATCTGGGAAGCGCGTCCCTGCTCTACCACCTTGCCGTCTCTTGATAGAGCTTTAATCGGCTCGTTTGGCTTAAGCGATCCAGCAATAACCTTACCTGTTAGCAGACGCCCCAAATACGGGTTAGCTTCGATTGTTGTGGCTAGAAGACGAAATTCACCTTCTTTAATGGCAGGCTCTTCAACGTGCTCAAGAACCTGATCAAGAAGCGGATCAATACCATCCTTTGGTCCTTCCGGCTCCTTCGCCATCCAACCCTGTTTTGCTGAACCATACAGAACCTTAAAGTCCAATTGCTCTTCGGTTGCATCAAGACCTACGAACAGGTCAAACACTTCGTCCAAAACCCAATCTGGACGTGCATCATGCTTATCAATCTTGTTAATCGCAACAATCGGCTTAAGGCCAAGTTTGAGTGCCTTTGAGAGAACAAACTTTGTCTGCGGCATTGGCCCTTCGGCTGCATCCACCAGAATAATCGCACCATCAACCATGTGCAGGATACGCTCAACTTCACCACCAAAATCCGCGTGCCCTGGTGTATCCACGATGTTGATCCGCGTGTCTTTCCAGACAAGCGATGTCACTTTCGCCAGAATTGTAATACCGCGCTCTTTTTCAAGATCATTGGAATCCATCATACGCTCATCCGTATGTTGGTTGTCTCGGAACATGCCGGACTCTTTTAGAAGAACGTCAATAAGAGTTGTTTTCCCATGGTCAACATGGGCGATGATCGCAATATTACGCAGTTTCATTGAACTGGCCTTATGTAAGTAGGGTTTGCGTGCCGGCAATTTCGCAGTGGAAAGCCCAATGCACCATTTCCGTGCCTTGTAGGTGGGAATCGCCTCAGAAGCAAGAGCAAAGCGTGGGTAAGAGTGTCCGCCCATGCGTGTGACTGTTGCGGTTGAGAGTAGGAAACTCAAACCACTACCCGCACATCGGGTTAGCAGGTGGCGATGTGCAAAAAAGTATCCATTTGTTTTACAAATGGTGCGGCCGAGAAGACTCGAACTTCCACGGGTGTTACCCCACAGCGACCTCAACGCTGCGCGTCTACCAATTCCGCCACGGCCGCGAAGGAACAGTTCTGGTCAAGACCAGTCGCGTGGCAGTAGCAAATAGCCCTGCCCTAGACAAGAGCAAACACGGACGCACGCCACTTTTTATTGCTTGAACCTCATATGAAGGTCGGGCAGACAGAACCCATGGCTAAGAACCCGGAAAGAGCATCTCTGAAATCATCCCTGTTGCGTACAGATAACAAGCCTGTGGAATGGTTATCTTCCAGTAGTCTGGTTGCCTATCAGGATGCGCAAAAGCAAATGGATGCGTTAGCGACAGAGATTGCCTCCGGCACCGCACGAGAGCGTGTGTGGCTTTTAGAGCACCCTGCACTTTACACAGGTGGTACAAGCGCGAGTGATCAGGATTTGGTGGATCCGAACCGATTACCCGTTTTTCAAACTGGGCGCGGTGGTGAATATACCTATCATGGTCCCGGCCAACGCATTGCTTATGTAATGCTAGACCTTACCCAACGCGGACAAGACATTCGCCGATATGTTTCAACACTGGAACAATGGATTATCAATACGCTTGATCAAATTAACATTCGCGGTGAGCGACGAGAGGATCGCGTGGGAGTTTGGGTGAAGCGGCCTGATAAATCACCCTTGCCTGATGGTTCTCCACGCGAAGATAAGATCGCCGCAATTGGCATTCGCGTTCGCAAATGGGTGACCTTCCACGGCATTTCGCTAAACGTTGAGCCTGATCTTTCACATTATGATGGAATAATCCCCTGCGGAGTTCAGGGGCATGGTGTTACGAGTCTCGTTGATTTGGGATATCCGGTTCAAATGGAGGATGTGGACATAATTCTTCAACAGGAGTTCAAGAAACTGTTTGGCGAAATCAACCGAATTTAAGTCGATTGTTTTGCGGCCAATTTTTCCAATCGTTCCTGCCGCTGCTCACGCAGAAAGATATAAATTCCAGACCCGATAATAATCGAAATCCCGATCCATTTTGTAAAGTCTGGAAACTCGCCAAACAGAATGAGCCCGAAGAATGTAGCGCTTACAATCTCGACATATTGAAACGGCGCAAGAATAGACGCAGGCGCCATAGAAAACGCGATTACAATCAGCATATGAGAACTAACGGCAAATAAACCGATCCCTAACAGCAGTGCCCAAGCTTGATTGTCTGTGGGTATGGTCAGTTGAAAATCCGTAGCGCCGATTGATGTGCCCACGATCAAAATACCACCACACATGATCACACCGCCTATGCCTGCATAAAACTGCATGACCAACGGGTTATCATTACCCCCCGAAATTCGTGTGAGAATGAGATAGATGGAAAACAAAAACGCCGTGCATAGCGGCAACAAAGATACCAGGCCAAACAATTCATAGCTGGGTCGGATGACAATGATCGCGCCTGCAAACCCAACGGCAGCCGCCACAAGTCTGCGCCAGCCTACCGTCTCGCCAAGGAATGCCACCGACATCAACATCACGATAATCGGCTCTACAAAGAAGATCGAAATCGCGTCTGCAATCGGCATGTATTTCAAGGCCGTAAAAAACAACATGGCGGCAAGGCCCATAATCATGCCACGCAAAATATTGACACCAGAAAAATAAATCGGAACTGCTCTGGCTCGCCAAGCCAATGCAAGAAAGAAAAAAAGAAACACGGTTTGCACCAGAAAACGGCCAAACGTAACCGTTGCCGGACTAACGTCAAACCGCACCGCAAGTATTTTTGCAATGGCATCCATCACAGGCGCAAACAGCATCGCAGCAACCATGATTGCCATCGCACGCGCCACTTGGTTGTTAGAAGTTACTGACATCATTGTGGCTTAACCGTAAAACTGGATAGACGAACAGGATCATCCGAACCTTTGACCTCATGCTCGCCCGCATCCTGCACCTGAATAGTGTCAGGGATTTCACAAATACTCAAATAATCATTGCTCGCAAGATAGCCTTGATCCGCAGTCTTGGTGAGCGTTTCTATTCTTGAAGCGATATTAACTGTATGGCCCAAATACGTGATCTGACGTTTACGATGCCCCGTCTCACCTGCCACAACGGCACCCTTATGAATGGCCACACGAAACGCAGGTGTCACGCCAAATTCACGCTCAATGGCTGTTGCCTCTTTCTCGAATAATTCTTCGAAGACCGCAATTGCTTTTAATGGTCGAGCATTTTTCCTACGATCGTCCTTAACAGGCCAGACCAGAAAAACAGCATCACCGACATAAGAATGAATTTCACCCCCATGTCGATCAATCGGCGTATCCATTAAAATAAACAGCCGATTGAGATATTTGTGAAAGGCAACATCACCCAACTTCTGAGCAAGTTGTGTCGAGCCAACCACATCAACAATCATAAAGATGCGCTCTTCCATTCTTGTTGTAGCGTCCAAACATGAGATTTCGAAATGTTCGCGCTCCAATAAAATTTCTCATCTGCATGAAGAAAACAAGAATGGACAGAAGCACCAGCGAGAATCCCAAGTCGGTAATCGTATCGCGTTGGGACGAACCAATAAGCTGAACCTTTTCCCCACTAATCAGATTGTAAACGGTCTGGGCGACAAAGCGCGATCCCAAAATCACAAAAGAGTGGATCAGAACACGCAAAGGTCCCGATACCCAAAACGGCCATTGCCGCAGTTTGGAATAGGGTCGCGAAACAAACACAACTTCAACATAGGAAACTCCTGTTCCGATTAAGGCACCAAGACCTATACCAAGTAGGATAGAGCCAAACGCATCTGGCCTACTTAGATAAGCAACCCAAGCATAAAGCCCACCAGAAAAAGCCCCCACGATCATCATCGCAAGGATAGTATGGAGATCAGATTTTCTAAGCCTCAAGAAGTTCATTAAACGCCAACAGATTGATAAAGCGCATAGGCGGCCTGAAAGTCTATCCACCGCTGCGCTGTGCGGGCAACGGCTTCTTCATCCTCGCCCCATTGGCTAATGTTCCAGTTTTCATCCACATGGGCAGCTTGCCATGCGGTTTCAGCATTCAACAACCCTTCGGCCAATGCGAGCGCGATCAATGCTGAGCCGGACAAAGAAGTAAACGTATGAAGTGCCGCGAGTTGAAACGGATCAGCATGTTTCTTTAGCGCATTCCCATAAGCCGCAATCGCGTCTTTGGGTTGAGCATGATGCATAATACCTTCTATCAAAGAGAACCGCGCGCCATGCGTTTCATCAACCCAATCCAAAATAGGGTCCCAATGCTCTCTCTGCGTTTCAATCAACCCTTCCGGACCATCTGCGCGATAGCAAAGTAAATCTGATGAAGCATAGCGAACAATATCTTCCATCACCGCTTGGGCTTCTGTCGACACCCCGTCAATTGCTGTATTGGCAAGTCTGGTAACTGGCATTTTCATCGGGTTAATCTCAGTATCAACCCCCTCCCACTCATCGGCAACAAGTTTTGCAGATGCCTCACTGGGCATAGACAGCGGGTTGCGACCCGGTGTTTTTACAGGTCGATCGTCGAGTAGAACCAGAAACTGATTATCATCAGCATGAACGGCAACGGATTTATAAAACCGCTTGGGAAAATGCGGCTTATCAAGCCCTCTGTTTGCCTTGCCGGGACCAACGTCACCACGCTCGGCTGCACCTTCTGCATCTTCAAGAAAATCACGCATATCAGAACGTCATCATTTGGTTGTTATTCGTTAAAATCCAGCTCACCATCTTGCTCATCAAGACCAAGCAAATTGAATGTCTGCACCATATGCGGCGGCAATGGTGCTTTAACATCAATGAACCCACGGTCCGGATGCGGAACTCTAATCCGTCGCGCGTGAAGATGAAGCTTTTTCTGCATACCGCCCGGTAGTTCCCAATTCTCAACATCGAAATACTTTGGATCACCGATAATCGGATTGCCAATGTGGGCTGTGTGAATTCGCAATTGGTGTGTACGCCCCGTAATCGGCCGCAATTCAACCCAAGACACCTGCTGCCCTGCATGATCAATTACGCGATATTTCGAAACCGCATGATCGGCATCAGGCTCACCATGTTTTGCAACACGCATTTTATCGCCTTCCGGCGTGCGTTCTTTTAATAGCCAAGTAGAAATCTGCCCCTCGCGTTTACGCGGGACACCTTTGCAGATTGCCCAATAGGTTTTTTCCGTATCGCGATGCCTGAAAGATTGCGTAATAGCAGAAGCAGCACCACGTGTTTTTGCCACAACAAGAATGCCCGATGTATCGCGGTCAATGCGATGAACCAAACGGGGTTTCTCACCTTTTTGGGAACGCATGGATTCAAGCATGGAGTCCACATGTCGGTTGACGCCAGAGCCACCCTGCACTGCCAAACCAGCAGGCTTATTAAACACCATGACTTTCTTATCTTCAAATAAGAGCATGGACTTCAACACATCATAATCGCCACGATCACGAATGGTATTTTGCGTAAGGGGTCTGCCAATTGCCATCGCGCCTAGCTGGGGCGGAAGTCTAACAGATTGCCCACTCGCAATACGCATGTCCGCCTTAGCGCGGCCACAATCAATCCGAATTTGGCCCGAACGCAAAAGTTTTTGTAGCTGACCAAATGCGAGACCCGGAAAATGCAGTTTGAACCAACGGTCCAAGCGCATTCCAGCTTCATCAACATCAATCGTTTTATTTTGAACTTGATTCATACCCTGTCCTTACAGGAATGCTCGCCCAAACCAAAGCCCGATAAATACTGATGCAACACATAGCAGCAAACTGCCTGCTGCATAGCTGAATGCAGACATCAGTGCCCCGCGCTCAATGAGGTTTGCCATATCAAGAGAAAAGGCTGAAAAGGTTGTGAAACCACCCAAAACCCCTGTGGCAAAAAACAGCCTCAAATCATTAGAGCCACCGCGCTTTACCAGCCAGGCAATAAACACACCCATGATTAAAGAACCGGCAACATTGACGAAGAACGTACCCCAAGGAAAACCTGCCCCAAACGATCGCAGCATAACTTGCGATGATACATGCCTTAACGCAGCACCAATACCTCCACCAAGTGCCACAAGAAGCAAACTATTCATGACCTTTGGCGCTCCCGTCGCAGTTTTGCCCAATACTCAAGTCGTTTTGTGATGTCGCGCTCAAAGCCACGTTCAACTGGCTCGTAATAGGTTTGCCGTTCCATAGCTTCCGGAAAATAGTCTTGGCCTGAAAAAGCATCCGGCTGGTCGTGATCATAAAGATACCCTGCCCCATAGCCTTCTTCTTTCATCAACTTGGTTGGCGCGTTGAGTATTCTGCGCGGCGGCAAAAGCGACCCGTTTTCACGCGCAGACAGTTTCGCTTTTTTAAGGGCAACATGGACCGCATTAGATTTCGGCGCAGATGCCAGATATACGCATGCTTGCGCCAATGCACGATCCCCCTCTTGAGGGCCAAGAAAGTCGAACGCTTGAACCGCTGCCATCGCAAGTGGCAACGCGTGTGGATCAGCATTGCCGATGTCCTCGCTCGCCATGACCACCAAACGCCGCCCGATAAACCGGCGATCTTCTCCCGCCTCCATCATGCGCGCCAAATAATAAAGCGCTGCATCAGGGTCCGATCCGCGAACAGATTTATGAAGCGCACTGATCAGATTATAGTGCCCGTCTTGCCCCTTATCATAAATAGGAGCGCGGCGCTGTAACAGCGATTGTAATCCATCCGCATCCAGCACTTCATCTTCTTTGGTACGGCGCCAAACTTCTTCTGCGAGCGATATAACAGCACGACCATCACCATCCGCCATGCGAATAAGAGAGGCGCGAGCAGTTGCATCAATCGGAAGCTCTTTTGCTTCAAGTTCTTCAGCACGTTTTAACAACCGTTCAAGACTGTTAGCGTCGTGAGACTTAAATGATAGCACACTCGAACGCGATAAAAGCGCTGCGTTCAATTCAAATGACGGGTTCTCAGTCGTTGCACCAACAAGAACAATCGTCCCGTCTTCCATAACAGGCAGAAAGCTATCCAATTGCGCTTTGTTAAAACGGTGAATCTCGTCAACAAATAGGAGCGTCTTTTTACCTGTTGATTTATGAATTCGAGCAGCTTCAAAAACTTTTTTAAGATCGGCAACGCCAGAAAATATTGCTGAAACCTGCTCAAACAACATGTCACCTGTGCCAGCCAACAAACGCGCAACAGTCGTTTTTCCAGTACCTGGTGGACCCCAGAAAACCATACTCCCCAGAGTGCCTGTTGCGATCATGCGCGTGATGGCACCATCAATTCCAGTCAGGTGTTCTTGACCAACAACCTCTTCAAGAGTTTTCGGGCGCAACCGTTCTGCTAAGGGCGCAAGTCCCTGCACAACCGCTTCATCCGCCTGAAAGAGGTCAGACACACATTACCTGCTTATCGTGTGTATTGGCGGAAAAAGCCGCCATTGCGATCAAAGATATATTCACGTCCTTGCCGTTCAACAACAATAATCCAACGTCTACCCCGTTGCGATAGTATCGGCTTTAGATCAGCAACCTTCTTCACACGCTGACCATTGACCTCACGAATGATATCACCCGGCCGGATACGGTTTGCGGATGCCGGTGAATTGCGCTTCACCTGCAATGTCACAACACCACTTTTACTGGATGGCACTTTTGCCCTTTGCGCAATCGCTGGTGACAGGTTGGCAACAACGGCCCCACCCAGCGCGGAACGAGCGGGCATATTTGTTTCGTTAGCTGGAACAGTCTCAGGCGCGGTCGCAAGTCTGATTTTACGATTGATACGCTTACCTCGACTGAACACACGGAAGTTTGCAACATTGCCAATTCCAACCGTAGTAAGACGATAATCCAGCGCATTGATATGCGGGATCGCATCGCCATTCACGGCAACAATAACATCTCCAACCTTAATATTGGCATTATCAGCAGGTCCACCATCCACAACGTCAACCACCATTGCACCGCGTGGGCGGCGCATTCCAATGCTTTGGGCTATCTCTGCGGTAACTTCCTGAAAGCTTGCGCCAATCCAGGGCCGCGTCAGTGTATCGCCGGTTTCTGATGACTGAATAGCAACACTCACCATATTGGAAGGAATCGCAAAACCAATCCCGTTAGAACCACCAGAACGTGAGAAAATTGCCGTATTGATACCAATCAACCGGCCTTCCATATCAACCAGTGCACCACCAGAATTGCCGGGGTTAATGGCAGCATCAGTTTGAAGGAAAAATCCAAAGTCACTGACGCCTTTTGTGGAGCGGGCAATCGCAGAAATAATACCGCTGGTAACAGTTTGGCCTACCCCAAACGGATTACCAATGGCTAAAACCAGATCACCCACTTGCGTATCATCTGAATCGCCCAATTCTAAAGGCTCAAAATTACGATCTTCATCGATCTGAAGAATTGCAAGGTCAGATGCTTCATCTTTAAGAATGATTTCCGCTTCAAATTCCTGACCATCCGCAAGTGCAACCTTCACTTTGTCAGCCCCCTTGATCACATGGTGGTTTGTAACAACAACTCCTGTTTCGGTTACAATTACACCGGAACCCAATGAATTTTGCGAACGCGGACGCCCTTGTCTGCGCCCCCCAAAAAAACGTTCAAAGAAAGGATCACCAGCAAATGGAGACGTCTGAACAGGCTTGCGCGCCGCATAGACGTTGACAACAGAATTGGAAACTTGCCTGACCAGTGGCGCAAATGACAATTGCATATCTTGCCGACTTTCAGGAATCTGACGCTGTACTGATTGCCCTTTTGAATTGCCGAGCAATTTTCCGAGTGCATCGTTCAGAAAATCCCGCTTTTCAGCTTGCGCAAAAGCAGCAGATGACAACCCAATCAGAAAGAAGAAAACCAAACAAAGAAAACGCATAAAATGCTCCTGTGAAACCTTCATTGATCCTTGAAGCATAGCAACAATCACGTCAACACTGTTGAAAATTTTCTGACATCTGCATGACCTTAGGTCAGGACAAAACTTATCCGAACATGCCTTTTGACTTAGCAGGCTTGAAACGCACCAAACGCGACGTCAGAACCGCCGCAGTTCTATGTTTTACAGCCCTTTGATAGTCAGGGTCTTTCACCATATCCACAAAGGCTTGAGAATTTGGATATTCTGCAATGAACGCGATATCCCACACTTCATCTGTTGGTCCAATCAGTGGCATATCAAATTCGCCAGACCAATAAATACGTCCGCCAACTTTTTTGAAGATTGGGCCACTCTCCCGCCCATAAGCAGCGTAAGCTTCCTTTCCGGAAACCATAGTGCCATCTTCATAAACCGCCTGAGCATTCAGTTTCACAAGGTTCAGCATATGCACAGGCATATCGCTTTTCATTTCACGAAACTTTGCAAATTGCTCACGTTCTGGATTTGTATAACGTTCCATGATTTCCCCCGAAACTCCGCGTCTTAGTACGCCATAACATCGGGTATAAGTAAACTCGGTTCTATGATTTTATTCTTTTGTTTCCCAGAGCAAGAATATTGGCAGGCAGTAAAATAAGGTTGGTTGCTAAGGCAATGATTAAGGTCGCCATGATCAACGAGCCGATAGTGGTGAGAATGGGCAGCGTGCTGGTCAGTGCAGTTGCAGTCCCTGCACAAATAATCAATGTGCTTGCCCCTAATGCAGGTGCCACTTCCTCTACTGCATCGCGAAGACGTTCTTCCATCGTTCCTGAGGGTTGGTTTCTGAAGGAATTGATCAGATGAACTGCATTATCAATCGCTATACCAAAAGCTAGTGTAAGGGCCACAACCTCTGTCACACCAATTCGCCCAAAGCTGAAATAGATAATCGCCTCGACAAACAGAATGGGAAACAGGTTTGGAATGGCTACATACAACGCAAACACAGCCGATCGTGTGGCGATTCCAATCAGCACAACGCCTAAGAAGGCAGCGACCAGCAAATTGCGGCGCAATTCATTGATCATTTCACTAAACTCAGTGGCTAAAAGCACAGGAAATCCGGTAACGACAATATCGTCATAAAACTCAAGGTCACCTAAAGCCTTTGGGAACTCATCCAGTAATATTTGAGTTTCAGAAATCGACTGGCTGGATGGAATACGCAGCGACACCAGCATCTTTTCTCCATCCTTGGAGAGATAACCTTGCTTAGCAAAATCCGGCGCATCTGAAATCTTCTCAGATATCAATTGCTCAGTTACTGCATTCTCTTCATCCCACATGATCTTAATGGAATAAACAAAATCATCGCCATACTGCTTCTGCAATCGGTCTGTGACCATTTGCAAACGCTCTCTGTTGTCTTGTGATGTAATGCCGCCAGGTTCTGCTGTAGGTATTGAGAAAAACACAAGCGAGCGACCACCAAACACATCATTGGCCATGCCTTCAGCTTCCAGAGATGCGGACCCCCGCGGTAAAAGATCAGTCACACGATAATCAGGCTCAAGATCAGCATGGACGTAAAACATGCTCCCAACAATCAATAGCGCAATACAGGCAATCGCCTTGGGCGCAGACTGGTAAATGCTTACCGCATAATGGCCGAAGCGGAATGGTGAGGATGTGCGTCCTCCTGTAGATATCCAGCCAAACTTGATCATTACAAGGCCTAATACAGGCACTGAAACAATCACCGAGATAAATGCAAAGGATACGAGCACAATTCCAACCCACGCAAACTCAACCAATGCTTCGCTAGTTGAAAGTGCAAATGATGATAATGCAAATGCAGTCGTCAAAGAGGTTAGCGCGCTAGCAGGGCCAACTTTCAAAATCGCCTTGCGCAAGTTCTGCTTGATCTGGCTCTTATCCTGCACACCATCACGGTTCATTCTATTCCATCGGTGGAATAAAACAATTCCGTCTGCATAGGCCAATACAAGCGCAAGGGTTGGCAGGATTGTTGTCATATAGGTGATGGACACACCCGTAACGCCAAAAAACCCGATCGCCCATATAGCTGTTAAAAGCGGTGGAACAGCACAGAAAAGTGCCGCGACAACACTCCTGAAAAACAGGATTGCTATACCCGCCCCCAGTATCAGACCAAAGATCGTTAGCTTCGCCTGATCATTTAACAGCGTATCAAGAATAGTGAGGCCAATAGGCGTAAGACCTGCATAGAATATTTCAAAATCTTCTGGTGCAACTTCCGCAACTGCAGTTCGCAGCTGATCAAACACACGAAAGGCTTCTTTGTCATTTCCTGCATCTGCATCAAGATCAAGGGCCACAAGAATCATGGCTGCATTTTCATCACCGGAAAACAGGCTTTGAGCTTGCGGATAAGTCGCAAGCAATCGCTCCATTAACGCCTTGGCTTGTTCATCATCTTCAAATTCAGCAGGAAAGAACGTTTCAAACTCCCCTACTTGGCTGTTGAACACGGGCAAAGCCATGATGGAAACCGCAGACCGCACCCCTTCCGACAGGGACAGGTCCAATTGTAGATTGCGCAGATCATCCAGTCCGTCGGCAGCGTGCAACCTAGGTGAGCGAACAATAACAGCTACATCACGAGAAAAATTCCCGTATTCGCTTTTTTGTTTCTCATAGGCAATGAAATTGGTAGAGCTTTTCGGCAATACACCAGTCACCGAACCATTAAACGTGATGGATAGCGCAAAGAAAACGGCAGCAATTGTTACCGCTAGGATAAACGAGAAAAACCATCTCGGATATTGCATCGCTGCCAATCCGATACGTTCAAGGCCAAAGCCAATACTATTCATGCGGGATTCTCTCACAAAACGAACGTCACTCTTAATTCAGACTTGACGTAAAGGCAAAAGCGAATTGCTGCTTGTGTGCGGAATAAAGCCGCACTATTTCAAGTAAGCATAAAAATGCGAACACGAAATGGTCATTATCCGACTAGATAGCAATATGATAAAAATTTTCAGCACGTCGAAGGCCTTAGCTGCGAACATGATCCCGTTTCCAAGTCGAGTTTTATCTTTTATTCAATCCGCAATAGTACTGGTATCTCTTGCCGCTATGCTGATCTTTCCAATTTTGGATGCTGCACATGCGCAACGTAAGCGTCAACAATTGCCACTCGTCCGTGATGCTGAGATTGAAGCGCTTATTCAAGACTACACAAAACCCATTTTCAACGTCGCGGGTCTGCGCGGTAAATCCGTAGAAGTATTTCTGCTGAATCGCCGTGAGTTTAATGCGTTTGTCACTGGCTCGCGTATGTTCATCAATACTGGCGCGATCATGCAAGCTGAAACACCGAATGAGGTTATCGGCGTATTTGCACATGAAACAGGCCACATAGTGGGCGGTCACCTCACCCGACTGCGTGACAGATTGGAAAAATCACAAATTCTTGCAGTACTCGGACTTTTGGCAGGCGCAGGTGCGGCCATTGGTGGGAGCACGGAAGCAGGTACAGCAATCGCGCTGGGAAGCGGCTCCGCGGTACGTCGTGGATTGCTATCCTATCAACGTGGTGAGGAAATAGCAGCAGACCGTACCGGCGTTACACTTCTCGATAAAACAGGCCAATCAAGCAATGGAATGTTGAAAACGTTTGAACGTTTAGGACAAAACCCACTTTTCAGTAGCGGGAAACTTGACCCCTACGCATTAAGCCACCCCCTTCCGCGTGAGCGTATTGGCCTTTTAAAGACAATTGTAAAAAGAAGCCCGTATTTTGGTAAAAAAGACTCCGCACAATTACAGCGTAGACATGATTTGGCCCGTGCCAAGATTGCAGCCTATTCTGGTGGCGCAGGTCTTGTACGCAGCCTATTTCGCAAAAATCTAAATGGACTGGCCGGAACCTACGGAATCGCGATTTCACATTTCCTAGGCGGAAGCTCAAAGAGCGGCGTTAAACTGATGGACCGCCTCATCAAAAAAGACCCATCCAATCCATATTTCCACGAAATGCGTGGTGAAATGCTCTTACGTGCTGGTAAAGCAAGCGCGGCAGCAAAGTCATTCAAGACAGCAGTTTCGCTCGACAAACGAAACAATGGTCTACTCAGAATACTGCTGGGACATGCGCTATTAGAGACAGGAAAGCCCGCAAACCTTGATCCAGCAATTAAGAGCTTGAAGGCAGGCATCAGCCGTGACCAATACTCATCACGCGGACATGGGTTTCTCGCCAGAGCCTACGCCAAGAAGGGTGAGCAAATCCTAGCCATTGCATCAAGCGCTGAGGAGAAGTTTATGCAAGGTGCTTTCAAAGACGCAAAACAACTTGCAGCAAGGGCCGCACCAAAACTAAAGCGTGGCTCGCCTCAATGGTTACGTTTGCAAGATATATTGAATTATAAACCTAGAAAAAAATAACGGCTGGACAGGAACCTAGAATGATCGGCAAAATCCGAAACTCAATCATCGCCGCAAGCCTTGGCACGCTATTTTTAACGTTAGGCCAGATAACCGCGCACAGCGCAGAGCCATTGGCAAAGCCAGAAATAGAAAAAATCGTTCGAGACTATTTGCTGAAAAACCCTGCAATTCTTTTGGAAATGCAAGAAGCATTACAGGCACAAGAGCAAGAGCAAATTGCCGAACGGCAAGCCGAAACAATCCGTGACAATAAAGAAGCGATTTACTCATCCAAGTTTCAAATTGAAATGGGTGATCCCAATGCGCCTGTGACTATTATTGAATTTTTCGATTACAATTGCGGTTTCTGTCAACGCGCCCTTGCGGATATGCAGCAACTCTTGGAGCAGGATAAGGGCAAGGTGCGATTTATATTAAAAGAATTCCCTGTTTTAGGCGAACAATCCATCGAGGCTGCCCGAGTAAGCATGGCATTTTCAAAACTAATGCCCGAAAAACACGCGGAGTTTCACGTCAAATTATTAGGGTTGGATGGCATCAAAGATGGCGCACGCGCATTACAAGTTGCAGAAGAATTAGGCGCTGATACCAATGAACTAATTGGCAAAATGGAAGACGCTGACATTATTGGCGAAATTGGGGAAACTTATCAGGTTGCTGATGGCCTAGGTATAACTGGAACGCCTTCTTATTTAATAGGTGATAATGTGATTTTTGGAGCAGTAGGCTTGGACCAACTACGCGTACATATCGCAACAGTAGAAAACAAAAATTCTCAATAAACAATATACGCCGAGTTTGCCGCGCGAGACCATTTGTGTATAAATACTGGAATCTTTACGCACAACGTGTGGTGTTTCTTGCGATTATGCAGTATCCACGGCACAGACTGTGTATGAACACAAAAATTAGCCTCAAATTGTAAAGTTCCAAGAGCAATGGCAGCAAAGAAAAATAATATTGACCAAGGCCTTATCAAAGATTTGGCCAATCTTCTAAACGAAACTGATCTTTCAGAAATCGAAATCGAACAAGATGATTTACGGATCAGACTTTCAAGAACGTCATCCGTTCAACCCGTGCAAGTTCACGCTCCGGTTGCTGCAGCGCCTGCACCCGTCGCAGCACCTACTGCCGATGTATCTGGCGGGAAAGAAGCATCTGCAAAACCTACAGGGAATGTAACGGCCCCTATGGTTGGCACAGCATATCTTGCCCCCTCTCCTGAAGCAGATCCATTCGTAAAAGTCGGCGATAGCGTAAAAGAAGGTGATACAGTTCTTATTGTTGAAGCAATGAAAACAATGAACCAGATTCCTGCTGTTAAATCAGGAACCGTAAAAGCGATACTGGTAGAAGACGGACAGCCTGTTGAATTTGGCGAACCCCTTCTTCATATCGAATAGGAACGCACTCACATGTTCAATAAGGTTCTGATTGCTAACCGAGGCGAAATCGCGCTTCGCATTCTACGCGCCTGCAAGGAACTCGGAATTCAAACCGTTGCAGTTCATTCTACTGCTGACTCCAACGCAATGCACGTGCGTCTTGCAGATGAAAGCGTCTGTATAGGGCCACCAGCATCCAAAGACAGCTACCTTAACATTCATGAAATTCTGGCAGCGTGTGAAATTACAGGCGCAGATGCAATTCACCCTGGATATGGCTTCCTATCCGAGAATGCAAAATTTGCAGAAATTCTGGAAGCTCACAACATCACATTCATTGGTCCATCTGCCAAACATATCAGTATTATGGGCGATAAAATTGCTGCAAAAGCCACTGCCAAAAAACTTGGCATTCCGGTGGTGCCAGGTTCAGAGGGCGAAGTAAAAGACCCTGAAGAAGCCAAACGCATTGCCGCTGAAATCGGTTATCCTGTAATCATCAAGGCCGCATCTGGCGGCGGCGGTCGAGGAATGAAGGTTGCCGAAAACGAAAAAGACGTAACCGAAGCCCTACTCACTGCAAGAACAGAGGCAGGCGCTGCGTTTGGTGATGAAGCAGTTTACATCGAAAAGTATTTAGGCAAACCGCGCCATATCGAAATTCAAATCCTAGGCGATGGTCAAGGCGGGGGCGTACACCTATGGGAACGCGATTGCTCGCTACAAAGACGTCACCAGAAAGTATGGGAAGAAGCTGTATCCCCTGCCCTTGATGAAAAACAGCGTAAAGAAATCGGCGAGATTTGCTCTAAGGCGATCCGTGACATGGGATACTCAGGCGCTGGTACAATCGAGTTTTTGTATGAAGACGGTGAATTCTATTTTATTGAAATGAACACACGCCTTCAGGTTGAACATCCTGTGACCGAGATGATTACAAGAATTGATCTTGTAAACGAACAATTACGTGTGGCAGCGGGCGATGGTCTGTCAATCACACAAGACGATGTAATTCAGACAGGCCATGCAATCGAGTGCCGTATTAACGCTGAACATCCACGCACATTTACTCCATCACCAGGACGTATTGAATATTATCATCCGCCGGGTGGTCTGGGTGTGCGCGTCGATTCAGGTGTGTATCAGGGATATTCAATTCCCCCTCACTACGACAGTTTGATTGGCAAACTAATCGTTCATGCACGAACACGCGAAGAGTGTTTAATGCGCTTGCGTCGTGCGCTCGATGAGTTCGTGGTTGATGGTATTGAAACAACTATTCCATTGTTCCGCGATCTTGTCAGCAATCCGGACATGCAAACTGGTAATTATGACATTCACTGGCTTGAAAAATACCTCGCCAACTCCCAGTAGTAATAGATGTCCGGTCTCGATGACGTTTTATTTGAAATAACTCCGCAGGTTCTACTGAAAGCCTATGCCTGTGGAATATTTCCTATGGCAGAATCAGTTGATGATCCGGGCATGTTTTGGGTCGAGCCGGAACTGCGTGGCATTCTACCTATTGATAATTTTCACATTCCAAAAAGTCTTAAAAAGACGATGAAACGTGGCACGTTTGAGCTGCGTTACAACTATAATTTTGAGAACGTAATCGACGCATGTGCGGAAGCAACCAAAGACCGCAAAACCACTTGGATCAATGACCGTATTCGCACATTGTATATTGACCTTCATGAAATGCACCACGCCCATAGCTTTGAAACGTGGCAAGATGGAAAACTGGTTGGCGGGCTATACGGTGTAAGTCTGGGCACTGCGTTTTTTGGGGAAAGCATGTTCTCACGCGTGACGGACGCTTCAAAGGTGGCGCTTGTTTTTCTGATTCATGAGATGAAAAAAGCCGGCTACACTTTGCTGGATACCCAATTCACGACTGCTCACTTGGAGCGTTTTGGCGTTATTGAAGTTCCGCGAGAAGAATATCAAGACCTGCTAGATGACGCCTTACAAGACGTAACCATGTTCAGAAATCACGATGGTGGCGCTACTTCTGATTCCATTTTGCAGTCTTTTAGCCAAATGTCATAAACCGGATGCTCGATAGCATTTAGACCAGGACTGTCAGCAAACATCCAACCGGTAAAAATCCGACGGATTTTTCGATCAAGAGTAATCTCGTCTACTTCAAGAAAACCAGTAGTTTTGGGCTTTTCAGTAATGGGTCTAGAATAACACGCTTTTGGCGTTACTTGCAGCGCTCCAAATTGAACAGTTTCGTCGATGTAAACATCGAATACGATAATCCGACCTGTGATTTTATCGATACCAGAAAACACAGCTACTTTGTTTTCAATCCGTGCCCCCTCCTGTGCAAGTCCGCTTGCAATAAGCGTCAAAGTGCAACAAAGCGCCATCATCGCAAGCAAAATGAATTTAGCAGGATTCTTCATAAAGTTGGTTCTAGAATTAGTTAGCGACATCGAATCTACGTCTTAAAGTATTATAGTCACAAAGACTAAGGCACTAGGGTGTCCATGCTTCATAGTCGCCCGTTACGCTCGGACGCTCATCAGGGTTACGCAATGAACCCTTTGGATAATATGCATTGGGCCCACCTGTCGGATTGGCCTGGTGTGGAAGCTGCCAATCACGCGCCTCATATGTTTCGTCAGATGGCGGCGTATCTACGCGATAATGCATCCATCCGTGCCAGCCACCCGGTATAGAGGTTGGGTCTGCCTGATCAGAATACTGAACGTAGCGCTTACCCTTACGGCTTTCGTAGTAGACATTGCCAAATTCATCTTCGCCAACGCGCGTTGAAGTCCGCCAGATATGAAATCTGGTATTCCAGGTAGATCCGTTCCACCATGTAAAAAACTGTTTAAGCAGTCTCATGACTTTTGCCTTGTACGCATCGAATTCTTTGGTTCTTATGGCTTTAGAAGTCAAAAATGTCTAGTGATAGCGCTCCTGTAGGAACACAAAATGTTAAAACATATTATATCAGCAGCCAGTTTGGTTATACTTCAATGCGGAACCAGCTTCGCAGACGACCCACAAGGCGTTGCCTTTGTTGAAGCGCCAGAACAATCCTCAGGGGTTTGTTTTGGAGAAAACGCAGATACGACATTTTCTTGCGCAAAACAAAAATGCACTGAAAACGGAACTGCCGCCTCAGATTGTCTACGTATTCAATGGTGTTACCCTTCAGGCTGGAGTGCTGATATATTCATGCAGCATAAAGAGGGCCAGCATTGGCATCGATACTTATGCGGATGGCAATCGCGCGATGATCTCGAACAAGCGGCAAAAATCGCGTGTGAAGGCAGCCTGAAAGAAGAATTGATTGAGTGTGCAGTAGTCGCCATTTGGGACTACCGAGGAAAAGCAATTAAGTTGGACGAGGCTGGCCAGAATTAACCTGCCGCCTCGCCAAACTCATTATAATCCTAGTGAACGATAACTATCAGCCACACGATCAATCGATATCATATAAGCAGCGGTACGCAGATCAAAGTCATCTATCTGACCGCGTTTCTCGTGCCAGAGTTCGCGCATACTGCTGTAAGCACCACGCATTGTATCATCTAAGCCTGATCGCACTAGCGTTAACTCATCTGCACCTTGTATGTATCGATCTTTGAAGGCTGCGGTTAGTTTCTTACCTGTTGCGACTTCAATTTCGTCGATCAACATGCGGTGACGCGCTTCTTCCTCACGCTTTTGCATACGACCAAACCGAATATGCGACAGGTTCTTCACCCATTCAAAATACGAGACAGTCACACCACCCGCATTTGCATACATATCAGGAATGATCACGATGCCCTTATTGCGCAGGACTTCATCTGCTTCCGCAGTAATCGGACCGTTGGCAGCCTCAACAATCAAAGGTGCTTTAATATCATCTGCGTTTTGTATGTTGATTACGCCCTCAAGAGCAGCGGGAATAAGAACATCACATTCACGCTCAAGCAGTTTGGTGCCGTCCTTTACAAAATCCGCGCCATCAAAGCCTTCAAACGAACCGTTCTCAGCCATGTGTTGTTTGGCAGCTTCTACATTGATGCCCTTTTCATTACAAAGAGAGCCATTATACTCAATGATAGCCGTGACCAGACAGTCGTCCTCTTCCTGTAGAAACTTGGCTGCGTGATATCCCACATTACCAAGCCCTTGTACGATTACACGCTTTCCAGCCAAGCCTTCTGACAGACCAGCAACTCTCAAATCATCCTTATAGCGGAAGAAATCTTTGATCGCATATTGTACGCCGCGCCCTGTTGCTTCCACTCGTCCACGAATACCACCTTTGTTTAACGGCTTACCTGTTACACAAGCCTGGAAGTCGATATCCGTTGTATTCATGCGGTGATATTGATCTGCAATCCATGCCATTTCTCGCTCGCCTGTGCCCATGTCAGGAGCAGGAACGTTTTGTGACGGATGGATCAAATCCCGCTTAATCAATTCAAAAGCAAATCGCCTGGTAATGCGTTCTAGCTCATCTGGCTCCCATTCGCGCGGATTGATCCGCAAACCACCCTTAGAGCCTCCAAAAGGAACTTCAACAATCGCACATTTATAGGTCATCAAAGCAGCCAGTGCCTCAACCTCATCCTGATGCACATTAGACGCATATCGAATGCCACCTTTTACAGGTTCAGCATGTTCTGAATGCACGGACCGGTAACCGGTGAACGTTTTAATATCGCCGCGAAGCTTAACACCAAAGCGCACCGTATAGGTTGAATTGACCACCCTGATTTTCTCGGTCAGACCTTCGGAAAGATCGAGATGTTTTACCGCTCTATCGAACAGGGTATTGACGCTTTGACTAAAACCAAGACTTTCTGCTGACACTGCTTGTCCTCCTGAAAAACAACATAGTCAGTATTGTGCGAAAACTTGCAGATGAACAGCGATTTCCCGTGCATTAGCCGGTCAAATACAATTTAAACAGACAGAAAACACATTGTTTTTGTAAAAATTGCTGTTTCACCCATGAAATCAATCCACAGTCTGAAACTTACAGCAACCGAACCTGCCCGCATTGATTCGACATGTTTACTAAGAATCACGTAACGCTCTTGATAGCGATGCGTATTCAGTCGCCTCAGATAACCAAGAGTATTCCTAGGAGATTTTAATGGGAAAGCGTGACGACCTGATTGCCAAATACGCCTCGGACCTACAAGAAAAATGTAGCATGAAGCCGGACATGAAACTTCTCACAGCGATTACGATTGCTTGCGGACCAACGATTTATCGTGCAGATGCAGAAAAGGTTTCAGCCACAGACAAAAAAGAGCTGGAAACCATCAAAAAGAACTTCATGATGAAGAAGCTTGGTCTTGCTGATACACCAAAGCTTGATGAAGGCCTGGCTGCTGCTTTTGAGATATACGGCAAATCAAACCGGAATAAATATCGCCCGGTTGTGTATTACCTCCTTACAAAACATTTTCGTAAAAGCGGCGTGTTCAAAGATTAATTTCAATTCAAGAATATCTTTAATTTTAGGGCGCTCAGGCGCCCTTTTATTTTGCGCTAGTCTTCTGCGTAAAGGATTGGCTTATCCATAATAAGCGCTTCGATGCCAGACCCCTGCTGACCACAGTTTTCTGTTTTTCCAACAATTGAGAATCCAAACTTTTTGTAGAACTCGATTGCGCCCACGTTCTGCTCTTCAACTTCAAGCGTAATGGTTTCCGCATCAATGAAGGAATTTTCAACCTCAATCAAAAGGTGCAATCCCGTCTTTCCACCATGAAAGTTCGGATGCACATAGAGCTGGTGAAGATGAATAATTTTGTCTTTTTGAGAGGCAAACGCCATTCCGCCGATAATCTCACCATTATCGGCAACCAGAAATTCTGAATTCGGCCGGTGGCGTTGTTCTTCTAATCGTTCGAGACTGTGCCAGTCATCCGTGATCTCACGAACAATATCGGCACCATAAATATCATCATAAGTATGGTGCCATGTATCAACGAGTATTTCGCGAACACGCGACAAATCCCGCTCCATTGCAGTCCGAACAAAAAACATTATTCGTCTTCAATACCAAGCTTGTCTTTAACAAGTTGCTGAACCACTTGTGGGCTGGCCTTACCACCGGTTGATTTCATCACCTGCCCAACAAACCATCCTGCGAGTTTTGGTTTGGCTCTGGCTTTTTCAACTTGGTCCGGATTAGCCGCAATAATCTCATCTACCGCCGCCTCAATTGCACCAGTATCCGTGACCTGTTTCATGCCGCGATCTTCTACGATTTGGGCAGGGTCTCCACCCTCTTCCCAAATAATCTCAAACACGTCCTTTGCGATCTGGCCGGAAATTGTTCCCTCTTTAATCAGGTCAATAATGCTACCAATTTGCTCTGGGCTTACAGGGCTATCTTCAATTTCCTTATCAGCTTCATTCAACTTACCAAGCAGGTTGTTAATCACCCAGTTTGCAGCAATCTTACCATCACGACCGTTAGCCACTTTCTCAAAATAATCAGAAACTGATTTTTCTGACACAAGAATAGATGCATCATAAGCAGACAAACCAGACTCGCTCATCAAGCGTGCCTTTTTAGCATCAGGCAGTTCCGGCAAATCAGACTTTAGCTGATCCACATATGATTGACTGAACTCAAGAGGCAGTAAATCTGGGTCCGGAAAATAGCGATAATCATGAGCGTCTTCCTTGGAACGCATAGAGCGGGTTTCACCTGTTGTTGGATCATACAGGCGCGTCTCCTGATCAATCTCGCCACCTGCCTCAAGAATTCCTATTTGACGACGCGCTTCATACTCGATCGCCTGACCAATAAAGCGAATAGAGTTCATGTTTTTAATTTCACAACGCGTACCAAATCCCTCACCAGGTTTACGAACAGACACGTTTACATCGGCTCGCATGGAGCCTTCTGCCATGTTACCATCACAAGTACCAAGATATCGCAGAATAGATCGAAGCTTGGTCACATAAGCCTTGGCTTCCTCGGAAGAGCGAATATCCGGCTTCGAGACAATTTCCATCAGCGCGACGCCTGTACGGTTCAAGTCAACAAAACTCATGGTCGGATGCTGATCATGCATCGATTTACCCGCGTCCTGTTCAAGGTGCAGACGCTCAACACCAATTTCTATATCTTCAAAATTACCCTTTTTATCCGGCCCAACGGAAACAATTACCGTTCCCTCGCCTACGATCGGGTCTTTGAACTGGGAAATCTGATAGCCTTGTGGCAGGTCCGGATAAAAATAGTTTTTACGGTCAAACACTGATCGTAAATTGATTTTAGCGTTTAGCCCCAAGCCAGTGCGCACCGCTTGCGCAATACATTCCTCATTGATAACAGGCAACATACCCGGCATAGCAGCATCAATAAGAGAGACATTCGAGTTTGGCTCGGAACCAAATTGAGTTGAAGCACCTGAAAACAATTTAGCATTTGAAGCGACCTGAGCATGAACTTCCAGCCCAATGATCACTTCCCAATCATCGGTTGCACCAGGAATAAAACGTTTGGGATCAGGAGTTCGTGTATCAACAAGTTCTGTCATCTATTTCAGCTTTTATTGTCGCCTGCCAAGTGGCAGATTGGGTGAATGTATAATGGTGACACGTTCTTTCATCTTTCGCAGTCCGGCCAGACTGGATTATTACTTCTATCGGGCCTTCTTGGCGTATTGATGATTTGGGTGCTTCGCCGAATATCTAGCAGATTTGGCAAGCTTGTGAACCTACTATCCGCGATTGTTTTAATCTGGATGTTCATTTGGCTTAGTCCACAAATCTACTATACATATTACTGGCTTATTTTTGATGATTTGCCAGTTCAATGGGTAATCGCATGGCCACCTGCCCCGTCAACCTTAATCAAGATGATTACATTCACGGGTAACGCAAACCTGTCAGACCATTCCAAAGGCATTTTATTTTGGATGATGGTGGTAATTGCTGTTTTCACCAAACAAAAACAAACGGCCTAACCTAAACGACCATAAAACGTCATTCTTGCGCTCTCTGATAGTTCGACACCGGGTTCAGAATTATAAGCAAGCACAGCGAGCATCCGTGTTTTATCACCTTTTGTTGGTGTGACACGGTGAATGGAGTTTCGCCCTCTGAACAATACAAGCGTGCCCGGCTCCATTTCGATCCGGTCAGGATCAATCTCGCCGTTTAGAAGCGAACCAACCGTTTCGAAATTGTACTCGCCACCATCCGCATCGCGAACATCTTTGAGATATTCAAACTCGCCACCACCGTCAGGCTTATCAATCAACAACGTGATCGCAAACGAAGAATTGTCAAAATGCCAACCTAGTTCCTGTCCGGTTTTTGCATAATGAATATTCACCGCAGAAACGGGATCTGCATAAGGGTAAAGTGCTTCTTCGCCGACAATCTCAGCAATGAAGGATTTAAAACTATCATCGCGGTAAAGGCGTTTAAGCGGCGACTTATCAGGTACTTGATCATCGCCGATCAGCCCCTTGGATGATATCACCTCAAGATTACGAGGATGATCCATCGGAAAATCAACATCGGGCGGCGTTAGATATACATTGTGATTTGTTGCGCAAAAATAGGCATCCGGAAGGCCATCATTAGCATTCGCCTTCATTTCATCCAAAGCATCAGGCGCAATGAAGTCACTCAAGATAAGAACACCATCCTTATCCAATGTGGCTTTGCAAGTGTCGCGGAATTTGGAATCTGTGATTGAATACTCGTTGGATATGATATGCCCAATATTCACTGTGTTCTGCCTTACTGGATTAAGTGATTTACTCCTGACAAATAATGAAACTGAAGAGTTGAAAGTGCAACTATCTTCCGCAGCTTTTATGAGCATAGAGCGATGCTTATTTCTGCCAATTGGTTTTCAGGTTCTTCAAAAATGTTTTGGAGCGGCTGATCATGGCTTCAACAATTGCAGGTTGTAATTGCGCTGCCGGACCAGAACCCGTTGTAGATCGCTCCCATAAAACAAGTTCACCAGAGCGGCCCTCGCCTTCTGACCCTTTTTCTACTGCAGTACTATAGGCGACAGACGCGCGCCCTCGAAGTTGAATGGCGATCTGGTCACCCGCAGTACCACGAATAAACAGTTTTACATTCAGTGGATTTTTATATTGATCAGGCACACCCGGTTGGTCATCATCATCACGAAAAAATCCCAAGTTCGTAACTGAGATGTTTGCTTCCGAAAGACTACCCTGCAAACTGGTTAGATATGTCTCGCAGAGCTTCTCACCATAATCACCATCTGAATAATCAAGACAGGAAAGTGCGACACCATCCAGACCGGAAAACTGCCGAGCCTAATCAGTGCCAGCAGCCTGCGCGGAAACATTGAAACCAATTGCCAGCAAACCAGTAATGAAAATACCAAACCTATTCATGAGCCATCTCATTCCTTATTGGGAAAGACTACACGCAACGCCAGGCTTGGCAAGTCACCCTGATGTGCTTACCACCACTTGTTTGGCGTGAACGAGCCAGCAGCTTCTTCGATAACGTGCGATGCTTGAAACAATGTCTCTTCCTCAAACGGCTTACCAATAAGTTGAAGCCCTAGTGGCAGACCCTTATTATCAACACCCGCAGGAACAGAAATCCCAGGCAAGCCAGCCATATTGACGGTCACTGTGAAAATATCATTAAGGAACATTTTGACCGGATCAGCAGCCATTTCCTCATCACCGATTGCAAATGCAGAAGATGGTGTTGCTGGCGTAAGAATAACATCGATGCCTTGGTTGAATACGGTCTCAAAGTCCTTCTTGATCAACGTTCTAGTCTTCTGGGCACGCAAGTAATACGCATCATAATATCCAGAAGACAGAACATACGTACCAATAAGAATACGTCGCTGAACCTCATCCCCAAACCCTGCAGAACGGGTTTTCTCATACATGTCTGTGATGTCGTCACCTGTGACGCGTAGTCCGTAACGAACACCATCATAACGGGCAAGATTTGAAGATGCCTCCGCAGGTGCCACGATATAATACGCAGGCAAAGCATATTTTGTGTGTGGCAAAGAAATATCAACAATTTCAGCACCCGCATTGCGATACCATTCAATGCCTTGCTGCCACAGTGCTTCAATCTCCGCTGGCATACCTTCCATGCGATATTCTTTTGGAATGCCGACCTTCATACCTTTTACAGATTTGCCAATTGAGGCTTCATAATCCGGCACTGGTAAATCAACCGAAGTCGTATCTTTTTCATCCACGCTTACCATAGACTTCAACATGATCGCTGCGTCTCTCACATCACGTGTGATAGGTCCGGCTTGATCAAGGGATGACGCAAACGCAACAACACCCCAGCGTGAACAACGACCATAGGTGGGCTTGATGCCGACCGTACCTGTAAACGCAGCAGGCTGACGGATAGATCCACCCGTATCGGTAGCAGTAGCACCAGCGCAAAGTTGAGCAGCCACCGCAGCAGCAGACCCACCGGAAGAACCGCCAGGCACAAGCGCCACATCTGAACTTTCTGCACGCCACGGATTGGTGACGGGGCCGTAATAAGACGTCTCGTTAGACGATCCCATAGCAAACTCATCCATGTTAAGTTTACCAAGCATCACCGCGCCATCATCCCAAAGGTTTTGAGTAACGGTGGATTCGTATTTTGGCTTAAAGCCGTCAAGAATATGCGAGCAAGCCTGAGTATGAACACCTTCGGTGCCAAATAGATCTTTGATACCTAGCGGAATACCTTCAAGGGCACCTGCCTCACCTTTTGCAATTTTCTCATCCGAAACGGCAGCCCATTTATGCGCGTTATCAGCGGTGATCGCAGTGTATGTGTTAAGGGCCTCGTTGCCATCATTGATGGCATCAAGATAGGCTTGTGTAAGTTCGGTTGCTTTAATCTCTTTTGCGAGAAGTTTTTCACGGGCCTGTGCAATTGTAAGGCTGGTAAGTTCAGACATATCAGTTCTTTTTCACTATCGTTATATGGATCTACTTGCAGATGTTGTAAGTGTCAGACACCCAAGCATGAGAATTCTTTTCAGGAAAATCTTTCCCTGGTTGTTGAGCGATCATGAGTTCCATCTCGCCCTTAATGTATTCATTTTGTGATTGGACAATCACCTGCCCGCCTTCTTCATATGGAGACATGGAGATCAAATCCGGCCGCGTGATGCCACTGTCATCACTACAGGTTGCAATTGCCACTACACTGTATATACGCCCACTCGATGGATCACTTTCAGTTTTGAACTCCAGAAACTGACAACTGTATTCTTCGCCATAAATGCCTTCTTTCGACAATTGCAGTGTGTCGGGATTAGCATTGACAGTATCACCGCATTGCGAAGCATTCGTCGAATAGACTTTCCCTTGCAAAAAACGTGGAACATCCGCTGCTAATGCAGCCGACGAAACACTCATCAAGAAAAATGACACAGCAGTTCGAAACACTATTCGATCACCTTTGGAACCATAAAGAAGTGATCCTCACTGGCAGGAGCATTTGCAGTTACATCATCAGCCTTGCTACCATCGCTGATAACATCAACGCGCTTTTTCATATCCATTTCGGCAACAGACGTCATCGGCTCAACGCCGTCAATATCCACTTCATTCAGTTGCTCCACAAAACCCAATATTGCATTGAGTTCACCTTGCATACGCTCTGCCTTTTCATCATCGACAGCAATGCGTGCAAGCTTGGCAACCCGTTTTACGGTATCCAGATCTACTGACATCGTTTTAGCCTTGTAAGGAAATTATCTTCCAACTTGCTATAAACCCGCTTTTCATGCGTTTCAACAGGTAAGACAAATGGCATACAAGTCTGTTCCAACAACAATTGCAGATCATTAAATCCTCGCAATCGACAAACCAGATAATCATTGCCATACCTGCACCATGGAAAAAGAGATCAACAAACTTAGAACACTTGTCGCCGAGCGGGAAAAAGGCACCTGCCTTATGGCACTGGACCTTGGCACAAAAACCATCGGGATTGCGCTTTCTGATATTGAACTCAACATCGCAAGCGCCCGTTCTACGCTTTTACGCACAAAATTCACGAAGGATGCAAAAATCCTACTTGAACTAGCAGAAAAAGAACGCGTTTTTGCTTTTATAATGGGCCTGCCATTTAACATGGATGGCAGTGAAGGCGTTCGCGCTCAATCAACCCGCGCGTTTGTTTATAATCTGTCCAAACTCACCGACATACCGATCATACTGCATGATGAGCGCCTATCCACCTATGTCGCTGAACAAGCAATGCTTGAGGCTGATATGTCTCGTAAGAAACGAAAAGAGAAAATAGATTCGGTTGCAGCAGCCGTTATTCTGCAGGCGCTACTGGACCAATTAAGTTAGGGTCGTGAGCCACTGGGGGATTACGAAACATCTTTAGGCGCGACACGTAATCAATTTTCTCAGGACCATATCCAAAGAACTCACGAACGCGCGCAATAGTCTGCGGCAGCCAACTTTTATACCAGCGCAATGCTGCGATACCGAATACAATCACCGTATCAATTGCAAACAACCAGGCGATTTTCTCAGGCACCTCTTCTGGCGCCATATGAAGCATGTTTCCATAGATTTGGAATAAATGTTCATGGAAACCACGAGATAGAAAAAACATACCAAAGTGCATGTCGTTTACACTCAGGAAATACCATCCCCAAAAGAAGACGACTGAAAAAATCCACATACCAAGGATGGCGCGCATCTGTAGCTCCCTAACTTGAGCTACAATGCATCATTCCAATCTAACTCTCAACGTAAACCAATTATTAAGGTTAACAGAAATTGCACTTACCTTAACCATAACTGAGGCAGCAAACTTATACCCAAGCAGGGAATTCGCGATCCAGAATTTTTCGCGCATTATGGCGATTATCCAGCATGCCATAGGTATTGCGCCAAAGTCCTCCAAGACGCGTCTCGGTAAATGCCTTTGAGGTTTCCCCTGCCCCCAAACGGTTTAACTCTGCGGCGGCGGCAGTCAGCGCAAGCTGTTCCACCAAAATTCTTGCACCACCGGGATCATTACCACTCATATTTGCAGCAGATCGAATGACATCAACGAACGTGTTCGCATTCTTCTGTCCCATATCCTCTTGCAGGCCTAACAGAACTGTTTCGACGACATCGCGATTGTTTGAGGCAACGCGCATCACATCCAGACACATGACGTTGCCAGATCCTTCCCAGATCGCGTTCAAGGGTGCTTCACGATAATGGCGGGCAAGATTACCAGTCTCGACGTACCCGTTGCCGCCCAAACATTCCATCGCCTCATAAATAAGCGATGGTGCTGTTTTACAGACCCAATATTTGACAACAGGTGTCATGAACCGCGCATACGCTGCTTCTTTCGGATTTGCCGCTGCACGATCAAAAGCAACCGCTAAACGAAATACCAATGCTGTTGCACCTGCAACATCCAGTGCCATATCTGCCAGTACCCGCTCCATAATCGGCTGGTCGATGAGCTTGGAACCAAAGGCTGATCTATGCCGACAATGGTGTACGGATTCTGCAAGTGATGTTCGCATCAATCCAGCCGAAGCAACCGCACAATCCAGTCGGGTAAAGTTGACCATTTCCATAATGGCAGGAATGCCCCGCCCCGGATCACCGATCAAAATTCCCAGACTGTTATTAAATACCACCTCACTGGAGGCATTGGAGCGATTGCCCAACTTGTTTTTCAGCCGTTGCAATTCCAGCCCGTTAGAGCGCCCCTGTTCCAACAGTCGCGGAACCAGAAAACATCCCAATCCATCGGAGGTTTGGGCCAATACTAAAAATCCATCGCACATGGGTGCAGACATGAACCATTTGGAGCCGTTGATTTCCCAAACGCCATTACCTTGAGGTTCTGCCTTGGTTGTATTGCTCCGAACATCAGAACCACCGTGACGTTCTGTCATTGCCATACCAATCAAAACGCCTTGTTTTTGATCTATCGCACGATTGCTGGAATCATATTTGCCGGAGAGAATTTTTGGCAACCATTCATTCAGTAGTGATTCATTGGCACTTAATGCAGCAATACTACCGCTTGTCATAATCAGAGGACATAAGTGCCCCATCTCAACACCAGCTGTCATATATACTTTTGCAGCACGGGTAAGATTTCTTACCCCACGCTCTTTGGCATCGTCACTCCATAAGGAACTATGAAGCCCATGCTCCACTCCCCGGCGCATTAAAGCGTGCCACGAAGGATGAAACTCAACTTCATCCTGACGGTCGCCCTTTGCATTAAATGCATATAATTCTGGGGGATTTTCATTTGCTAAGCGGCCAAGCTTCATGACATCGGCATTACCGGCCCAAGCGCCCATTTTGTTAAGCCCCTGTCTGACGCTTTGCGGCAGCGTATACGTAATCAGATCAAGCATAGGATCCGACGAAAACGCATTAAATCCACTAAAATCGGGAGATTGATTACTACTGGACATCGTATTTTGGACCCGCAAATGGACTAACCGGACGCATCCGGAGGATTATTCGTGTCAAATTCGGCGGTTTTTAGTAATTTTGCAAGCAGGAGATTGCCTTAACAACAATATAATAGAGCAAACGATGACTGCATTTCACATGCGTAGAAATGCAGTCATCGTTATCGTGGAAAGGCTGGACACCACGATGTAAAAGGCAAGCGATCGAAGGGGGTGATAGCTACTCGCCAAATTACGTACTCTAATCTGAGAAACGCAGAGAATTGATTTCAGTTTCAAGATTGATGATTTTTTTAGAAATACTTGTGACAAGCCAATCAACAAGCGGGATAATGCTTGCAGTGGAGCGATTGTAACCCTATTAGCTGACCCTGATGAGCACAAACAGCCAAGAGTCATACGACCATTTTAGCCAGCGTCATTTGCTGGGCATTGCTGAATTGTTACCTCAGGAAATTTTATATCTGTTAAAACGTGCAGATGAAGCCGTATCTGTTTCAAGGCAACTTGAAAAAAAGAAAAGCGTGCTGCGCGGCCGCACCCAAATCAATCTATTCTTTGAAGCATCAACCCGCACCCAATCATCCTTTGAGTTAGCAGGTAAAAGGCTTGGTGCAGATGTAATGAACATGTCGGTGGGATCATCTTCGGTTAAAAAAGGTGAGACCTTGCTTGATACGGCCATGACACTCAACGCCATGCAACCCGATCTATTGGTCGTGAGACACCAATCCGCCGGCGCTGTTGCACTTTTAGCAAATCAGGTTGGGTGTTCGGTTATCAATGCAGGCGATGGTGCGCATGAACATCCCACGCAAGCGCTTCTTGATGCACTTACGATGCAACGCGCAAAAGGCTCGATAGCCGGACTTATCGTAGCCATTTGTGGTGATATTCTTCACAGCCGCGTCGCACGATCAAACATCATGCTACTCAATGCACTTGGCGCAAGAGTTCGGGTTATTGGTCCGTCTACCCTACTCCCATCCGGTATAGAAAGCCTTGGCGTGGAAGTATTCAGAGACATGGAGCTGGGCCTAAAAGATTGCGATGTAGTAATGATGTTGCGACTACAACGCGAGCGCATGAGTGGCGCATTGATCCCCTCCGTTCGTGAATATTTCAGATTTTACGGGCTGGATAATGAAAAACTCTCTCACGCAAAAAGTGATGCTCTTGTCATGCATCCGGGCCCGATGAACAGAGGTGTTGAAATATCCTCTGATGTTGCAGACGGCCCTAACAGCGTGATCGAAACACAGGTTGAAATGGGTGTGGCCGTTCGCATGGCAGTCATTGAAACCCTAATGGAAAACAGGGGGGCAAATGTCTAATCAATCGCTTCTCCTGTCTGGTGGACATATTGTTGATCCAGCACAAAACATAGACGGCAAATTCGACGTTTTAATTTCTGACGGTAAAATCGCAGAAATCGCGCCAACCATAAAACCCAGTGCCGATAGTAAAGTGCATAATGTATCCGGTAAGCATGTCTTCCCGGGATTGATTGACGCGAGAGTATATGTCGGCGAACCCGGTGGTGAACATCGCGAAACCATCGCCTCGGCAAGCCAAGCAGCCGCCGCTGGTGGTGTTACAAGTTTTATCATGATGCCGGAAACCAATCCGGTAATTGATGATGTGGCATTGGTAGATTTTGTGAGACGCGCAGCTCGTGATCATGCGGTGGTGCGCGTGTATCCATCCGCTGCCGTTACCAAAAACATGGATGGCAAAGAGTTAAGCGAGTTTGGCCTTCTCAAAGAGTCCGGCGCGGTTATGCTAACCGAGGGCAAGCATTCTATGGCGAGTAATCTCGCATTCAGGCGCGCCCTCACCTACGCCCGCGACTTTGGTATGGTGGTCGCAAAAGAAACCATCGACGAAAGTCTTTCATCCAATGGCGTCATGAATGAAGGCCTCATTGCAACCCATATGGGATTGCCTGGTATTCCAAAAGAAGCTGAAATAATCCCATTGGAACGCGATTTGCGGTTGGCAGCTTTAACAAAAGGCCATTATCACGCCGCAAAAGTCTCGGCCAAAGAATCCACCGATGTACTGGCCCTATATAAACGGACCAATGATACCATTACCTGCGGCGTGTCCATCAACCACCTAACGTTGAACGAAAACGACATTGGGCGATATCGAACCTATCTGCGACTACAACCGCCCCTTCGCAGCGAAGCCGACAGATTGGCTATGGTCGAAGCATTGGCAGATGGCACGATTGATATTATCGTATCAAGTCACGACCCACATGACGTAGACGAGAAACGCCACCCATTTGCAGAAGCAGCCGATGGCGCAATCGGCCTTGAAACCCTGTTTGCGGCAGCGCTACGTTTGTACCATAACGAGCAAGTGCCCTTACCACGTATCATCGAGGCACTCTCAACAAAGCCTGCAGAAATTTTCGGACTACCCGGCGGATCATTAGAAGCAGGTAAGGAAGCTGATTTGATTATCGCCGATCTAGATATGCCTTGGGTGGTCCATGAAGAAGACATCGTATCCCGATCTAAAAACACCCCATTTGAGGGTGAACGATTTTCAGGTCGCATTTTAGAAACCTATGTCGGCGGAAATTGCGTTTACGCATTGGAGGATTAAGCCATGCCTGATCCAATAAGCTGGTCAGTTGCAGCACCCTATTTGTTAGGTGCATTGATCTTTGGTTATCTGCTTGGCTCAATTCCCTTTGGACTTCTACTCACAAAACTCAGCGGCCAAGGCGATATTCGATCTGTGGGTTCTGGCAATATCGGCGCTACCAATGTATTGCGAACAGGAAGCAAAAAACTGGCAGCTGCTACCCTTTTAGGCGATTTGCTCAAAGGTACTATTGCAGTAGTTCTAACCGCAAGATTTGGCCCTGATCCAGCAATTATGGCTGGACTTGGAGCATTTTTAGGCCATTGCTTTCCAATATGGTTAAAGTTCAAAGGCGGCAAAGGGGTTGCTACCTATATTGGTGTCTTGCTTGGTTTTTCATTGGTAGCGATGGTCATCTTTGGCTTGGTTTGGTTGATCTCTGCATTTATCAGCAAATACTCTTCCCTTGCTGCATTGATTGCGAGCTTTTGTATGCCTGTGGTATTTTACCTTTTTGGAAAATCGTTTCTGGAAACCTACAGCCATATTCAATTGGCAGAACTGTTTCTTGTTTTGACCATTCTGCTTTGGATCAGGCATCGCGAAAACATTGCCCGCCTCATCGGCGGTAATGAAAGCAAAATTGGCAAAAAATCCTGAAACCCGCTATGTACTCCATGTGTGACTTAAGGCGTTAGTCTTTAAGTGTGGAATTTTACAGGTGTGGGTGAATGACGAAATCAGAAAAGTCTGAGGTCGGAAAAGCAAGTGATGAGCAAATTCTCAATTGGCTTAGATTATATCGCTGTCAAAATGTTGGTCCGGTCACCTTCAAAGACTTACTTGGTCATTTTGGTTCTGCTGCGGTAGCTCTGGATGCACTTCCAGATTTAGCCAGACGCGGCGGGCGCGCTTCGAAAATAAAACTCTGCACGCAAGAACAAGCGCTTCAGGAAATTGAAGCCGCAGAATCTATTGGCGCAAAGTATATTTTGAATTGGGAACAAGGTTTTCCTCAATGGCTCAAAAATAGCGATTCATCACCGCCAATTCTCTGCGTTAAAGGCGAGATTACATCTTTCGCAAGGCCTATTATTTCGATTGTTGGCTCAAGAAATGCGTCTGCCACTGGTATGCGGCTAGCCGAACAACTTGCCGGAAACCTCGGCGCTATGAATTATACAATTGCATCTGGCCTAGCACGCGGAATTGATACGGCAGCACACAAAGCATCGCTACACTCTGGTACCGTTGCAGTGTTGGCAGGAGGTCTAGATAAAATCTATCCTTCCGAAAATTCTGGCCTCGCAGAAGACATCGTTGCGTCTGGCGGTGCCTTGCTCTCAGAAATGCCTATTGGATGGCAAGCAGGTGCAAGAGACTTTCCAAAGCGAAACCGCATTGTGGCAGGATTAGCAATTGGCGTGGTGATTGTGGAGGCTGCTCAACGTTCCGGTTCACTGATCACTGCGCGGCTTGCAGGCGAAATGGGGCGGCATGTTCTGGCGGTTCCAGGTTCCCCTCTTGACCCCAGAAGCGATGGCTCCAATCGCCTAATTAGAGAAGGCGCAACACTTGTCAGGTCTGCAGAAGATATCGCAGAGGCAGCAGCGCCCTCTCAGTTGGAACTTTCATCAGATAAACACCAAGCTCAAATATCGCTAAATGCGACACCTAAAAGTAACTTCCAAGAAGCGGGTGATGAACCACAACAAAACCTTAGAGATGCAATTTCCAACTTACTGACCACAACGCCCACAGAAATTGACGATCTTGTGCGCTTTACAGACGCATCCATAGGACAAGTTCAGATTGTGCTGCTGGAACTATCGCTTGCGGGAAAACTTGAAAAACATGCAGGCAACCGAGTCTCTTTGCTTGGATAAATTTTGAATCTTATAAACTTTCTGGAAACGCTTATTGGTTACCATAACACCGCTAAACTAGGTCGGGGTGACTACATTGGTTGAAAATATGGATTTGTCTCAAGAGGACTTGCAGTACGTAGGCAAGTCTCGCGGCAATGAAGATCATATTGCGTTCTTCTATGGTAAAATCAGCGGGGCAACAGCTTCACTGGTAACTTATTTTATGACAGCGGATTTATTGTTCATCGCTTTGTCAATTGCCATGTTATTTTTCATGTATGGGGACGCACGTAGTTTCCGCCATAGGAGAGAGCTATTAGCTGATCCACAAGCGGATTGGACGGATTGGGACCGACAGTACAATCTGCTTTCATCAGGCTTTATGGGGCTACTTGGGGTCTGGTGCTTTTTCTGTTTCACATTCACAGAAGACATGTTCATTCATATGTTGTGTGTTGCAACGGCAATGGGCAATATTTTGAGCTTAGTGTGCCGAAACTTTGCTGATGACCGCCTTCTGACACTTCAACTAGGAGCGGTTGCATTTCCTCTTATTGCTGGTGTTCTTACCTATGGCGACATGCGCGCTATGGTGTTATGCGGATTTTTTATTCCACTCTTTTCAAGCGTAAAAGACATATCCGAGCGCTTGCGAGGACTGTTTGGCAGCATCGAAAAACAATCCCGCGAGAAAGATGAATTCGGTTCCCAGTTAAACGAAGCGCTTGAAAGCATGTCCCATGGCTTGATCATGTTTGATAATGATATGCGCTTGAAAATTATTAATAAAACTGCCCGTCGCATTCTACAGCTTGATGACAATTTCAATTGTTACAGCAGACGATTGACCGAGATCGCGCGATTTGTTGATATGAAACGCACGGGTCTTAATCGTATTCGCCTGCTTGAGGATGCTCTTTTAAAGCGTCTTAAGCAGCGTTCAGCAGACAAAGTATTTGAGATTGATCATAAAAAATATGTTGAACTATCAATCATGCTTCGTGATCACGGAGGATGTGTTCTTGTTATCGAGGATGTAACCGAGCGTATCCAGTATCAGACACGCATCAACCAGCTTGCTAAATATGATGAACTAACAGGCTTATACAATCGTAGTTTTTTCCTACAGCAAGCAAATCAGACACTTAATACAGCAGACAGTGACAAAAAAGGCGCAATGATCTTCTTCGATCTGGATGACTTCAAGCGGATCAATGACACATTGGGTCATGAGGCGGGTGATCATATCCTCTCAACGGTTGCACAACGTCTTAAAACCTTACTTCCAAATGATGCCCTACTCAGCCGATATGGTGGAGACGAATATGTGCTTTATCTGGACGTGCCGTTAGAGGAAGAGGACTTAAAGCTCCTATCCCAGAAAATTCTTGATACAATCACAAAGCCAACAACCTACAATAATCAGGTACTTCGTTTTGGTGCGAGCCTTGGAATTGCGCAGTATCCTAAAGACGGCAATAACGTAGAGCGTTTGCTAAAACTGGCTGATCTTGCGCTTTATGCCGCCAAAAATGAAGGTAAAAACCTCTTTCGGTTCTTCACTTCAGAAATGGAAGATACGTTATCCGAACGCCTTGTTTTGGAAAATGATCTCACACAAGCGGTTAGAAACGGCGATCTCACCCTTCACTTCCAGCCCATAGTCGCAATGGAAGATGGTCAGCCAAAATTATTTGAAGCCCTCACCCGCTGGATCAGAAATGGTGAAAATATCTCACCTGCTGAATTTATCCCAATTGCTGAAGACCTTGGCTTAATTCGTGAAATCGGCGAGTGGACACTGATTGAAGCATGTCGTCAGTGTCAGACTTGGCCCGCAGGAACAAGCGTTGCAGTAAACCTTTCCGCAGTTCAATTCCAGGTCGGATCGGTCATTCAAGCAGTACAAGAGGCGCTGGAAATATCGGGTCTTGCACCTGAACGCCTTGAAGTGGAAATTACCGAGACAGCGGTCCTCAATGATATGAGCCATGCTATTCTTGTGTTGGAAAAGCTGAGTGAAATGGGTGTTAAAATCTCGCTTGACGACTTTGGCACTGGCTACTCAAGCCTTAGCTATCTTCATAAACTGCCACTTGATAAAATGAAAATCGATAAGTCATTCATTGATGATATTGCAGAAAGCCAGCGCTCACGTACGCTTCTTAAGGGCATCACCGCACTAGGAAAAGCGCTAAAAATGAAAGTTGTAATCGAAGGGATTGAAACAGAAGAGCAATTCAAACTTCTGCAAAGCAAGTACGAAGTTGACTTTGTACAGGGCTGGTATTTCTCAAAAGCACTACCAAGTGATCAGGCACGAGACTATGTGCTCGCTTATCACTCGAACCAAAACAAACAGATTGGTAAAATTGGCGGAGAGCGTGAGCAAAAAGTAGCATAAACGCCCTACCCTAGGATCTTATGCCAATCACTTCGCAGCAATAATCCCGATTTCAACCCAAAGT
>CAZEPF010000002.1:0-49486 GCA_964514045.1 uncultured Rhizobiaceae bacterium | reverse complement strand
CTCATACAGGTCGGCCTACCCTATCACCGCACACCTGTCTTTACCGACGAAATGGAATATATCGAAATCAACCCCTATTGGAACGTGCCTAAATCCATTGCGGTCAATGAGCTATTGCCAAAACTTCGCCGAAACGCGAACGCACTTACCTCTCAAGGATTTGAAGTATTGCGCGGTGGATCGGTTATCCCTGCATCATCTGTACCTTGGAGCAATTATTCAAAGGCAAGTTTTCCAGTTCGCCTGCGTCAAAAGCCCGGAACGAAAAATGCCTTGGGACGGGTGAAGTTCATGTTCCCAAACTCGTTTAATGTCTATATTCATGACACGCCCTCAAAATCTAAATTTGACCGCTCATCGCGATATTTCAGTCATGGCTGTCTTCGCCTGCGCAACCCATTTGATATGGCGGAAGTCTTGTTGAAGTCACAAGGATGGAGCCGGGCAAAAATTGACGCTGTTAAAGACTCAAAAAAACGCACAGTTGTTAAACTTGATCAGAAAATACCCGTCCACATCGCTTATATGACCTCTTGGGTAAACAAGGATGGCTCCGTACATTTCCGCCGTGATGTCTATGGACGTGACAAAATTCTTGGGAAAGCACTGGGCAATGTGAGCGGGTAGCAGCCAAAATGCTTGCGCCATAAGCAAAGCATCACTTTGCAAGCTTGACCGCCTAACAACAGCAGCTTACAAAAACCAAAAATTCAGACGGCATTTGCCGCGCATTTATATAGGTAGACACATGGCCAAGACGCTTTACGACAAAATCTGGGATGATCATCTGGTTTCAACAACAGTTGACGGCACATCCATTCTCTACATTGATCGTCATTTGGTGCATGAGGTTACAAGTCCACAAGCCTTTGAAGGTTTACGCATGGCAGGACGCCCTGTTCGCCAACCTGAAAGAACTCTGGCCGTTGTCGACCACAACGTACCAACAACCGCAGACCGTGTGGATGGCATCAAGAATGAGGAAAGCCGCATTCAGGTTGAAGCACTTGCCAAAAATGCTGCCGAGTTTGGCATCGAGTATTATTCAGAGCATGACAAACGTCAGGGCATTGTTCACATTATCGGGCCGGAACAGGGTTTCACACTACCAGGCATGACCATCGTCTGTGGTGATTCTCATACCTCCACTCACGGTGCATTTGGCGCACTTGCCCACGGCATCGGCACGTCCGAGGTTGAACATGTTTTGGCAACCCAAACTCTGATCCAGAAGAAAGCAAAAAACATGCTGGTAAAGGTCAATGGTAAGGCCCCGCAGGGTGTGACCGCCAAAGACATTATCCTCGCGATCATTGGCGAGATTGGAACCGCGGGCGGCACAGGCCATGTGATAGAATTTGCTGGTGAAGCCATCAGGGACCTTTCTATGGAAGGTCGCATGACAGTCTGTAACATGACCATCGAAGGTGGTGCGCGTGCAGGCCTAATCGCGCCGGATGAAAAAACATTCGAATATATCAAAGACAAGCCAAAGGCTCCCAAAGGCTCTGCCTTTGATATGGCGCTTGAATATTGGAAAACCCTTTACACAGACGAGGGCGCACATTTTGATAAGGTGATTGAATTGGACGCTGCCAATCTGCCGCCAATCGTCTCTTGGGGTTCTTCACCAGAAGACGTTGTTTCAGTCACAGGCACCGTGCCGGACCCTGCCGATATCGAAGACGAAACCAAGCGCACCTCAAAACAACGCGCGCTTGATTATATGGGCCTCACCGCTGGAACAAACATCACGGATATCAAGATTGATCGGGTGTTTATCGGCTCGTGTACCAATGGCCGTATTGAAGACCTTCGTGCCGTTGCTGAAACCGTTGAAGGCAAAAAGGTTGCCGACCACGTAGACGCAATGATTGTGCCAGGTTCTGGTCTTGTAAAAGAACAGGCAGAAGCAGAAGGTTTGGACAAAATTTTCATTGAGGCAGGTTTTGACTGGCGTGAGCCAGGCTGCTCCATGTGTCTTGCGATGAATGATGATCGTCTTAAGCCGGAAGAGCGTTGCGCCTCAACTTCCAACCGGAACTTTGAAGGCCGTCAGGGCTTTAAGGGTCGGACACATCTTGTGTCACCCGCAATGGCAGGAGCGGCTGCAATCGCAGGTCATTTTGTGGATGTTCGCGACTGGAGCTAATTCAGTAGCAACCATTTAGGAAACCTCGTCACCACCCGTAACCAGCTTATAGTCTTTCATTTCTTCATCACGGAGATAATAAAGACTGGCGGGTGGTGTCTCCAGCGCATGGGTCCATATAGCTGGATCAATGCCCATTTCTTCAAGATGTCTTACTATCGTAGCCGTAGAGCTTTGCGTGCCTGAAATCGCCTGATCAAGAGACCGCCTGTCATCGCCTGCAGAAAATATCTGGTGAACTCCAATCGCCGCCTTTTCTTCAGCCGATCGTTTAATGCCACCAGCAAAGATAATCGGACAGGAAGAAGCACAAAGTGCGCCTGCACGAACGGTCGTGTGCCATTCATTTTTACGAATAAGCTTGGATATCTCCAACGCATCCTGAACCGATCCACCAGGCGAGTTTAACACCACCGTCTCCACATATTCAGAAACCTTTTCGATCTCGTCAGCAAACCGCGTTGATGAACCCGGATCAATCGCACCGGACAAAACCAGTTCATTATTTGCATTAAGAGAAATATCCAGCGGTTGCCGCAGTAAGGAAGGGTCACTTTCGACCACAGGAGAATAGGGGTTAGAGACAGGCTCTCCGTCTTGTTGTGATGGCGCAGGCACCAATGCAGGTAAAATCGGCGTGCGCTCTATACGCTCCATGATTTCATCGTTACGGGTGGCAAGATTGCCAACATCCAGAGCAACAAGAATTACACATGCAGCAAGTAGGAAAAAGAAAGCCCAGCGCATGAGCGTTCCATCTTCAGGCAGGACAAATCGCTTTTCCTGCGCGTAAGGCTCTGCCTCACTCATTTACGGCTGTCTTCAATGCGCTTGCGTTGATGCAGATCAACCGGACGGATTACCGTTGCGTCTTCTTGAGGTTGAGAAGCAGGCGGTTCGTCTTCTTTGGTCTGCGTTTCCTCAACTGACCTTGCATCCGTTTCACCTGTCATGGATTTATAAATACTCACTGCACGCATCATCTCGGCTGCGGTCAGTTTTTCTGCAGGTTCCAAAATTTGAGCATCCGCACGAATGGCTGAATACGCAACTGATAAAATCAGAACAAGAATTGCAGGCAGCAGATCAATCGAGATCGCTCCTGCCCAACTTGGGGCAAAATCAGACGCATAGATCAAGACGGCTTCTGCACTCGACAGCGGTACAAATCGCCGTGTTGGAACCGCCGGCACAGCCATGATTTCGTCTGCAGCATCTGCAAGCGCGGTAGATTGTGCATCGACCGACTGGCGCACCGTATCAATGATCTGGTTTTGGCGACTGGCAAGATCATCCGAAGACCCGTCGGCAACAGGGGCAATAAACCCAAGCGATAAATCCTGCGCAGCACGGCGAACAGAGGGCGCGATTGATGTTTCCTGCAATTGTGAAATTACACCGGCAAGCGCCACCGCTTCGGTTGAAAACTGATCGGCCCTTGGTTGCACTGCACCAGGCGCAGACACAAGCGAACGCATCTTGGACAGATGATCACGGCCCGCATCAAACAAGTTCGCAGTTTTATCTTTTGAGCCTGAAATGGAAACCGACAATTCATCCAATTGCCCGCCCATCTGTTGCAGCAATTGCACAACCGTTCCTGCGCCCGATGTTCCGGTTAGCGCACCGCTTGTTTGTTCTTCCGAAGCCAGACGCTTGAAGCGTTCGGACGCACGCAACACATCCGGCAGCAGGCTTTGAGCAGCAAGCGCACGCGAATGGGCTTTGTCGAGATCGGTTGAATAATCTTCAAGCGTTTGCGCCAGATGCTGTTCTGTCGCAGCAGACCCTGCAAGCGCCGCCGCATTAAGCCAAGAAGACATCGCGATAATCATCACAGAACCAACAGCCATCGTAGCAAACAAAGCCAAACGGCGTGTCCCGTCTGTCATGAGCGGCACGAATTTCATGAGATAAGTCCAGAACGCATAAATGCCGACAGACACCGCACTGGCATAGATGAACGCTGCAAAGAATATTTGCATACTTGACCCATCCAGCAGACTGCGAACGCCAAGATAGGTATAAACCCCACTCGCAAGCGCAAGAATTGCCAGAGAAAACCGCGTGACGGTCTCAAGACCTTGAATGTTTGCCTTGATTTTTGTGGCGTTGTTATTGTCTAGCATGGCACCTACCCGATACGAAAAGCCCGTTTATCTGACCCTAGCATGCTTATGAAACTTGGCAAAAAACAGACCAAGCCCAAACAAAACACTCAGCATCAGGCAACCGAACGGATGATCAATATCCAGACCGGTATTGTGAGAACAGCAAGCGCATTTGCAATCACCAGTGTTGAGGCTGACAGGCTCACCGCGCGATTATAAAGGGTCGCAAAAATATAAACGTTCATACCCGGCGGCATGGCGGCCAACACGACGGCTGCTTGTAAGTAGATAGAATCCAAGCCAAACACATAGAGACAGAAGAACAGCGCAATCGCCGGATGAACGATCAACGCCAAAAATGAGACCATCAAAGTCTCGGATAATTCTTCACTGATCGAATATCGATTGAGCGCGATACCAATCCCAACCAATGACACAGGGATCGCAGTTGCGCGGATCATGTCCAGTGCCTGTTCAAGCGGACCCGGTATCCACAATCCGGTAAAGTTCACCGCCACACCCAATAGGATGCCCGCCATTAGCGGATTGGCAATCACGGAAGAAAATGCGGAGATCAAGGTTTCAGACAGTTTGCGTCCGTCACGACGGGCAAATTCCATCGTGATCATGCCAACAGTATAGAGCAGTGACGCATGGAACGCGACAATGCCAAATACTGGGGTTAAAACCACTTCGCCAAACGCAAGCTGCGAAATTGGCAACCCGATTAAAACCGTGTTGGAAAACACAGCACAAAACCCAACCGCCACGGATTCACCGGGGCGGCGTTTCCATATCAACCGCGCAAACAAAATGCCCAACACAAAACACGTAAACGCGCCAGTATAAAAACTCACCAGCATTTTCGCGTTAAACGCTTGAGCAAAGTCCAGCCGGAACATTGCAGTAAACAATAAAACCGGAACCGCCAGTTTCAGGGCATAGGAATTCAGAGCATCCGCCACATTGTCTTGAATATAGCCGACCCTTGCAACGAGATACCCCGTCCCAAGGATCAAAAATACAGGCAGAATAGTGAGTAATATCGAGAGCAATTAAATCCCCTAAATGAGTATGTTTAGGGTAAACTCCCTTAGCACTCCACCTTAAGAGCCTGTTTTTCTCACGCTAACAGTATATTTGCCATGGCGGTGGGCGGTGAAGACATTCTGCATGACAATCTTGTTGCCATTGATCTTGACCTTCCCGTGAGAGCCAAGACTGCAACTATACTCGATATAATCAGACTTTTCTTTGTAGCGGCAGCGGTTCAATCGACCGTCTGGCAAGCGCCATTTCAGCTTGCACTTCTTGATTTCCATTGTGGTCTTGCCCCTATAAGCGCCACTCATCGTGCCAGCCCAACTGCCCTCTATACTATCGCAGTTCAAGGCAGCAGACGCCGTATCCGAAAATGTAAGATTCAAAGCAAATGGTGCCAACAAAAGCATCGCACCAGTAAATAAAGGTTTCATGTCCATAACGGGTAAATTTCCTTTCCATACATTGAGCCATCAGCATCAAATGAGCGGTTTGATTTTGCAAGCGGAGATTTGCTGATTTCATACTTTAGCTGCGGCGATATTAGTCGCACTTATGCTTTCGTAGGTTTTGACGTGAAGCACTGAACGCTTTACAAGAATGCAAACCCGAATGGAGGCATATTCGCAAAAACATCATGACGAATATTGAACTAAACGACAAACGGCCCTTATCCCCGCATCTGTCGATCTATAAACCGATTCCGACCATGGTTATGTCGATCTTGCATCGCATTACCGGAGTGGCGCTTTATTTTGGCACATTCCTGTTCGCATGGTGGTTGTTTGCTGCAGCAACAGCACCTGCATATTTTGAGTGGGTCAACAGCTTTTTCGCTTCCTGGTTTGGGCGCATCATCCTGTTTGGATACACTTGGGCATTGATGCACCACCTTGCAGGTGGACTACGGCATTTCCTATGGGATACAGGCCGCGGCTTCGATAAGCATTTTTCAACGAAACTTGCTTGGGTAACGCTGGCATTTTCAATCACAATGACGATCCTTTTATGGATCACCGCATACGCAGTAAGGTAAATCACGATGACTGACATGCGCACCCCGCTCGGCAAGGTTCGAGGTCTTGGTTCTGCAAAAGAAGGCACGGATCATTTCTGGAAACAGAGACTGACCGCGATTGCAAACGTACCGCTTATTTTGTTTTTGATTTGGATGGTGATCTCCCTGGTTGGCGCAAGCCATATGGAAGTGGTCTCAACCCTGTCACACCCGATTGTTTGCATCCTGCTACTAGGCGTCATTTTGTCCGTCTGCTGGCATATGAAACTAGGTATGCAGATTGTCATCGAAGACTACATTCATGCAGAGGGTACGAAAATTCTACTCGTGATCCTCAACACATTCTTTTGTTTCGGCATTGGCCTAGCGAGCGCCTTTGCCATTCTTAAACTCGGTTTTGGAGGCTAACCTGACATGGCAACTGCCAATGGCAAGTCTAACGGAAAAGCAAATGGCGCGGCTCAAAATGGTGGCGCGTATAAAATTGTAGATCATTTTCACGATGTCGGCGTCGGGGGCGCAGGGGGTTCGGGTTTGCGGGCCACTTTGGGAATGGCCGAACAGGGCCTCTCAACAGCTTGTGTAACCAAGGTTTTCCCGACACGATCACATACGGTAGCTGCACAAGGCGGCATCGCTGCGTCTTTGGGCAATATGGGCCCGGATAGCTGGCAGTGGCATCTATATGACACCGTCAAAGGTTCCGACTGGTTAGGCGACGTAGACGCGATGGAATATCTCGCCCGCGAAGCACCGGAAGCAGTGTATGAACTTGAACATTATGGTGTTCCGTTCTCACGCACGGAAGAAGGCAAGATTTATCAACGCCCGTTCGGTGGTCACACAACGGAATATGGCGAAGGCCCTCCTGTACAGCGCACCTGCGCTGCGGCGGACCGTACGGGTCACGCAATTCTTCACACATTGTATGGTCAATCCCTGCGCCACAATGCAGAATTTTACATCGAGTATTTCGCAGTAGACCTCATCATGAGTGATGATGGCGTCTGCACAGGCATCATCGCCTGGAATTTAGACGATGGCACCATACACCGCTTCAATGCAAAAATGGTTGTATTGGCGACAGGCGGTTATGGCCGCGCATACTTCTCAGCCACATCAGCCCACACTTGCACTGGTGACGGCAATGGCATGGTGGCACGCGCCGGCTTGGCACTTCAGGACATGGAATTTGTTCAGTTCCACCCAACCGGAATTTATGGCGCTGGCTGTTTGATTACAGAAGGCGCACGCGGCGAAGGCGGCTACCTCACCAATAGCGAGGGTGAGCGTTTCATGGAACGCTATGCCCCAACCTATAAAGACCTTGCATCCCGTGATGTGGTCTCTCGTTGTATGACCATGGAGATTCGTGAAGGCCGCGGCGTTGGCCCGAAAGGTGATCACATCCATCTTCACCTCAATCACCTGCCACCGGAAACACTGGCACAAAGACTGCCTGGTATTTCTGAGTCAGCACGGATTTTTGCAGGCGTTGATCTAAATCGCGAACCCATCCCTGTGCTTCCTACAGTGCATTATAACATGGGCGGCGTGCCTACGAATTACTGGGGGGAAGTTCTTAACCCAACGCCAAAAGACCCCGACCGCGTTGTGCCCGGCCTGATGGCTGTGGGTGAAGCAGCATGTGCCTCAGTTCACGGCGCAAACCGTCTTGGCTCAAATTCCCTGATTGACCTTGTTGTGTTTGGTCGTGCAGCAGCCATTAAAGCTGGTGAAGTGGTAGACCGTGAGGGCGCTATCCCGATGCCTAACCAGCACGCAACCAATAAGATCATGGATCGCTTCGATAAAATGCGTCACGCAGACGGAGCAATTCCAACCTCTGAGGTTCGCGCAGAAATGCAGCAGGTCATGCAGGAAGACGCCGCCGTGTTCCGCACATCTGAAACCTTGAAACAGGGCTGCAAACGCATGGACGGCGCATGGGAAAAACTCTTCGACTTAAAAGTTCATGACCGCTCAATGATCTGGAATTCTGATCTCGTGGAAACACTGGAATTGGATAACCTCATGGCATCCGCCATAACCACCGTGTATGGCGCGGAAGCACGTCAGGAAAGCCGTGGTGCTCATGCCCATGAGGACTACAAAGATCGCGATGATAAAAAATGGCGCAAGCACACGCTTTCTACCGTGGACGAAAAGGGCAAGGTGAAACTGACATACCGTCCGGTTAAAACCAGTCCCCTGCTTGGCCATAATGAAGGCGGCATTGATCCAAAGAAAATCGCACCAAAAGCAAGGGTGTATTAAGATGGTTGAACTCGCACTCCCAAAAAATTCGACAATCAATGAAGGCAAGAATTGGCCGAAACCGCAAGGCGCCACCAATCTTCGTGAATATCGTATCTACCGCTGGAATCCAGATGATGGCCAGAACCCTCGTGTCGATACATATTTCGTCGACATGGATGATTGTGGACCAATGGTTCTGGATGGTCTGTTGTGGATCAAAAACAATATTGACCCGACCCTGACTCTACGCCGCTCGTGCCGTGAAGGCATTTGCGGATCGTGCGCCATGAATATTGATGGCACAAACACGCTAGCCTGTACCAAAGGTTCTGACGAAGTATCCGGCGCGGTGAAAGTATATCCATTGCCCCATATGAAGGTTGTCAAAGACCTTGTGCCGGATATGAATAATTTCTACGCCCAGCACCGTTCTATCAAACCTTGGTTACAAACCGTTTCCAATCAGCCGCGCACCGAATGGCTTCAATCCGAGGCTGACCGTGAGAAGCTTGATGGCCTTTATGAGTGTATTCTTTGCGCTTGTTGCTCAACATCCTGCCCTTCTTACTGGTGGAATGGCGACCGCTATCTTGGGCCTGCAGTTCTACTACAGGCCTATCGATGGCTGATTGATTCCCGAGACGAAGCTACAGGCGACCGTCTTGATGATTTGGAAGATCCGTTCCGGCTGTATCGCTGCCACACAATCATGAACTGTGCGCAAGCCTGTCCAAAAGACCTCAACCCGGCAAAAGCAATTGCCGAAATCAAAAAGATGATGGTTGAACGCAGAGTGTAAGCGCAGTCAAATTTACACAAATATACAAAGGCCAGCAAAATTTGCTGGCCTTGTTTTTTGCCTATGGCATACTCACAATACTTCATGCAGCGTGAGGCTTAAGAAGTGTCTGCAAACAAACCAGTAACAGAAATTTATGTCGCACCGGAAGTCCAAGCTGTGCGGTCTCTATACCCTTATCTTCACGACATTGATTTCAAGCGCGCGTCAATCCGTGATCAAGTTCAAAGACAGGCAGACACGCTTCTGGATTTTCATCAAAGCGGAGACGCTCGTATTGCAATGCAAGTGAAATCCTGGTGGCCTCTCGCCCAAGGCAGACCTATTGAAGATATTTTGGTAAATGAGTTTTCACGAGAGGATGCCCGTCTTACGCTCGCCCGCGAATATGGTTTTGAAAGCTGGGAACAAGTTTCAAAACTGGGTGACATGAAGACTGACTCTAAATTCGAGGGCGCGCTAGACGCAATGCTATCGGGTGATCTGGCAAGTCTGGAAAAGCAACTTACACAAACACCTTCCCTTGCAAGCAAACATACCCGCTACGGCCATCAATCTACTTTGCTTCATTATATCGGAGCCAATGGCGTAGAAAGCCATCGCCAGTGCACCCCGGCAAGTGCTGTTGAAAGCGCACGCTTACTCATCCATCATGGTGCAGACATTTCCGCAAAAGCAAACATGTATGGTGGTAACGTCACGCCTCACATGCTCGCCAGTACAAGCAAACACCCGAATGAAGCGGGCATAGCAGCAGAATTGTGCAGGCTTTTAGAATATGAACCATTCTAATTTAAACCAGTCTGGTAAGGTACTTTTTACCAATCCTGTAAGGCGTTTTCTCACTTTTCCTTGATATTCCATAATCAGGACAACGGTTACTAATGCGGGATTGAAAAATATGACAACACCAATTTTTACAAACTGGGATCAGGCACGTCACCCATCACTTTGGGGTAAGCACAACGTAAAACTTGAGCACAATCTCCACGAAAACGAACTGTTCTCAATCGAAACACTTGCAGAACTAATCGATGCTTATCCACGTGAGAAATACAATCTTGTGCATATGGCTAAACCCGGCGCAAAGCGGAAACTTTGGCGCGAAGGTGAGATTGGCGACAATACCGGTAAGGACGTCATCAACGCTATTAGAGATGGTCGCATCTGGGTAAATCTTCGTGATCTGGAAACTGTTGATCCACGCTACAAAGACTTGATGGAGAGCGTATTCTCCGAACTGCAAGGGTATATGCCCGAGTTTGAAACCTTCAAAGAACGCATGGGTGTTTTGATTTCATCGCCGAATGCGCAGGTCTACTATCATGCGGATGTGCCGGGCCAGGCCCTCTGGCAAATTGCAGGCCGCAAGAAAATTTACATTTATCCGAATGAAGAACCGTTCCTTCGCAAACAAGATCTTGAAGGCATAATTCTGGGTGAGACGGAAGAAGAGATTGAATACCAACCCTGGTTTGATGACTACGCAGAGATCGTGGAACTGGCGCCAGGTCAAATGTTACATTGGCCGTTAAACGGACCACACCGTGTTGAGAACCTCGACATGATGAACATCTCGATCACTACAGAACACTACACTACCGATATTCGCCGCTCTTATGCGGTAAACTATGGCAATGGTGTATTGCGCCGCCGTATGGGTCTAAACCCAAAATCAAACAGCCTGCGCGGTGCTGCATTCTATCCCAAAGCTGCAATCGCAGCGGCAACAAAGTTGAGCGGTATACAAAAGAACAGACAGTTCCAACGCAAGGTAGATTTCCGCGTGGACCCGAATGCTAAAGACGGCATGGTGGATATTCCAGCCTATACAATCTAGGGTCGGGATCCTAGTCAGATCGAAACAAATACCAATAAGAAAGCCGATCCTTCAAGGATCGGCTTTTCTATATTGAAGGGCTATAATTGTAACTGGTTCGACTAGTTGCCCTAGCCATCAGCTCAGAGTTCTCGTATGGAATTGATCAACGATCACACCATATTACGGAACACTACCATGATGCGTACAATCGAACTTAATGGCACTGGCGGACCAGAAGTTTTGGAACTGGGAGAACGCGCTATTCCTGAAATTGCAGATTATCAAGTGTTAGTAAAAACCATCGCATCTGGCGTTAATGGGCCTGACATGATGCAACGCAAGGGTCTGTATCCGCCGCCAAAAGGAGCATCTGATCTCATGGGATTGGAAGTTTCTGGCGTAGTCGAAAAAGTGGGCAGTCAGGTTTCTCAATGGAAAATCGGCGACACACTATGTGCCCTAACACATGGCGGCGCGTATGCAGGCTATGTAGCGATCAATGCCGATCATTGCTTGCCGATTCCAGAACCTGTTTCACAGATTGATGCAGCAGGCATTCCAGAAACATTTTTCACCGTGTGGAGCAATCTGTTTTACAATCGCTACATAGCAGAGGGTAGCAAACTACTAGTGCATGGCGGCTCCGGCGGCATAGGCGCCACCGCAATTCAACTGGGTGCCGCCCTGGGAATGGAAGTCTACGCCACTTCTTCTAACAGCGAGAAATGTAAGTTCTGCGAAGAGTTGGGCGCCAAGCAAGGTATCAACTATCGCGAAGAAGACTTTGTGGAAGTCATGGGAGAAGTCGGCGGTGCCGATTTAATTCTCGACATTATGGGCGGCGATTACATCGCCCGCAACATCAAAGCATGCGCCATGGACGGACGAATTGTGCAGCTTGCTTATAGGGCAGGATCAAAGGTCGAAATTGATCTCATGCCTGTCATGCTAAAGCGTTTGACGTTTCATGGCTCTACCCTGCGGGCCCGCCCTGATGAATTTAAGGCTGCCATCGCAAGCGACTTACATGATAAAGTTTGGCCGATGTTTGCAAGCGGGAAAATCAAACCACTCACTCACGCAACCTTCCCGTTTGAAGACGTCGCAAAAGCGCACCAAATGATGGAAGATGCAAGCCACGTTGGTAAAATAATCCTGACGGCTTAATCAGAAATCCACTTTAAGTATGAAGCGGTTTACCATGCGTGGCATGGGCTGCTTCACGCACAACCTCAGACAAGGTTGGATGCGCATGACATGTGCGTGCAAGGTCTTCTGATGACCCGCCAAACTCCATCAACACCGCACATTCGTGGATCATATCGCCTGCACCAAATCCAATAATATGCGCTCCTAGAACACGGTCGGTTTTTTTATCTGCAAGGAATTTTACAAAGCCTTCCGTTTGGTTCATGGCGCGCGCACGTCCATTGGCCATGTAAGGAAATTTACCAACAGCATATTCAATATTGGCGGCTTTCAACTCTTCTTCAGTTTTTCCGACACTGGCAACTTCCGGCATGGTGTAGACTACACCAGGAATAACATCGTAATTCACGTGGCCGGCTTGACCCGCAATGACTTCGGCTACGGCAACGCCCTCGTCTTCCGCCTTATGGGCAAGCATCGGACCATCAATCACATCGCCAATTGCCCAGACGCCTTCCATGCTGGTTTGCCATTTCGAATTAGTTTTTACCTTACCGCGTTCCATCTCAATACCCGCAGCCTCAAGACCAAGACTATCGGTGTAGGGACGACGACCCGTAGCAACCAATACAATATCTGCTTCCAGCGTTTGTGCTTCGCCCCCATCAACCGGTTCAAACGTGACAGCACCACCTTTGCCCTTTTTCTCAACGCCTGTCACTTTTGAGTTCAGGTTAAACGCAATGCCTTGCTTTTCGAGAATTTTCTTAAACTGTTTGGACACATCATTATCCATACCACCCAGAATGGTATCAAGATACTCAACCACTGTGACTTCAGAACCGAGACGATTCCATACTGAACCCAATTCAAGGCCGATCACACCACCGCCAACAATGATGATATTTTTTGGTACTTTTGATAGTTCCAACGCGCCCGTCGATGAAACAATGACTTTCTCATCAATCTCAACATCAAGACCAGGAATGCCTGCCACATCGGACCCTGTGGCAATGACAATATTTTTCGCTGCAAGCTCGGCTGATTTTCCATCTGAGTCCGTAACGCTAACCTTACCCTTACCCGCAATCGAGCCTGTGCCGTGATGAACATCAATCTTGTTTTTCTTCATCAAAAACGCGACGCCATCCACATTGGCCTTCACCGTTTTATCCTTGTGACCCATCATCGCTTTTAGATCGAGTTCCGGCTTTCCTACTTTGATGCCAAGCTGCTCAAATCCATGGCCAGCTTCTGAAAACATCTCAGAGGCATGAAGCAAAGCCTTGGAAGGAATGCACCCGACATTCAGGCATGTACCACCCAGCGTTTCGCTTTTTTCTACAATCGCAGTTTTAAGCCCAAGTTGTGATGCCTTGATCGCACAGACATATCCACCCGGGCCAGAGCCGATTACCACCACATCATATTGATCAGACATTATCCAAGTCCCGTTCTATGTTTTGTTTTGCGTGCATACTCGCGTGCCACATCATCGGCCACCCGTGACGTTTAAACTGTCACCTGTAACGTATGATGCGTCATCGCTCATTAGCCACAACACTGCTTTTGCCACTTCGTCCGCCGAACCACCACGCTTCATTGGCACCATGTGTTCGAGTTTTTCAACACGACCCGGCTGCCCGCCAGACGCGTGAATATCCGTATAGATCAGGCCGGGCCTGACCGCATTTACGCGAATGCCTTCATCCGCAACTTCTAACGCCAGCCCTTTTGTAAACGTATCGATTGCAGCTTTAGACGCCGCATAATCCACATACTGATTGGGCGAGCCAATGTAAGCAGCAGCAGAACCAATATTGACGATAACACCACCATTACCATCATATTTGGTGGACATACGTTTTATAGCTTCGCGCGCGCACAAGAAGCTGCCAATCACATTGACTGTAAACATGCCTTGAAGGCGTTCCACTGTGTATTTATCCACACGTGCAGACTGATCAACAATGCCCGCATTGTTCACCAACGCACTGACAGTTCCCATCTTGTCTGCTGCTTCAAACAATTTCAAAATGTCTGCTTCCTGCCCAACATCGGCCTGAACTGCTTCTGCAATACCACCAGCAGGTTTGATCTCCGCGATCAAATCATCCGCAGCTTGCTTGTTGGACGCATAGGAAAAACAGACCTGATATCCGGCCTCAGTAGCACGGCGAACACAGGCAGCCCCTATTCCGCGGCTCCCCCCTGTTATGACGCAAACGTCAGCCATCTAGGGTTATGTCACCTGTTGCAGGAGTGGCCACGCAAGCATCAAAATACCAACCATGGAAGCAAGCCAGATCGCCGTACGCAAGAAAGGAATGCCAAACACATAGGCAGGCAGATAGGCAACACGCGCCCAGAAATAAACCTGAACAGCAAGAGCGCTTGTAGGGGTCCAACTCTCAGTGACCTGAATGATCAAGACCAGCGCAGCAAACACTGGAAAAGTTTCCAGCATGTTGTAATAAGCCCGTTCAAACCGCCCGCCAATGCCTTCGGTTAGCACTTCATCATCACGCGAGCCTGCAAGACCCAATAAACCGTTTGCAAGAAAACCTGCACCCACTTGCATCAACATCTGCACGATGAGAAGGAATACTGTAAAAATCAAAAACTGGAGTTCAATCGACATCGGGTGTCTCCATTATATCAGTTACGCTGGCCATATAATCACAATGGCGCATTCAAATTACAAATCAAGTACAAGGCGTTCCGGATCTTCAAGGCTCTCTTTTACCCGCACCAGGAATGTCACAGCTTCTTTGCCATCCACAATCCGGTGATCATAAGAAAGTGCAAGATACATCATTGGCCGGATTACGATCTCACCATCAACAACGACCGGACGTTGATCAATCTTGTGCATCCCAAGAATGCCAGATTGAGGAGCGTTCAGGATTGGCGTCGACATAAGCGAGCCATACACACCGCCATTGGAAATCGTGAATGTTCCACCCTGCATATCAGCCATGGAGAGATCACCATCGCGCGCCTTCATGCCTAGACGGCCAATATCTTTTTCCACTTCGGCAATCGACATTTGATCGGCATCACGAACAACCGGAACAACCAGCCCCTTTTCGGTACCCACCGCCACGCCGATGTGACAGAAATGTTTGTAAATAATATCCGTGCCATCAATCTCGGCATTCACCGCAGGAATTTCTTCAAGTGCGTGACAAACCGCTTTTGTGAAGAAACCCATAAACCCAAGCTTTACGCCATGTTTCTTTTCAAACAGGTCTTTATATTTCTTGCGCATCTCCATCACTGCTGTCATGTCTACCTCGTTGAAAGTAGTCAGCATGGCAGCCGTGTTTTGTGCGTCTTTCAAACGCCGCGCAATGGTTTGGCGTAAACGCGTCATCCGAACACGCTCTTCACGCTCGCCTTCAGGCACAGATACAGCACTTGCTTTTGCTGGCGCATTACCTGCCTTCAAGACATCTTCCTTCAAGATTTGTCCGCGCTTACCACTGCCCGACACTTGAGACGCATCCATGCCTTTTTCAGCCATCATTTTTTGAGCAGAAGGCGCTGGCGGCATACCGCTTGAACTTGCTTGTGTTACTAGCGCAGAAGTTGAAGACGCAGGCGCACTTGCCGAAGCAGATGAACTTCCAGTGGCACCCTCTTCGATTTTTGCAAGCAAAGCACCAACCTCAACCGTATCTCCGGTTTGCGCGACAATCTCGACAATCTTTCCAGAAACAGGTGACATCACTTCTTGTGCAGCTTTGTCGGTTTCCAATTCCACCAATGCTTCATCAACAGAGACAGAATCACCAACCTTTTTCAGCCACTCACCGACACCCGCTTCAGTAACGGATTCACCCGCACTTGGCACAGGTACTTCAACGATTTTACCAGCACCACCAGAGGGTTTTGCCGGAGCCCCGGATGCACTAGGTTCTGACTTTGCAGCAGGTTTTGAAGTGGCTTCGCCATTAGCATCAATCATCGCAAGCAGCGCACCGACTTCTACACTCTCGCCTTCCTGAACAGAGACATCCGCCAATATTCCGGCTGCAGGTGCAGGAACTTCAACGGATACTTTATCCGTCTCCAACTCAACAACGGGTTCGTCTGCGGCAACGGCCTCACCAGGTTTTTTAAGCCACTGACCAACAGTTGCTTCACTGACCGATTCTCCAAGGGTAGGCACCCGGATTTCACTAGCCATGTTCAGTTCTTTCCTTGTCCAATATACTGTTCAAAATACTCTGCTTTGCTGCTAATTGCCCAAAGCATCTTCTAGAAATGCTGCAAGTTCCGCCAAATGCTTCGACATCAAACCTGTTGCTGGCGATGCAGCACCCGGTCTGCCCGCATAACGCGCACGGCGGTTCTTTGCTTTGATGTGATTGAAGACCCATTCGAGATACGGCTCAATGAAACTCCAGGAACCCATGTTCTTTGGCTCTTCCTGACACCAGACCCATTCCGCATCCTTGAAGCGGGACAGTTCGGTAATCAGAGCCTTAGCAGGGAACGGATAAAGCTGTTCGAGACGCAAGAGATAAACATCATCAATGCCGCGCTGTTCGCGTTCCTCAAGCAGATCGTAATAAACCTTGCCCGAACACATTACCACACGGCGGATTTTGTTATCTTTTACAAGCTGAACACCATCCCATTGTTTGGCTTGCGCATCATCCCATAAGAGACGATGGAAAGACGTGCCATTGGTGAACTCGTCAAACCGAGATACGGCACGCTTATGGCGCAGAAGCGATTTCGGCGTCATCAGAATGAGCGGCTTTCTGAAATCGCGCATGATCTGGCGCCGCAAAATATGGAAGTAGTTGGAAGGCGTGGTGCAATTTGCTACCTGCATATTATCTTCCGCGCACAATTGCAGGAAGCGCTCAAGGCGGGCGGATGAATGCTCCGGTCCTTGCCCCTCATATCCATGCGGCAGAAGCATTACTAGACCACTCATGCGAAGCCATTTACGCTCACCGGAAGAAATAAACTGGTCAATGACAACCTGTGCACCGTTGACGAAGTCACCAAACTGACCTTCCCAGATCGTCACCGCATTGGGGCGCGTTAGGGAGTACCCGTATTCATAACCAAGCACTGCTTCTTCTGATAGCATGGAGTTGATGACATCATACTCCTCTTGGCCTTCGGCAATGTTGTTGAGCGGAGTGTAACGCGCTTCCGTGTCTTGATCATAAAGAACCGAATGACGTTGCGAAAACGTACCACGCTCACAATCCTGACCAGACAGGCGCACACAATGGCCTTCACTAACCAGAGAACCAAACGCAAGCGCCTCACCCATGCCCCAGTCAATACCTTCACCGGACTCAACCATTTTCAAACGGTTGGCCATCAGGCGTTTAATGGTTTTATGCGCGTTGAAATCATCGGGGACATGCGTGATTTTCTTACCAATTTCGGTAAGCTTCTTTTTATCAACGCCCGTTTGGCCACGTCGGGTTTCGTCTTTGTTGTCTGCAACCCGCAGACCTGACCAAGCGCCATCCAGCCAGTCGGCTTTGTTTGGCTTATAAGCTTGCCCTGATTCAAACTCATCTTCGAGATAAGCGCGCCACTCGTCACGCATTGTCTTGTATTCGTCTTCCGACATCACACCATCAGCGATCAACTTATCGCTGTAGATTTTTGCCGTAGTCGGATGCGAACGGATTTTCTTATACATAAGCGGCTGCGTAAACGCAGGCTCATCGCCTTCATTATGGCCAAACCTTCGATAGCAGAACATATCAATAATGACAGGCTTATGGAACAATTGACGGAACTCAGTCGCAACCTTAGCTGCAAACACTACCGCTTCCGGATCATCGCCATTCACGTGGAAAATCGGAGCCTCGATCATTTTCGCCACATCTGACGGATATGGCGACGAACGCGAGAAGCGCGGGTTTGTCGTAAAACCGATCTGATTATTGATGATAAAATGAATGGAGCCGCCTGTGCGGTGTCCCTTCAATCCGGAAAGACCAAAACATTCCGCAACAACACCCTGGCCAGCAAAGGCTGCATCGCCGTGCAACAATAACGGCATTACCGTGTCGCGCGGACGTGACCCACGATCGTTCTTTGGTTCAAATTTGTCTTGCTTCGCACGTGCCTTACCCAGCACAACCGGATTAACAATCTCAAGGTGAGACGGGTTAGCGGTCAAAGACAAATGAACTTCATTGCCGTCAAATTCACGGTCTGACGAAGCACCTAAATGGTATTTCACATCACCTGAACCTTCCACATCTTCCGGCTTGAACGATCCGCCTTTGAATTCGTGGAAAATCGCACGGTGAGGCTTGGCCATCACATTGGCAAGTACGTTCAGGCGACCCCGGTGAGCCATCCCAAAGATAACTTCCTTAAGACCCATTTGCCCGCCACGTTTGATGATCTGCTCAAGGGCCGGCACAAGCGACTCGCCCCCATCGAGACCAAAACGCTTTGTGCCTTTATATTTAATATCGATAAACTGCTCGAAACCTTCCGCTTCAACTAGCTTACGCAGAATTGCTTTCTTACCTTCAAGGGTAAATGCGACACCTTTATCCGGTCCTTCGATACGCTCCTGCAACCAACTTTTTTCCTGCGGATTGGAAATATGCATGAACTCTATGCCGATGGTAGAACAATAAGTTCGCTGTAAAATCTCAAGCATTTCGCGAATGGTCGCAAACTCAAGACCCAGCATATTATCGATGAAAATCCTACGATCGTAGTCAGCTTCGGTGAACCCGTAATTAGACGGGTGCATTTCATTGTAAGCTTCACGCTTGGACGCAATCCCCAATGGGTCAAGATTGGCATGTAAATGTCCGCGCATACGGTACGCACGGATCATCATAATTGCTGAAACAGAATCCCGCGTTGCCCGTTGGACCTGATCACCCGTCAGATCAGCACCTTCACTTTGGGCTTTTGCCTGAATTTTCTCCTGAACTTTGGATTCTACCTCATTCCAGTTTCCATCCAGAGCAGAGACCAATTCGCCATTTGCATGAATCGGCCAATGGCCCTTCTTCCAGGATGCACCTTCGGCATTCTTGGCAACGTCAGCCGCATCATCGCGTAGATTGGAAAAATAAGACTGCCAGTCTTCACTTACCGAAGCAGGGTCCGATTGATAACTCGCATACATCTCTTCGATGTATCCGGCATTACCTCCATAAAGGAATGATGTTTCCGCAAACTCTTCATTTTGGCTCTCGTCTGCCATCTGAATTCCGGCTGCCCGGCTCCCTGTCATGTCGCGCTCTTCAATCCAAGAGCAAAAAATAATGGCGGCCTAAGCCGCCATATTGACTATTTAAGATTTGGTGCAATTTCGGAACATGCTTCACAAAGTTCGGCTACAGCACCAACCGATTGATCAAACATTTTCTGTTCGCTCTTGTTCAGATCAATCTCGATAATACGTTCCACACCATTTTCACCGATGATGACCGGAACACCCACATACATGTCTTTCACGCCATACTCGCCCTTAAGAGCAGCAGCACAAGGCAGGACGCGCTTTTTGTCTTTCAAGTAGCTTTCGGCCATCACGATTGCCGATGCAGCTGGCGCATAATAGGCCGAACCCGTTTTTAGTAGGGCAACAATCTCGCCTCCACCTTTGCGGGTACGGTCAACGATCTCGTCAAGACGGCCTTTGGTGATCCAACCCATTTTAACAAGATCGGTAAGTGGAATGCCTGCAATTGTAGAGTATCGAGTGAGAGGTACCATCGTATCGCCATGTCCACCCAAAACAAATGCAGTGACATCTTCAACGGACACATCAAATTCATCTGCTAGGAAATGACGGAAGCGTGACGAATCCAACACACCTGCCATGCCCACTACTTTGTTCTTGGGAAGGCCTGAGAATTTTTGCAGCGCCCACACCATCGCATCCAGCGGGTTAGTAATACAGATCACAAAAGCATTGGGGGCGTATTTTTTGATGCCAGCACCAACCTGCTCCATTACTTTCAGGTTAATTCCCAGAAGATCATCGCGGCTCATGCCAGGTTTACGTGCCACACCAGCCGTAATGATACATACGTCGGCATCTTTAATTGCCTCATAGCTTTGAGTGCCGGACATTTTTGAATCAAATCCGTCAACCGGAGAAGATTCTGCGATGTCCAAAGCCTTACCTTCCGGCATACCTTCGGTGATATCAAATAGTACGATATCGCCCAGCTCCTTCATTGCAGCCAGATGAGCCAGTGTTCCGCCAATCATGCCCGATCCGATCAGTGCAATTTTTTTACGAGCCATTTTAATTTACCTTTACGTTAATGTAATTTCTTCTCTGCGCAGCGCGACTTACTTCGACTAGTACCAAGTGTGGAAAGAAATGCAAACGATTTCAATAAAGTGTTTATTATCAATGTGTTAATAGTATATTACGCTTACGTAAGAGTAAATATTATACTTCCCCTGCTATGTATTCTACCGACTGCATTTCATTCAGACGCGAGATCGTACGGGCAAACTCAAATGCTTCAGTGCCTGACTTAGCGGTATACAATGCATCAGGCGCCGCCTCAGCAGTTGCTACCAATCTCACCCCATTGTCATAGAGCGTATCAATCAGCAAAATAAAGCGCTTTGCAGCATTATGGTTCTCACGTCCCATAACTGGAATTTTTTCCAAAAAGATTGTGTGAAACTGACGTGTGAGCGCAAGGAAGTCTTCTGCACTTCTGGGTTCTTCACAAAGTCTAGCAAAATCCACACGCCCCGCGCCATTGCCAGACATTGGAATTTCCAGCTTCCGCCCTTTTAATTCAAGTGTGAGGGGGCGTGGCGTTTCAACACCGGAAATCTCAACCCATGTATCTTCAAACGTGCGTTGATTATCGACATTGAGTGGATACAGATAAACCGGCGCCCGATTAAGCTTCTCCAATCGAAAATCTGTTCGCGCAGCAAGTTCATGCACGTCTACATGCTCTAAAAGCAGATCAATAAAGGGGAGAAATATTTTACGGTTCAGCCCGTCACGATACAGATTGGAAGGTTCCACATTAGACGTTGCAACAACTGCGACGCCTGCTTCGAACAAATGCTCGAACAATCTGCCCAAGATCATAGCGTCAGCAATATCCGTTACCGTAAATTCATCAAAACACAGCACGCTACTATCCTGCACCAAATCTTCTGCTACCGCAGGGATCGGATCTTCCTGCTTTACCTCACCTGCAGCAAAAGCTTTGCGATGTGCATGAATACGCTCCTGCGCGTCCTGCATGAAATCGTTAAAGTGCGCACGGCGCTTTCGTTTATGGGGAAGCAGTGAAAAGAACATATCCATGATCATGGATTTTCCACGACCCACACCACCCCAGACATACAGCCCCTTAACAGGCTGGCTTGCCGGTTTGTTTTTCCCAAACAACCAGCCAAGAGCACTGGATTTCGAGGAAAGACGGTCTTGGGAAAGCTGTGCCAACAACGCGTCAAGCTTCGCGACCAACTCCAATTGAGCGTGATCGGATTCAATCTTGTTTGATGAAACAAGGGAAAGATAGGCTTGCTTGAGTTTGCCAGAAGTTTGGGTGTTATCGCTCATCAGCGAAACAGCTTACACCCAAACACACGTTAGGCAATTGGCCTAACGTGAAAAGGTAATCGGTTTTCCACCGACAAGTGCACCCGCATAGCGCTCGCTACCCGCAGACCCAAGCGTGGCAACTTGCGCCCCGTTGCGATCGATCAGGAGAACCTTGTTATTTTTAACGTCCCAAGCCGATACGCTGGAAAGTTCCGGCGCACTGCACTGACGGGTTCCTGCACGATATCCACCTTCCCACTTTGTGAAGGATAAGAACACACGGCATCCGGCACTGTCAGAATTTACATTCCACGCACCTGTCATGCCCTCATGACTAATTGGTGCGGACGTTTGCGTCGTATCAAGTGCCGCTGTTTGTACGGGTTGCTGATCAGCAACGGTAGGCGCAGAAGGCGCCGCATCAGCCGTTGTTGGCGCAGCAGTTTCAGCGGTTGTTGAAGGCAGTTGCTCCAATTGAGCCGATTGTAATTGTCCAGATGGCGCAGAAGGAAGTGGCTGTGGCGGTGCCTGCGTGTTCACATTCAACGCATTGGAAGACCGCGTGCAGCCATACAAGGCCAACACACCACAAAAAACAGATATTACAGGTAAAATACGCATTACGCCCTCACTAACGCCCATCCAAGCAGACCAAATCATTAGGCCACAATTATGGCATCAATTTATTAACTTCTTGTAAACCATGTGACACAGATATGACGTAACGTCAATTTTGATGCACTAGCCAATCTGAAATTTAACTTAATTGGTTAATCTGGCAGAAACTTGCCTAGTTTTGCTTTAGAGCATCATTTTTCATAGTCTCTACTTAGAATTTCAGTCAGAGGAGACAAACAATGAAAGTATTCAAGAAACTCGCAATTGCATCCGCAATGCTCATGGCAACATCTGCAGCAGCCTACGCAGCATGCGATCCAGGCGAAACTGTCATTAAATTCAGCCACGTAACAAATACAGATAAGCACCCGAAAGGTATTGCAGCATCTGTGCTCGAAAAGCGGGTTAATGAAGAGATGAACGGCAAAGCCTGTATGGAAGTTTTCCCGAACTCCACACTGTATGACGACAATAAAGTGCTTGAAGCCCTTCTAAACGGTGATGTTCAGATGGCAGCGCCTTCCCTGTCAAAGTTTGAGAAATTCACCAAGAAGTTCCGCATCTTTGATCTACCCTTCATGTTTGCCAATATTGAAGCTGTGGATGCGTTCCAAAACTCTGATGCCGGACAGGCATTAAAGAACTCGATGGTCAAGCGTGGCCTGAAAGGTCTTGCGTTCTGGCACAATGGCATGAAGCAAATGTCTGCCTCCAAGCCATTGATCAATCCAAGCGACGCATCAGGCTTGAAATTTCGCGTTCAGTCATCTGACGTTCTAGTTGCACAATTTGAGCAGCTTGGTGCTTCACCACAAAAAATGTCTTTCAAGGAAGTCTATGGCGGGTTGCAAACCAAAGTTATCGACGGCCAGGAAAACACATGGTCAAACATCTATGGTAAAAAGTTCTTTGAAGTTCAGGACGGTGTGACCGAAACAAATCACGGCATTATCGATTATCTGGTAGTGACGTCAGATGAATGGTGGAACGGCCTTGATGCGGGCGTGCGCGATCAACTCGCAACCATCCTGGAGGAAGTCACGGTTTCACGCAACAAACAGTCTTTTGCAGTGAACCAGGAAAACAAAGCAAAGATCGTTGAAGCTGGCGGCACTATTCGCACACTGACACCAGAACAACGTGCAGCATGGGTCGAAACACTCAAGCCTGTATGGTCAAAGTTTGAAGGCGATGTGGGCAAAGACCTCATCGATGCCGCGCAAGCGACAAACTAAGACTTAACTTTCTTAATCCCCGACCTAACCATCGGGGATTATTTTTTCCACTCAGGGTTTTTAACCTGCACTGTCCGTTCTTTTGATTTGGTACTTACGATGGCACCTCCAAAATCGTCATTCATCGACACAATAGAAGAAACGTTTATCGCAATCACGCTTGGACTGATGACAATCCTCACCTTTGCCAATGTGGTCGCACGTTATGTTTTCAATTCCAACATTCTTTGGGCATTGGAACTCACCGTATTTTTATTTGCGTGGCTGGTATTGATCGGCGCGTCCTACGGGGTGAAAAAATCGTTTCACATTGGCGTTGATGTTGTGGTGAATTCAGTGCCTCCATCCTTGCGCAAATTTCTCACACTTGTAGCTTGCTTTGCATGTTTTCTTTTCGCAGCCTTGCTGTTGAAAGGCGCGTGGGATTACTGGTCGCCATTTATTGGCAAGCGTGCATTCTACGAAACCGAGGATATTCCGGTTCCTTTCTTTCTTGCATGGATGAAAGACGTATTTAACGATGGCGAGGCTTACGAAAAGCTACCAAGGTTCATTCCGTATTTTGCGCTTCCCCTAGGCATGGCGTTGTTTTTGTTCCGCATTATCCAAGCCACGTTGCGCGTGATCTCAGGAGAGCAAAACCTCATCATTGCAGGCCACGAGGCCGAGGAAATGATGGATGAAGTCTCCTCAAACGAGGAGGCACGATAATGGAAATTATCCTCCTCTTCGCGCTTGTCATTGGTCTTATGCTGATTGGTGTTCCGATTGCAGTCTCGCTTGGTCTTTCCAGCATTTTATTCCTACTTGCCTATTCTGACGGCTCGCTTGCCTCAATCGCGCAAACACTATTTTCCGCCTTTGACGGACACTATACATTGCTTGCCATTCCGTTTTTCATTCTGGCATCCACCTTTATGTCAACGGGTGGCGTAGCGCGCCGCATCATCCGATTTGCCATTGCATGTGTGGGGCATTTTTCTGGCGGACTAGCAATCGCATCGGTCTTTGCGTGCATGATGTTTGCTGCCCTTTCCGGCTCATCACCGGCTACCGTGGTTGCCATCGGCTCCATCGTCATCGCTGGCATGAGGCAGGTGGGCTACACAAAAGAATTTGCCGCAGGCGTAATTTGTAATGCTGGCACACTCGGCATTCTCATTCCCCCGTCCATCGTGATGGTGGTCTACGCAGCTGCAACAGATGTCTCTGTTGGCCGGATGTTCTTGGCTGGTGTATTTCCGGGCATTCTCGCTGGCCTGATGTTAATGATGGGAATTTTCATATGGGCCAAAGTTAAAGGCCTGCCCTCCCAACCATTTGCCGGATTTGGTGAAATCCTATCGTCAGGCAAAGAGGCGTTTTGGGGACTGTTTCTGATCGTCATTATTTTGGGCGGCATATATGGCGGAGTATTCACCCCTACTGAAGCAGCAGCCGTGGCTGCCATATATGCCTTCATAATCGCCAATTTTGTCTATCGCGATATGGGCCCGTTAAGCACCAAAGAGGGCGATCAAAACTTAAGCCTGTTAAAACGCCCACAAGCACTGTTCACCGCATGGTTCCACGACGATACCCGTAAGACATTGTTTGAAGCGGGCAAGCTTACGATCATGTTACTGTTCATCATCGCAAACGCGTTGATCTTGAAACATGTCCTGACCGAAGAACGCATCCCGCAGGTCATCACGGAAGCTATGCTTGCCGCTGGCTTAGGCCCGATCATGTTCCTGATCGTCGTCAATATCATCCTGTTGATTGGCGGACAATTCATGGAACCGTCAGGCCTTTTGATTATTGTCGCACCGCTTGTTTTTCCAATTGCTATGGAACTGGGAATCGACCCTATCCACCTCGGCATCATCATGGTCGTCAACATGGAGATTGGGATGATTACACCCCCCGTCGGGTTAAACCTGTTCGTTACGGCAGGGGTAGCAAAAATGTCGGTGACCGATGTGGTGAAAGCCGCCCTTCCATGGGTTGGCATCATGTTCATCTTCTTGATTTTGGTCACCTACGTTCCGATTATCTCGACATGGCTTCCTACTCAATTGATGGGACCCGAAATCATAACGCGGTGATGATAATCACGGCCCAAATTCATCTGAGGTGGCTTTAATTTTTAGTCGTTACAGGCTATGCACGAATTAGAGAAAATGCTGGCGCTTTATGGGTGTCAGCATCATAGTTCAGATAACAGGTTGTAAGACATCCATGAAAATATCCACCTCACCCAAATTGGTAACAATCTTCGGCGGCTCAGGATTTGTAGGTCGATATGTTGTGCGCGCCCTTGTAAATCGCGGGTACCGCGTTCGCGTAGCGGTTCGCAGACCCGATCTTGCAGGACACTTACAACCGATTGGCAATGTCGGGCAGATCCATTTGACCCAAGCCAATCTGCGCTATCCTGATTCCATCAAGGCCGCTGCAAAAGGCTCTGACATTATCATCAACCTGGTGGGCATTCTGGCAGAAAGCGGCAAACAGAAATTTGACGCAGTTCAGTTTTATGGCGCGCAACATGTGGCGCGGGCTGCAAAAGAGGTTGGCGCAAAGCTCATTCATATGTCGGCGATTGGCGCAGATGCTGAATCAGAATCCGGTTATGGCGAGACAAAAGGCAAGGCCGAAAAGGCTGTAAAAGATATTGTTCGTTCTGCAATTATCATGCGCCCGTCAATCATATTCGGACCGGAAGATGACTTCTTCAATCGTTTCGGCTCCATGTCACGCTTTTCACCTTTCCTACCTTTGATCGGTGGTGGCACAACCAAATTCCAACCTGTCTACGTGGGCGATGTGGCCGATGCAATTGCAAAAGCTGTCGATGGCGAACTATCTGATGGCAAGATTTACGAACTAGGCGGCCCGCACATTAAAACCTTCCGTGAATGTCTGGAATTGATGCTGAAGGAAGTTGCGCGGTCACGCATGTTCATCAGCCTTCCATGGTTTGTTGCAAGCATCATAGGCAGATTGATTGGCTGGTTGCCTGGCGCACCTATCACAGCAGATCAGGTAGAGATGTTAAAAAGCGATAATGTGGTTTGTGATGATGCGATTAAAACCAACCGCACCTTGTCCGGAATGGGCATTCAACCCACACCAATGGCAATCATCCTGCCATCCTATCTCGTGCAATATCGTCCGCAGGGGCAATTCACGGATATGGATCGCAAGGAAAGCTGACGCTGGAACTGCTTCCACACTCTGTTGACTGGCTGTCTGCCGGGCTTCTTATTTTTGCAAGCTTTTTTACGGCCGGCCTTACGGCTGCAGCCGGCATTGGCGGCGGATTACTCATGCTTGCCTTGATGACTTACCTAATACCCATATCCGCCCTGATTGCGGTACACGGCCTTGTGCAATTTGGCGCAAACTCCTCGCGTACATTCATACAAAGACAAAACGTTGAATGGCGCATTACAGGTGTTTTTCTAATTGGCGCCATCATCGGCGCCATTGCTGGTGCAAGCATCGCATTGCAACTCCCCAAACAAACGCTTCTGATCATCCTCGGCATATTCATTTTCGTTCTGGTCTGGTTCAAATTTCCAAAAATCAAAAATGCCAACGCTTTAATAATCGGCGCAGGTGGATTGGTAACTACGTTTGTCTCAATGTTTGTGGGTGCAACAGGCCCATTGGTTGCTGTATTTCTCAACCAGTTATTTTCAGATCATAAACGCATGGTCGCCACCCATGGCGCAAGCATGGTCGCTCAGCATGGCATTAAGGTTCTAGCGTTCGCGGTGGCGGGTTTTTCATTTACCCAATGGCTGCCCTTAATCGTAATGATCATCGCATCTGGTTATTTGGGCACGCTCGCCGGAACCGCCATCATGAACCGGTTACCGGAAAAAGCATTGAAACTTCTTTTCAAAACCACACTGACATTGGTCTCCCTCGACATGCTGCACCGAGGGGTATTGGGCTAGGGTCAAGGACCCTAGGATCAGGACCCTAAGCACTCAATGATAGACTATAGCCTGGGATCCACTCATACAGGAGTGCAAACAAGACCAGCGCGAGTGCCAGACGGTAGACCATGAAGATGAAGAAACTCATCCGCTTCACCATCGCCATAAGCACTGCAATTGCCACAAGAGCCGCAAAAAAAGTAAGTACCGCAGCCCAAATCGCATCTGATGAAATTGGAATTCCAGCTTCAATCGCATCAAGCGTTACAAACGCACCCGCACCTGCAATTGCCGGAATACCCAACAAAAAGGAGAATCGCGCCGCTTCCGGTCTTTCAAATCCTAGGAAACGTGCCGCAGTCATTGTAATGCCAGAACGGCTGGTTCCCGGAATAAGGGCAACCGCTTGAGCAAGCCCGATGATTAGCGCAGGCGGAAGTTTCATGTCTTCCATACGTTTGAGATGAGGCCCCATAACATCTGCAACATAAAGCAGAATACCAAAGATTATAGCGTTCCATGCGATAACCTCTACACTTCGCAGATTATCGGCCATGCCAGATTTTTTCAAAAACAGGCCAAAAACAACCGCAGGAATGGTGGCCAACAATATGTATAAAGCCATGCGCGAATTATCATTCATGCGGAGGCGCAAGAGATCAAGCCCACCGCCAATTAGCTTGATGACATCCCGCCAGAAATAGGCAATCACCGCGAACAATGATCCCACATGCACCATCACATCAACCAATTGGCCTTGGTCCGGCCATCCGGTCAGTGCAGGGATCAATGCAAGATGCCCCGATGATGAAATCGGCAGAAACTCCGTGATGCCCTGCACAATAGCAAGTACGATAATCTGTTCTGGTGTCATGGTCCTATGCCCTCTTACGCTTGCGAAAGCTTGAGTGTCCAACTAGTGTCCGTTTGAATACAAGTCGATTCCTCTTTTTCATGTTCGCAGCATAAATTCTAGACCCCATGTACACGGTTTACCATCACTCTATGAATTCAGGATCGCGCTATGTGCGATTATTGCTTGCTGAATATGAACAGGCCGCAACCTTTCTGGAAGAAAAAATCTGGCAGCGCAGGCCGGAATTTCTAACGCTCAATCCTGCAGGTACACTGCCCGTTCTCCAACTTGAAGAAGGCGAATGTTTTTGCGGTCCGATGATCGCAGGCGAATATCTGGATGAAACCCGTGGCGCACTGATGCGCGATAAACGCCTTATGCCAGAAAACTCGGTCCAGCGCGGCGAGGTTCGCAGGCTGGTTGAATGGTTCATGTTAAAGTTTGAAGCCGAGGTAAACCGATATATTCTTCAAGAACGCGTCTTCAAACAATTGATGCGATCCGAAGAAGGCGGTGGCTCTCCTGATTCAACTATCATAAGAGCAGGTCGCGCCAATCTGGTTCAGCACATGAAATATCTTAACTCGATTGCCAGTAGGCGTGACTGGCTTGCTGGCACAGATATAACATGCGCAGACCTCGCAGCAGCTGGCGCACTATCCGTTCTAGATTATCTGGGCGAAGTAAAATGGGAGCACTTTCCTTCTGCCAAAGAATGGTATGCACGCGTAAAATCCCGCCCTTCATTTCGCCCGTTACTAGGCGACAAGGTGATGGGTCTACCACCCGCCTCTCACTATGTTGATCTGGACTTTTAATCGTTGTGAAATCTCGGCTCGAAGACATACTCAAAGCCCGCGCTATAACGCTTGGGTTTGATGTCTGCCGGATAACAAAAGCAGAATTATCTGAGACAACAGGCACCCGCCTTGATGAATTTGTAACGAAAGGCAATCACGGCAGCATGGAGTGGCTCTCAACAACGCTTGAGCGTCGCCGGACACCACGCAACATGTGGGATGGGGCAAAATCAGCCATTATGCTGGGCATGAATTATGGGCCTGACAGTGATCCGCTGGAAAATCTTCTGACCACTGAAAAAGCAACTATTTCCGTCTATGCTCAAAACCGCGATTATCACGACATCATAAAAGGCAAGCTCAAAACGCTGGCTGGATGGATTTCCTCACAAACCCAAAGCGATGTCAAAGTATTCGTGGATACGGCACCCCTTATGGAAAAACCCTTAGCCCAGCAATCAGGTCTCGGCTGGCAAGGCAAACATACCAATCTGGTGTCGCGTGAGTTTGGTTCATGGCTGTTTCTTGGCGCAATTTTATCTGCGGCAGAGTTTGAACCTGACAGGGAAGAGATAGACCATTGTGGCTCGTGTCAGTCCTGTCTTGATATTTGCCCAACAGACGCATTCCCTGCGCCTTATCAACTCGATGCACGAAAGTGCATTTCCTACCTGACCATCGAGCACGCAGGCCCGATACCACGCGAAATTCGCTCAAAAATGGGAAATCGCATCTATGGCTGCGATGATTGTCTCGCCGTCTGTCCGTGGAATAAATATGCGAAGAGAACCGCAGAGGCAAAACTCGCCGCCCGCGATGAACTGCGTGCCCCCGACCTTGCCATGCTTGCAACGCTGGATGACAAGGATTTTCGCACTTTCTTTTCAGGCTCCCCGATAAAACGTATTGGCAGAAACCGGTTCATCCGAAATGTGCTCATTGCAATTGGAAACTCAAAAACACCCGAACTCTTACAATCAGTGAAACCACACCTAGAAGACCCTGATCCGGTGGTCCGCAGTGCTGCAGTTTGGGCCTATTCAAGACTTGAACAACCTGAGACCTTTCACGATATGCGTAAAAGGATAATCAAACAGGAAACGGACGCGTCCGTTCACGAGGAATGGCAGAATGGCTAATCTCTTTATTTTTGGATACGGCTTTTCCTCAGAGGAAATTGCCAGACAATCCCGTGACCTGTTTGCGCAAATATTTGGCACAAGCAGAAGTATTGAAAAAGCTGAAAACCTAAAAGAAGAAGGCGTAACCGGATTGGTCTTTGATGGTGAAGCGATATCAAAAGAAGTGGCGACCGCTCTACAAGAAACAACCCATCTTGTGATTTCCATAGCGCCCAATGAAGAAGACCCAGTTTTATCTTTAATGCCGGATGGATTAAGTGCGCTCATGCCCAAGCTGCAATGGGTGGGTTATCTTTCAACCGTCGGTGTTTACGGCAATCATGATGGCGAATGGGTGGACGAAACCACCCTTCCCAAGCCCGTTTCCAAACGCTCCATCATGCGCGTCAATGCAGAAAACGCGTGGCAGGATGCAGCAACACAGATGGATATCCCGCTAGGCATTTTCAGACTATCCGGTATTTATGGCCCAGGACGCAATGCCTTCATGAACATCGAAAAAGGCAATGCACGGCGTTTGGTCAAACCCGGACAAGTGTTCAATCGCATCCATCGCGAAGACATTGGTCAGGCCGTTGCAAAAGCGATGGAAAACAACATTGGTGGAATTTTCAACATTACAGACGATGAACCATCCCCCCCACAGGATGTGGTCGCATTCGCCCACGAAATTGCAGGAAAAACCCCGCCACCGGAGCTTGATTTTGAAACAGCGGAACTCTCACCAATGGCGCGTAGCTTTTATGGTGAAAATAAACGCGTCAGTAATGCCAAATCCAAAGAGCTGCTTGGCATGACCTATCACTGGCCAAACTATCGTGCATCTCTCACTCGTATGTGGGATGAGGGAAGTTGGAAGAACTAGGCTGGACTCTGCGTCAAAGCCATGCCAATCCGATAGCATGATCACTCCTGAATTCATCAAGATATGCGGCCTCTCCACGACCCAAGCCATTGATGCAGTCATCGAAGGCGGAGCAACGCATATCGGCTTGATCTTCTACGAAAAAAGCCCACGAAACGTCAGCCTTGATCAAGCTGGTAAGCTCTCGCAACACGCAAACAATCAAATCCAGAAAGTTGCGGTGAGTGTGAATGCAGATGATGAGGCTCTAAGCCAGATTATCGATGCGATGCAGCCTGACATTCTGCAACTGCATGGATCAGAATCGCCAGAGCGGGTATCTCAGGTAAAGCAACGCTTCAATCTTCCGGTGATGAAAGCCATTGCAGTGCGCGACCATACAGACTTGGAAAAAGCAAAATCCTATATTGGAATTGCCGATTACTTTCTATTTGATGCCAAACCTCCCAAGGGTGCGGACCTGCCAGGTGGAAATGGTGTCGCATTTGATTGGGAGATCATGGACGATTGGCCCCAAACTGTGCCATATGTTCTGTCTGGTGGACTGGGCATCGACAACATAGCCGACGCAATCGAGCAATCCGGCGCGTGGGGAATAGATTTATCCTCCGGCGTTGAAACTAGTCCCGGCGTTAAGAACGAAAACATGATCCGAGAAATACTTCAGATCGCGACACAAAAGGAACGTAGCGTTGAGTAAACCTGTAGAGCCGAATTCCTATAAAACCGGACCTGACGAGAACGGCCACTTCGGTATTTTTGGCGGTCGTTACGTTGCCGAAACGCTAATGCCACTTATTCTGGACCTCGAAAAACATTATGAGGCAGCCAAAACTGACCCAGAATTTGCAGCAGAAGTTGGAAGCCTTAACAAGCATTATACGGGCAGGCCTTCTCCGCTTTATTTTGCAGAAGGCCTGACGAAAGAACTCGGCGGTGCAAAAATCTATTTCAAGCGCGACGAGCTGAGCCATACAGGTTCTCACAAGATCAATAATTGCATCGGCCAAATCCTGCTTGCAAAACGCATGGGCAAAACCCGCATCATCGCAGAAACAGGCGCCGGACAGCACGGCGTAGCGGCTGCTACGGTTGCAGCAAAGTTTGGTTTTCCATGTGTTGTTTACATGGGCAAGACGGATGTCGAGCGCCAGTCGCCCAACGTATTCCGCATGAAATTGCTGGGAGCGGAAATCGTACCTGTAACCGCAGGTGCAGGAACGCTTAAAGACGCAATGAACGAAGCCCTACGTGATTGGGTTACCAATGTCGAAGACACCTACTACCTGATCGGCACGGCAGCAGGCCCACACCCTTATCCAGAACTTGTTCGTGATTTCCAGTCTGTGATTGGCAAAGAAACCCGCGAACAAATTATGGAAGCAGAAGGCAAGCTGCCCGACATGATCGTTGCATCAGTCGGTGGCGGATCAAATGCGATTGGACTCTTCCATCCGTTCCTTGATGATAAAAGCGTGCAGATCGTCGGCGTTGAAGCAGGCGGTAGAGGCCTGTCAGGTGATGAGCATTGTGCATCCCTATCAGCAGGCAAACCAGGTGTACTTCATGGCAACCGGACCTTCCTCCTGCAGGATGATGATGGACAAATTCTCGAAGGCCATTCGATTTCAGCAGGTCTTGATTATCCGGGCATTGGACCGGAACATTCATGGCTGAAAGATTCGGGCCGCGTTGAATACGTGCCGATCATGGACACCGAAGCCCTTGAAGCATTCCAGATGCTGTGTCGGGTTGAAGGTATTATTCCAGCGCTTGAGCCAAGCCACGCATTAGCAGAGATTATAAAACGTGCACCGACAATGGACAAAGACCAAGTCATTGTCATGAACCTGTGTGGCCGTGGAGACAAAGATGTTTTCACTGTCGGCGCAGCACTTGGCGTTGAGCTTTAAGGATACATCACATGACAACACGTATTGATGCACGCTTTGCAGCGCTCAAAAGTGAAGGCCGCCCAGGGTTGGTTACGTTTATCATGGGCGGTGATCCAGATGAAAAAACCGCTCTGGAAGTTCTAAAAGGCTTGCCGGATGCGGGCGCCGACCTGATCGAGATCGGCATGCCATTTTCCGATCCCATGGCCGATGGCCCAGCAATTCAGCTTGCCGGACAACGGGCGCTAAAGGGCGGTATGACGCTGGCCAAGACCATTCAGATGGTGAGCGAATTCCGCAAGAGTGATAATGAAACGCCAATCGTTCTGATGGGTTATTACAACCCGATCTATATTTACGGGAACGAGAAGTTTATTGCTGACGCAAAAGCTGCGGGGGTCGATGGTTTGATCATCGTTGATGTTCCACCGGAAGCAGATGACGAACTTTGTATTCCAGCAATGGCTGCAGAGATCAACTTCATCCGGTTAGTCACACCAACAACAGACGGAGACCGCCTTCCCCGCGTATTGGAAAATACATCAGGCTTTCTCTACTACGTATCCATCACAGGCATTACAGGTGCAGCAGCACCGGACCCTCACAAGGTTTCCAATGCTGTTGCTGCAATCAAGAGTTCCACAGACCTACCCGTTGCAGTTGGTTTTGGTGTCAAAACTGCCGAGCAAGCAGCCGATATCGGCAAAGGTGCTGATGCGGTAGTGGTTGGCTCTGCTTTGGTAAATGCAATCGAGAACAGCCTCGATAGTCAGGGTAACGCAACAAGCAATACTCCTGCTGCGGTTCACGCTTTAGTGGCTGACCTTGCAACCGGCGTTCGGTCTGTTAAACATTAGTTTACAGTAATTCTAACGCTACGTAAGATAAGACTTCAAACGAAAGACCAGACCCATGAACTGGATTACCAATCTCGTTAGACCAAAAATCGGTGGTATTTTAAGCCGCAAGGAAATGCCGGAAAACCTATGGATTAAATGTCCTGAGTCGGGTGAAATGGTCTTTCACAAAGATCTGGAAGCAAACATGGGCGTGGTGCCAAGTTCCGGCTACCACATGAAAATTTCGGCACTTGAGCGACTAAGCTTCTTCTTTGATGGGGGCGAGTTTGAACAACTCGAAATGCCTAAGGTTGCTCAAGACCCGCTAAAGTTTCGCGATAAGAGCAAATATATCGACAAGCTAAAAGACGCACGCCGGAAAACAGGCTTGGATGATTCCATCATTACCGCACGCGGCAAAGTCAACGGACTGGAAATGATCGCGGTCGTCCATGAGATGCAATTCATTGGTGGCTCACTGGGCATGGCCGCTGGCGAGATGATCATCAAAGGCATGGAACTGGCAGCAGAAAGCAAAACACCATTGATTTTGTTTGCAGCATCAGGTGGGGCGCGGATGCAGGAGGGTATTTTGTCCCTGATGCAATTACCACGCACAACCGTTGGCGTTCAGATGATGAAAGACGCAGGCGTTCCCTATATTGTTGTGCTCACCAATCCCACCACAGGTGGAGTATCTGCATCCTATGCCATGTTGGGCGATGTTCACATCGCAGAACCAGGTGCGGTAATCGGCTTTGCGGGTCGTCGTGTGATTGAGGGAACCATCCGCGAAAAATTACCAGACGATTTTCAGACATCGGAATATCTTCTGGAACATGGCATGATTGACATGATCGTCAGCCGCCTTGATATGAAAGCCACCTTATCAAGATTGATACGACTGATGTTGAACCTGCCAGCATTGGAAATCATAGAGCCTGATGCTGAAGACCCATCCGGGACCGCTACGCCCGAGACGCTAGCCATCCTTGATGAAACAGGTGAAGCAAGCAAACTGACAGACGAAACCAATCCGGCCTAGGGTCAGGACTCATTAATTTGCACACTATGGCAGTTGATATGACAAGAAATACAAGGAAAAGCTTGCAAAGCGGGGTTCATCCCCCGGTTAAAAGCTTTGACGCTGTAGATCGCAGTCATAGCAGTCTGTCCTGCGGATGGGATGAATTTGCCCGACTGATACGTTGTAAACGCTTGAAAACCAGACGGTTTCCTGCGCATCTACGCCTTTCATTCAAACAAATTCATCGCCACCATAGTGCGTTAATTAATGGGTCCTGACCCTAAGTTTAGCTTAAAGTGACAACCCGTACCGATGCCCTGATTGATAAGCTTTCGGAAATTCATCCGAAAGGCTTTGATTTATCACTTGATAGAATTACGACGCTTTTAGAAAAACTGGGTAATCCTCACCTTAAAATTCCGCCTGCAATTCATGTCGCAGGCACCAATGGTAAAGGCTCGACACTTGCCTTTTGCCGATCAATACTCGAGGCCGCAGGATATTCCGTCCATGTGCATACGTCACCGCATTTGGTGAATTGGAACGAGCGCTATCGGCTTGCCGGATCATTGGTGAGTGATGATGTACTGGCCAATGCAATTGAGCGCGTAGCCAACGCAAATAACAATCAACCCATCACTATTTTTGAGATTATGTCCGCCGTCATGTGTGTTTTGTTCAGCGAGCACAAGGCTGATTTCTCATTGGTAGAAGTGGGTCTAGGCGGACGGTTTGATGCAACAAATGTCATCCAAAATCTGATTGTAACGGCAATCACTCCTGTCGCACTCGACCATCAGGCGTATCTCGGCGATACGATCAGTAAGATCGCCTTCGAAAAAGCAGGCATTATAAAACATAAAGTTCCAGTTGCCATTGGCAGACAGCATGATGATGCCCGCGACACCATCGAAGAGGTAGCCTTAAAAAAACAATCAAGCATCTTCATTGCTGGGCAGGATTTTGATGCGTACCGCGATGCAACCGGCTTTGCCTATCAGGATTCAGACGGCCTGATTGACCTGCCCTTACCGCAACTCGTAGGTGAGCATCAAATTGATAATGCAGCACTTGCCATGGCCGCATTGCGTGTAAGCGGGATTAAGATTGACGATCAAGCATGGGCAAAGGGAATGAAAACCGTCACTTGGCCCGGTCGCTTGCAACGTTTGTCAGATGGAACCATCGCAAAAAACATGGGCGGCAATCCTGACCTATGGATTGATGGCGGTCACAACCCCGCCGCTGGCGAAGTGATCGCTAAGGAACTTCTCAGACAACGCGCTGGCGCAAACCGAAAGCTCTTATTGGTATGCGGCATGATCAACACGAAAGAACCGTCAGGCTATTTCGAAGCATTCAAAGAACTAAACGCTGATGTAATCACCATTCCGGTTGCAATGAGTGAAGCCAGCATTCCTGCCAAAGAACTGGCAAAGTATGCAAGTGCTGCTGGCCTTTCCGCCAATACTAGCCAAAGCCTTCAAGAAGGCATAGAGCAAGCCAAAGCCTATACAATGCGCAATGAAGATGCTCAAATTCTGTTTTGTGGATCACTTTACATGGTGGGTGAAGTTTTAGCGCATAATAAAACACCACCTACGTAAGAAACTATCGGCGGACACAAAAAAGCCCGGTCAAAACCGGGCTCAAAACTCTTGGATTATGATTTGCTTAAGCAGCGCCATTGATCCAGTCAACAAGAGCATTTTTAGGTTTCGCGCCTACTTGCATGGATGCAGGCTCGCCATCTTTGAACAATACCAATGTTGGAATTGAGCGGACGCCGTATTGTGCAGCAATGTCTGGATTTTCATCAATATTGACCTTGGCAATCTTCACCTTGCCAGCCATTTCATCAGAAATTTCTTCAAGGCTTGGGCCAATCGCTTTACACGGGCCGCACCATTCTGCCCAAAAGTCCACGACAACAGGCTCTGATGATTTCAGAACATCGGCTTCAAAATTGTTTGTATCAACGGTTTGCGTGGCCATTATAGGCTCCTTTATGAATACCGGCGGGATTCGCCAGCTTTATTACAGTTGAACCAAACGTAAGAAGCCACCTGCCATGCGTCAAGGGATGGAAACGCCTGTTCACCCTTTCTTGAGAACGGCCATTGCGCAGTCCAGAAGCTCATCTGGCAGTTCAATTAATTTTGGATGTGACGTCCATAAAATCGCACACGCAATCGAATGTTTGGGGAAAATCTCTCGGACTAAGTGCCTGTATAGCGCAAGTTGTGCCACATACTCACTGGGATATTCATCAAACGTATCCGGCACAATTCTGTTGGTCTTATAATCAACAACCATCAAACGATTTTCTTCGACCACAAGCCTGTCAATCTGGCCCGAAATCAACCTCAATCCAGACTGCGTTTCAAGACTGCCAACCAGAGACACCTCCGCACGGCTATCCTTAGAAAAAATTGGCTGAAATTCCTCACCGGATAAAATTGCTTCAACCGCTTCAAAGACAGAATTTCGTTGATTGGCACTCCAGGCAGAACCTACAGATCGCACATACCGATCAATAATCTCCTGGTACCGGTCAGCAGAAACATCTGGCAGCAACTCAAGCAAAGTGTGAACAGTGTTCCCGATTTCCAGTGAAAACCCAGATGCCTCAGTCACCGGCTCAAAAGGTGGGCGGCGGCGTTCTTTCAATTCTTCGTCGATAATTGCATAAGCACCAGACGGTGTGAGAGGTCGTGGCAAAACAGGTTCTGAAGGTGCAGGTGTAAACAACCAGTCAGGAGCCGTCGTGAGGTGAGCTGGCGAACTCGCATTTTGTGCCTTAGCGTCACGCGCTGGCTTGTCTTCACTTATCCAGCGGATACCTGACTGTTCGCCGTCATCATCAAGAATTGGCGCAGCATCTGGCGCAAGCGCATCATGCACCATCTTATGCCAGTACGAATATTTTGGCTCGTTAATTCCACGATACCCACACACCACCAATCGGTCTGCGGCACGCGTCATGCCCACATAGAGCAAGCGCCTGTATTCAGATTCCGTTGCTTCATCCATCGCAGCAAGTGTTTCAGAAATACCTGAGACCTGATCAACGCCACTAGGTGCCCAAACCAATGCAGGCGTGCTGCCCGTCTCCAATTCTATAAGCTTTGAACGATGGCTGGAAACAATCGCTTTCCCGCACGAATCCACCATAAAGACCACACGCGCTTCCAACCCCTTGGAGGCATGTACAGTCATGATACGAACCTCATCACGATCAAGCTCAACCTCACGCTTGATCTCGGGATTAGCCTTTGTCAATTGTGCGATAAATGCTTCCAGTCCCAATCCACCCTCTTGGGTAAAGGACAGAATTTCATCGACAAACGCATCGAGTACATCTTCTGCTTCCATGCCGAGACGCGCCAGAATTTTACGCCTTAACCCGTGCACACCCAGCACCCAAGCATAGAATTCGTAAAGACCAAGTTTGGTACTTTTGTTTTGTATCAACTCAAGGACGGGCAAAACCTGTTTGGCAATCTCGTTCGCAGCATGGTCATCATCAGCAGCAATACTTTCCAGATGCTGGATGAGTGATTTCTTGCCTCGCTTGTGCGCAAGTGAAAACAATGTCTCGTCATCCATATCGAACAGGACACTTTTTAATACACAGGCAAGATTGAGATCATCATCAGGCAGCAGCGTAAATCGCCCGATCGCAAGCAAGTCTTCAATTGCAATATGTTCCAGCAGGCGTAGACGATCAGAACCCGCTACTTTAACGCCAGCATCCTTCATGGTTCTTGTAAGGGCCGGAATAAACCGATCGCGCTTTCTTACCAGAACTAGAATATCTCCATGCGTAAGCGGTTCTTGCATACCCGGCAGAACCTGCCCAACCCAGGACTTAACCGATTGGGTAATTTTCTCCGCAAGCAATACCGCAGGATCACCCGCTCCGTCGCGATCAATCGGGTCAAGCCAGTTTTGTGGCTCAGTCGTTTTTTCTTTGATGAAAAGTGGCCAGACCTGAACTTCACCAGGGTCTGCATTGCGCACGGCATCATGGGTCGGCGTTCCACCATCTTGAGTTAGCCCTTGAGCATTAACCTCAAGTTTGAAAACCTCGTCCACTGCATGCAATACGTCCTGCGTAGAACGAAATGACAGATTGAGTTTTGCGTTTTTTAACTCACGGCCAACGTCTGAAACTTTTGTTTCCAGTCTATTCTGCTGCACGTAAAACTCTGCCGGATCAGCACCTTGAAAAGAATAAATTGACTGCTTTTCGTCACCCACCACAAAAATGGTTCGATTGCGTTTGAATGCGCCTTCTCCGGTATAAAAATCCTCAGTGACCGCATTGATGATCTGCCATTGGGCGGGGCTGGTATCCTGCGCTTCATCAACCAACATATGATCAATGCCTTGATCCAAGCGATACCTGACCCAGTCCCGAATATCGGGACGCTTGAGCAAATGCTCGCATTTCCAGATCATATCGTCATAATCAACCAGACCCTTTGCGCGTTTCTCTCGCTCGTATCCATCCAAGACAGCGCGCGCGATTGTGAAAAGATATCTGGATTTTTCGATCATCCGATGAGTACGGATTGTATCCAGCGCATTGAGAACAATCTCGCCGCAGACCTGTATGCGTTCAACCAAATCAGGGAAGGTTTTTTTTACCTCTTTTGTGGCAAGGCCTTTGTCAGTTCTAACGGTTTCAGCTTGGGTAAGAGAGGCTGCTTTAATTGCTTCGAATTTCAAACTATCGCAATCACTATTGAGATAGCGGGTAAGGTTTTTTGCAAGTGTAATGTCTGTTTTCTTGTCGCTGGCACTAGCAAAAGGAACAACCTCCCTAAACAGATCAGCATGTTCGCCTATTTGCTGTATTGCATCAGAAATAATACTCTCAACTGTATCGTCTGGTGAGATACCAAGCTGCGCGTAAAGCTGATCAACAGCCTCGTCAATGGTTTCAAACCGACCCATCCATGCTTGAAAAGCATGCCGCTTCGAGATGAGTTCGGCAATGCCATTATCGATATCATAATCACTTACGAGTTCTGCCAACGCCTCAAACGCGTGTAGCAGTTCCTCCGGCGCATCATTTTGTAAAATACTCGCGCGCGCTTCTGCCAGCATGACAGTTTGAGCAACATCCTGAACCACTTCAAAATGACCCGACACATTCGCTTCAAGTGGGAACTGGTGCAGCAATGCCTCACAGAACGCATGAATGGTTTGGATTTTCAGGCCGCCGGGTGTGTCTAAAGCTTCCGTAAAAAGCTGTCGCGCACGGTTCAATGTTTTATGAGTTGGCCGCTTGCCCGTAGATTTCTCGATTTCGACCGCAAGCTTGTCATCAGGAAGCATGGTCCAACCGCCCAACGTATCAAATACGCGATTCTTCATATTGGCTGCCGCCGCCTTCGTGAAGGTCAGACATAAAATACGATCAGGAGAATTACCTGCCAGCATGAGCCGGATAACACGCTGCGTCAGAACATGGGTTTTTCCAGAACCCGCATTTGCAGACACCCAGGCAGAGCGTTCAGGGTCTGATGCTGCAAACTGCTCAGCCAATGTAGTTGGAGGAATATTGAACGCGTCACTCATCGTCATCATCCTCGCCAAAGGACCATTCTCTTACCCGCGCAAGGTGGTCATAGTCGCCACCCATTTCACCATCCTTAAACGGCGCATGGCGAGACACATATCCTTGGTCCGGATCACGATATGCAGCAACGATAGCGTTCAAATTCATCGAGGCTTTCAGGATAATTGATTCAAGCGTATCGTTTTTACCTTCAATATTTTCTGCTCCAATTTTCTCTTTCACCTTCAATCGCAGATACCGCATATCAGCCACCATCTGTGCTTCCACATTGGGGTATCCGCCCTCTTGAACAATCAATGCCTCAAGTGCCAATTGCGGGGAAAGTGATCTTGCCTGTGCAGGCGATGGCGAGCTTCCGGTTTTATAGTCAAACAAATGCGACCTGTTATCTGCCATGATATCAATACGGTCAGCGCGTGCAGTCAGGGTGAACCCGTCATCAACTATATCAATCGAGCCTTTAATCTCGGTCAGGATTTTATGAGGGCCATATGTTTCTTGATAGCTTACTTCCCAAGCAAGATACGCATCAGCGATTTGCCCAAAGCGCAGTTTCCAGAGTTTAGCGATTTCGTCAGCGAGATTTTCTTCTTCAATCAACCTATTGGCAATCGCATTGAGGAACTCATATCTTTCATCGACTGGCAGATCAGGCCCACCGTCCAGAACATAAACCTCCATTATCTTGTGGTAGAGCGTCCCCTTTAGCAAAGCATCAGGTTCACGCTCTAGCGGATCAAGCGGTGACAGTTTCAAAACCCGTTTTGCATACAGCGCGTAAGGGTCACGTATCCACGTTTCAATATCTGTTACAGGCAATTCATTAGGACGGTTTTTAACCGGAGGTGTTGGCGCAGGTCTCGCCTGACGTGGACTTCTCTCCTCAGCCTCATCCATCATATCGGCTAACCGTAAATAGACATCACCACGCATCTTCAATGTTTTTGAAAGCTCGTTACCAAGCAATGCTGACAGGCGTTGTATCCAGCGTGAGGCAACAGTCGGCGCCTTATTGACGCGACCCGATCGAGACAGGATAACTTCGCGGGACGCCATCAATTGCTGAAAATCATGCGCTGCCAATCCTGTTCGCCGCTCGGGCGATGGCATCCCCAACTGACGCCGCAGGGTCCGATTAAGAAAAGGATCACTCCTGAAATTCTGCGGCCATGTATCTTCGTTCAAGCCGGCAAGAATTACACGATCATGGTTTAGTAAACGCACTTCAAGCGGCCCGTAAATATGTAAGCGTGGATGCGAGTTTGCACCACTGCGCGAAATCATACTGGAAAATAAGGCGTCCAGTATTGCCGGAAATTCTTCTGGCAGTAGCGTGAACTCGCCAGCACTACCCTCCTGCATTTGGCGAAAGAGGGTTTCAATGTCTTCTGCACCACTTGCCGATGACAAAGTGCTGCGCTCTTCCTCATCTCTTCCCAGTTCAGAGAGAACAGACCGCAAAACATGAAAAATCTGGCCTAGTGAGATTGTACCCTTGCTAGACGCAAGCTCAACTAGGGGTGCCAAGAATAAATCTATTTTCTGTGACCACGCAAGCAAATGCTTCCAGTCTTCATCTGTAAACGAGCGTATGCGCGGGGCTATATGTTTTTCATTGGCCAGCCGGTTTCTTCGTAATGTGAGAAACTCATGAAACTTACCTATCTTGGGCGAGTGGATCTGCCCACGTAACGCAGCATGCTCAAAATTTTGCGCCAACCGTATTGCATGATGGTTGGGAAAGCCCGCAGCAAGCAATGGGTTTTTCAGAAACGCCGTCAGCCCTGCATTTGAAACAGTCACAAAAATAGCGTCGACCAACTGACGGATAAACAATGCCGCCTCAGTATTGGACAAAGGCACGCCAGCAGAATCATCAATCAAGATTCCAAAGCGCTGTAATTCTATCGAAACCCGCCGCGCCAGATTCCGGTCCGGCGTGACAAGTGCCGCCGTTTTATCTTCGCTCTCTAGGGTTTCACGTAGTGCAACAGCAATCGCTAACGCTTCCTGCCGTTCGTTGATCGCCTCAATCAGACTGACATGATCAAATGCTTGTTCGAGTTCTTGTTTGGAATACTCCTCAATTGCCCCGACCCATGACGCACTAAAGTCCGAAAGCGCCAAGGACAGGCTGACTAATTTGTTACGGGTGTTAAGATCACCTGTCACTTGCGATAAATTAGTAACATTACCGCGCTCGGACCCAAGAAATTCCAAGGTTCGCGCCAAACCAAACTGGGGCTGTGATTCAATTAAAGGATCATCAATCAGTGTTGAACTGGAAAGCCGTTTCCACTCCTCATCCGATATGGAAAAATCGACACCGGGTAAAACAACCGCACCCTTTGGAAGGCCGGCAACTGTTCTAAGCAGCAGTTGAGTAGACGGAACAGAACCCGTTGAACCTGCCACGATAACAGGCTTGTCGTGACCGTGTTCCCAATACCAGGCAGCCCGTCGCTTCAAAAGCGTGATCGCCTGTTGCGCGGGGTCGACCAATCCTTTCTCTTGCAAATGCCTTGGCCAGATTTCCATAATGATCTGCAAGAAGGAAGTCGTAAGACCCCACCAATCTGCATGTTCATCCGGCACCAGTTCATCAACCGTATTCCAACTCACTTCTTCTTGTGTAATCTGGCTTAAAAGATTGCCCAATTCTTCTGCGAGCAAAATGGAATCAGACGGGCTGGTGGGAATTCTGATTTCCTCATCCCCAAACAGACGCAGGGAGTTTCCAGCAATTGTATCTTTCCATTTCTGGATCAAACGCGCGAGTTCAAGCTTTCGTTCAAGCGAACCAATGGATGGCTTATCGTGGAGAGCATCTTCCCCCTCCAAAACCAGACCAAATTCAGAATCGTCAATATCACCAAGCGTTTTAATCTTGGGAAGCAGGGTTGCACGCCCTTCAAGCCTTGCCAGAAATGACGTGGATAGGGCGCGCGCAGCACGCCGATTTGGCACATAGACCGTTGCGTCAGAAAGAATGAGCGGATCATCTTGCGGGCAATATCCCGACACAAGGTCTCCGCACATCAGGCGATCAACAAGAACCTGTAAAAAATCAGCTCCTGCCGGAATTGAAAACACATTGCCGGATGCTGGTAATGCCGACTTGGACCTTAAACTTGCTGATTCAGAAATGCCGCTCTCCCACTCGTCACGCTTGAGCGTAACCTTAAGAGAAGTTTCCCATCAAGCTGCGCTTTTTGCAATCGCGTCTTCTGCTTCCACAATTGCATCAGGCGTGCCCACATGAAGCCAAAGACCTTCAAGGCGTAACCCGAACATGCGCTCGGTTTCAAGAGCATCGTCAAACTGACGGTTCAAAGAAAACGCTCCCTTTACGCCATCCTTAAAAATCTCCGGCTTTAATATGCCAGCACCCGCATAGGCAAACGGCGCAATCTTAGATTCAGCACGGCGGGTCAAACGACCATCAGGGTCCATTGTGAAATCTCCGCGTGACGTGAACCCGACAGCATTGGCTGTGCCTGCAAGCAGAAGCAAAATATCCATGCTTTGCTGATCCCAAAACTCAGCCATGCGTAACAGGTTGGGCTTAAAACCCTCTACCCAGAATGAATCTGCGTTCAATACGTAAAACGGATCATTACCCAGATGCGGAAGTGCATTGGCGATCCCCCCACCTGAATCCAGCAGCATCTCACGTTCATCAGAAATAACCGTCGAAATTCCTTTGCGTTTATGCAGATGCTCTTCAATTTGATCCGGTAGGTAGTGTACGTTCACCACCGCTTCTTCAACACCCACACGCTCAAGTGCTTCAAGTGCATGATCAAGCAAGGGCTTACCAAACACTTCAATCATTGGCTTGGGAGCAGTATCAGTGAGCGGACGCATACGGGTTCCAAGACCTGCTGCAAGCACCATTGCTTTGCGGGGAACCTTTTTAAAAGCTGTTGGTTTAACCACCTTAAAATGTGGCATAGCAATTTCCTTACTAATTTTTCTTAACGGTCTTGATGCGCCGTATGCGCCTCAATTGTTACAGTTCCATTACAGTGTTTAGCCAATCACGATAGTCGGCCAAAACCGGGTGTTTGATGCTCCTACCGAGGTAATCAAGCATCCGCGGAATATGCACCCTATAATTTGGCTTGCCATCGCGAACATCTAGACGAACAAAAATACCCAAAATCTTGGTCGCTCGCTGCGCTGCCATGATGGCTAAGCTTGCCCTAAACTCAACTTCATCAAAGTCAGGCGACGCACCTTTACGACATTTTATATAGTGATCCAGCAAGCGCGTTTCCAAGTCTTGCGAAACGTCAACGCGTGCATCTTGGATAACAGAAGCAACATCATATGCTTGTGGACCCAGTACCGCATCTTGAAAATCGATCAGACCCACACGGTCAATTCCGGAATTGTCATCCATCCAGATAATATTGGGTGAATGGTAATCGCGCAGTGTGATCGTTTTTGGGTGGGCGGATACAATCCCGATCAGATCAGTCCAGATTTGCTTGAAGCGGGCATTCTCCTTATCTTTGTCTGCACTTGTTTCATGCGGAATATACCAATCAAGTAGCAGCTCTGCCTCAATCATCATCGCTTCATGATCATACGGTGGAATAGTGTGAACCTTACCGCGCTGAAATTCGATTTTACTGGCAAATTCCAATCCGTGCATATGGGCAAGCAGTTCGACAGATGCTTCATAGCGTTCCACTATTGGCGCACGCTTATCGTCAATTATGGTAGCTGCGCCGAAGTTTTCGGTAAGCAGTAATCCGTTGTCTACGTCTGCGGCATAGATTTCAGGTGCTTGAAGTCCATTTTCGCGCAAGAGCTGATCAACACCGACAAACGCAGACACGTCCTCTGCAAGCTTTGCAATTTGACTGTAAGGTTTGCCATCGCGAACAGGCGGACCATCCGGCATTGCAGGCGCATTCATCATGATCGTGTCTTGATCACCAATGGTCTCATAGGCACGCGCGGAAGCGTCACCTGTTAAAAATTTCCGGTCACAATCTTTGTAACCATTAGCATCCAGAAACGCACGAATTTCAAAACTGCGCTCAATTCTGGTGAGGGTATCCGCCGGAGCCTTCAAAGTAAGCACGCGCGCATCCAGACCATCTTGAACAATGGAAAGATGAATTGCATTTTCCGGAAACTCGTCAAAGCAATTTTCCGGCCATTCCATTAACACGCACCCTGTCTCAGCAAGGTCAGTCCATCCGGTTTCTTCCAACTCATCCAGCCCGTTAATCCTGTATAAATCCATATGATGAACTGGCACGCGCGTATCATAGGATTGGCTGATCGTGTAGGTTGGGCTAGGCACTTCAAGCTCTTCCAGCTCTGCCATCTGACGAATAAACGCCCGCGCAAAAGTGGTTTTTCCAGCACCCAGATCACCGGAAAGTAAAATCAGATCACCAGGCTTAACCGCCATTGCAAGGTCAGCAGCAAACCGGACGACCTGATCTTCAGTTTGGTGATTACGAGTGATCATTCAAACCAGCCTTAGGCGGCAGCAACTGCCGGATCGCTTATATCTGATCCAGCATCTGTGTCTGGCGCATCATCAAGCGTTTGCTTTGACTTTTCACCAATCGGGAATGCACAAACAAAACACGCACCGCGCTCAACATTTTCCTTAATGGAAATTTTGCCACCATGCAGTTCAACAAAACCCTTAACAATAGAAAGACCCAAGCCAGAACCCTGACGGCCATTCGTTGTTACTTGTGCCTCAAAACGGTCAAACACTTTATCGCGGTCAGCCTCGGCAATGCCTGGACCCTCATCAGCAATCTCAAGCTCGATTTCATCAGCATCACATTTAGCTCTGATAGAAATCGTGCCACCATCTGGTGAAATAGTAACCGCATTAGAAATCAGGTTATCCAGAATTTGCTCCAAACGCTCTGGATCCGCGTTGAGCATGGCAGCACTTTTTTCGACAGAAACTTCCGCCTTCAAACCTTTGCTTTTCATCACATCCACATGGGTGAGCAAAACACTATCAACAGTTGATTGCACATCCACTTTTTGAAGATCAAGCCGCATCGTGCCTGCATCAATTGATGCAAGGTCAAGAATATCATCTACCAAGGTCCGCAAAACAGAAACGGCAGAATTGATATGCCCTAAATATTCATCCTGTTTGGAATTGAGCGAACCAAGTTCCGGTGTTGCAAGCAATTCTCCAAACCCTGAAATACTGGTGAGGGGAGCACGAAGTTGGTACGAAACACGGTTTATAAATTTACTTTTCAGAAGATCGGACTCTTCAAGTGCCTCTGCACGTTCACGCAAGGCATTTTCAAACTTCACAGTTGCTGTCACATCAGCGAATGTCAGCATGGATTGCCCTTCCGGCAATGGCACGACAGAATATTCAAGCACCTGGCCTTGGGTAACATTGATACGACCCCGTATCTCGTCACGCGTATCATCAAGACCAGTTACCTTGCCCTGAATTTCTACCAATTGTTCGGGATTGGTAACCGCACCTGACCAGCTTTCAATGATCGCAGAAATATGGATATTTTCCTGTGTCTCTAAACCAAGCTCAAACGACAGTGCTTCCAGTGCCGGATTAAACAATCGCAATTTACCGTCTGACCCGAACACAGCAACAGCCTCGTTGAGGTGATCCAGCGTTTCACCCTGAACACGAATGAGCGCATTATAATTACTTTCAAGCGCCAGCCGTTCGGTTACGTTTTCGAAAATCCAGTTTGATCCACCCGTATTTTGCGGGGCCGAAACCACACGCACCGTTTGTCCGTCCAGCAGGTGCCACCACTCTTCACGGGATTCCAAAGCTTGATAAATGCTAACCTGTTCATCGCGCCATTTGCGCCAGTCCGGATGCTCCGGCAACAATTTCACGTCACGCATCGCATCCAATAATTCAGAATTGGAGGGTTGCGAATCCAGAAACGCCTGTTCAAGTTTCCACATCTGCTGAAAGCTGGAATTGAAAAACACAAGCTTCTGCGACTTGTCGAAAATCGCCACCGCCGTTGCCAGTTGGTCCAGCATTTTGGAATGACCATCATTGGTTTCTTCCAGCGCTTTTCGAACTTGATCAAGGTCGCTCTTATCAAAGGCAATTCCGGCACTGCCTGATTTTGACTTCACGTTAAACACATCAAGTGGCTTGCGGTCGCCCGCAATGGTTGCACGAACCTCTTCCATGAAGAGAGCATCATTGTCTTGCGAAGAAAGCCGCTCTTTCAGATTTGCATCAAACAATTCTGCGTCACTCTTCACTACCTCTTGCGGTGTTTGCGCATCAACCGCATGGGCATAGGCCGGATTGACCCATGACAGGCTTGAATCATCACGGCGCATCCACACAGGCAAAGGAAGCTTTTGAAGCAGGCTTTCTAATGTTGAAAATGTTGCTTGAAGATTGTCATGTTGCGATTGTAATCGCGCATGTTCTTTTCGCTCGGCACTCAAATCTGCAAGTTTCACATACGCATATCCTGCAGTGGTGTTGCCGATCACCTCAACCAGTTCACCTTCTTTATTGCGCAAAGCGGTTTTGAAACTTCTGGCGTCACTTCGAAGCTCTGCAAGCATAGCGTCAAACAAGGAGGCAGAATCTGCACTTAACCAACGCTCAAACGCCAATAGCTGGTCATGGTCTGATGGAATAGCCGACTTGTCAGGTAATTGCCCAAGTATGATCGGCGCTTCCTGCGCGTTATTCCAGACAATCGTATATTGACCCGGCATTCCTGCAATTGCCGAATTACGATCACTAAGCGCACGCAGCTCTGTCAGCCCACGTTTTAGCTTTTGATTTTCTTGCACAATGCGACTGCGTTCACGGATCATCCAGATCGCAGACAATAATGCAAAGCTCATGGCACCGCCAAAAACAGCAAGCATTAGCGTGGCATTTGTATCCATACTTTGAAGTGCATTACCCAGAATTTCACTGACACCGGTTACAGCATATGCTGGAGAAACACCCAACAATGTGGCTGACAAGGCAGAACTTGCCATCAGGATTTGCCGAAAATTTCTACCAAAGGAATTGCTTCGTAGCGCGGGCAAAGTTTTACTATTCCCAGAAACACGCGCAAACGGTTTCCAGAATCTGCTGGACAGTAATTTCAGTCCCGTATTGCAACCTGCACGATGTGTAGGTCTTCCCGCTGGCATGCTTTAGATCCTCTCGCCGCTCGAATCTGTTGCTGCCCTGCCTTCATATCTTCCTTCAAAACGTCAGCCGAATCGTGGAAGCTTTTGTTTTTCAACAATAAACAAATAGAGATTCTGCGTGAAGACCTTTGAACAAAAAAAAGCTACGGGCCAATAAAGGCCCGTAGCTACTAGATATTGTGGTCTGAAATTCTCAGATCAATAGCGGTAGTGTTCAGGCTTATAAGGGCCTTCTGTGGTTACACCGATATAATCAGCCTGTTCATTTGACAATTCTGTCAATTTCACGCCGATTTTCTCAAGATGCAGACGAGCAACCTTCTCATCAAGATGCTTAGGCAAGATGTAAACTTCGTTGCCATACTCATCCCCTTTGGTCCAAAGCTCGATTTGTGCAAGCACTTGGTTCGTAAAGGATGCAGACATCACAAAGGATGGGTGACCCGTTGCATTACCCAAGTTCAACAAACGACCCTGCGAAAGCAAAATCATACGATTACCGGATGGCATTTCGTACATATCGACCTGATCTTTAATGTTTGTCATTTTCAGGTTACGAAGATTTGCAACCTGAATTTCATTATCAAAGTGACCGATATTACCAACAATCGCCATATCCTTCATCTCGC
>CAZEPF010000001.1:44184-55445 GCA_964514045.1 uncultured Rhizobiaceae bacterium | reverse complement strand
GAGCACAAATGCCACGGCGTTCAAACGGTTCAATCCAAGCCAGATACGCTCTAGCTGCGATTAGTTTTTCTTTGCGTCATCGACAATGTTCATTGAGCCTGTTGCACCTTCGCCCAACTTAACACCTGCAAATGGCCCACCATGGCACATGTGTGAAGGGTTATGCGGGTCCATTTCCGGTTCGTTAGCCAAAATCTCGGTTGCAAATTGTTCTGCGTTATCTTTGGGGCGATAGCCAAGGAATGAGGCATTTGCATTATCGACAGGTGCGCGGTCATTGTTCGAGACACCATAGACAACCGAAAAGCCTGTCACAGGCGTGTTGATACTTTGCTCCACTAATTGCACCAGATCATCATAGGACAACCATGACCCAAGCGCTCTGGCATTGGTAACTTGGGCGCAAGATAAAATACGCAAATGCACACTCTCAAGGCCGCGCTTTTCCCAATACATGCGCCCTAGATCTTCAGCGAAACATTTTGCCAAACCGTAAAACGTATCCGGACGATGCGGCACATCAGTTCCGATAAACTCATTCTTGGGATACATGCCGACCGCATGAATAGAACTCGCGTAAACTACGCGTTTGAGCTTGTGTTTATAGGCTGCTTCCCAGATGTTGTAAGCACCCACAAAATTTGGTCCAAGTAACTCCTCGAATGGCGCTTCATCAACAATCGCTCCGAAGTGAACGACCATGTCTGCACCTTCAATTACGCTCATCATATCATCAAGTGACGCAAGATCAGCCTTGATGTAGGTCTCGCCCTCATAGAGCTTGCCAATATCATCTTTGATATCAGTTGATACCAACTCATCGGCCATTTTGCTCAATGGTTCACGCAGGTATGAGCCAAGCCGTCCTGCAGCACCCGTCAAAACAAGTTTCTTCAATTTCATATTTGTATGCTCCTAAAATTCGTAAGACTGACTAGTCCATCGTGATAACGATGTTGCCCGTATTTTTTTAATGCATGCCTGTTGGCCTTGATGAAAGTCCTTGAGCGGATATGTGGCTCCAGCATTGGCTTTATCTCACCGCGCTCAATGTAGAAGAATTTTTAGTCACGAATATATCTAATACGAACTGTTTGAATTAAAGCCTATCAGACCAAGCTTTGCCTATGTTACCGAAACAGTTATGACATATAAAACACAGTTGGAAAGTAATAGGAACAACACAAACATGACGGATACAATCTTTAACGAAGACCTATTTCTTAAAGGGCTTGAGCAACGCAAATCAACTCTGGGGGCGGCGTATGTTGAAAATAATCTTGCTGCCGCTGATGAATTCACCAAACCTTTTCAGGAAGCGATGACCGCATGGTGTTGGGGCTTTGGCTGGGGCGATGATGTGATTGATGCCAAGACCCGTTCGATGATGAATCTGTCTATGATTGGCGCTCTTGGCAAAATGCATGAGTGGGAACTTCATTGCAAAGGTGCTCTTAATAATGGTGTCACAAAAGAAGAAATCCGCGCAATTATTCATGTGATCGGAATATATTGCGGCGTACCACAAAGCCTTGAGTGTTTTCGCGCGGCAAGAAAAGTTCTTGAAGAAGCTGGAGAGCTTTGAGTGTTTTTATCCACGCCCAACGAATGGCATATTGGTGGCCATGACATTCATAAACAGGACATTGGCTTCTAAAGGCAGACTTGCCATATGAACCACCGCGTCACCAATGTGTTGAACGTCTATGGTTGGTTCGCCTTTTAAGGAACCGTCTGCCTGCGGAACGCCTTTGCTGATCTGTGCTGTCATGTCTGATGCTGCATTGCCGATATCAATCTGCCCGCACGCAATATTATGCTCGCGCCCATCCAGCGCGATACTCTTTGTAAGTCCGGTGATTGCATGTTTGGAAGCCGTGTAAGCTGCCGAACCGGGCCTTGGCACATAGGCAGACACCGACCCGTTGTTGATGATACGCCCTCCTTGCGGAGATTGATCGCGCATCATCGAAAACGAGCGTTGCGCTATCGCAAAAGCACCATTGAGGTTTACATCAATCACACTTTTGAACTGCTCGTATGTCATGTCGCCAAAATTGATAGATGGCAGCATATTGCCCGCATTATTAAACAAGACATCAAGGCGACCATGACGCCCTTGTATTTCGCGAAAGAGTGCGTCCACCTCTTCGATTTTACTTACGTCACAAGGAATACAATCCATACCAACTTTTGATTGGGCGCTTGTTTGTTCCAACGCATCCTTACGCCTTGCGGTTGCAATTACATGAAATCCTGCAGCCGCTAGAGAGATTGCAGCGTTTTGCCCAACACCGGAACTGGCACCCGTTACCAACGCAATTTTCTGCATATCAAGTTTCCTTAGAACCATTCACACTGACGATAAAATTGCATGTAACTTGATGCAAGAAAAACAAATGACAGCCTATAAGGCTTCCCCATAGATTTGGTCTGGTAGTTTGCTGCAAACTGGCTAAGGTGTTCAAAGTTACTTCACCACCAAAAATGATAACACCATCATGTCCCACGTGTTTCACCGCCATACAAAACAGAATTCACCAACCATCTCACATGGTGACGGGTGCTATCTGATTGACAATCAGGGAAAACAATATCTAGACGCTTGCGGTGGCGCGGCTGTTTCCTGTTTGGGACACAGTAACCAAACCGTCATTGATGCAATCAAATCGCAGGTTGATCAAATAGCCTATGCCCATACAGGGTTTTTTACATCGGATCCCGCCGAACGACTTGCCGAATTTCTGATCAAAAAAGCACCTGCTGGCTTGGATAGGGTTTATCTTGTTTCCGGTGGCTCCGAAGCCATGGAAGCCGCTATTAAACTTGCGCGTCAATTCTTCCTTGAGAAAGGGGAAGCAACACGCACAAAAATTATCGCACGCCGTCAAAGCTATCATGGCAATACACTGGGCGCTTTGGCAGCAGGTGGAAACCAATTGAGGCGCGAACCGTTTGCACCGATTATGGTCGATACAAGCTATATTTCACCTTGCTATGCGTACCGTGAAAAGCGCGATGATGAGACCGAGTTTGAATTTGGCCAACGCGTTGCAAATGAACTTGAAACGGAAATTCAAAGGCTCGGCGCAGAAAATGTTATGGCTTTCGTTGCAGAACCCGTTGTGGGTGCAACGCTTGGTGCAGTGCCATCCGTTGACGGTTACTTCAAACGCATCCGCGAAATTTGTAATGCCCATGGTGTTCTTTTAATTCTGGACGAGGTCATGTGCGGGATGGGACGCACGGGAAGCCTGTTTGCTTGCGACCAGGATGGGGTCACGGCTGATATTCTTGCAATCGCTAAAGGCCTGGGCGCTGGGTACCAGCCTATCGGCGCTATGTTATGCAGCAAGACAATCTATGAAACTATCGAATACGGCTCCGGCTTTTTCCAGCATGGTCATACCTATATGGGGCATCCGGCTGCATGTGCCGGCAGTCTTGCTGTGATGAAGTTTATTGATGATGAAAACTTGCTTGAACGCGTACAATCTGTTGGTAACACACTGAAGTCCGAGCTTATTTCAAAATTCGGACAGGCGTCTTTTATTGGTGACATTCGAGGGCGCGGACTGTTTCTAGGAATGGAAATCGTTGAAGAGCGTGAAACCAAGACACCTTATGCGCCTCAATTACAGATCAATAAGAAAATCAAAAGCGCAGCCTTTGAAGAAGGTCTGATGTGCTATCCAATGGGTGGCACGATTGATGGCAAAAACGGGGATCACGTATTGCTTGCGCCACCGTTTATTCTTGAAGAAAACCAGATCGACGAGCTTGTGACTAAATTATCAAGCGCGTTTGATAAGGCAATCCCTAATTGACCACTTAGCTGCGCTCAAAAACTACGCGGGTGACGTGCTCTTCAATTGAACAGGCACACGCAAGCTTGGTCTCATATTTTTTCATCATCAGAAATTTGACAGCTTCATGTTCGGACATGGCATGTAATTTTTAATGTCAGTCGTATGGTGCGCTGTCGTGCGAGCAGAAACGGCGTTGTATGACATGACAGCACTTGCATTAAAACGCATTGGCAAAAACGCGCCTCCTCGCAAAGTGCTGAAACAAATTCAGGCACTTCAAATGCGGGGTATGTTTGCAGAAAGCCTTCCCCTTTGTGAGCGTCTTGCGTCCGCAGGATTTAGTACTGCTCACGTTCTTCATTTTCATGGGCTTGCACTACGTGCAGTTGGTAATCTTGATGGAGCGCTTCAGAAGATTCACGCGGCGCATGAAGAAAATCCGAATGATGCCGTTATCTTAAATTCTTTGGGTGTCGTGTTTCTTCAAATGAAAGAAAACGAGCTTGCAATTGATATTTTCAAACAAGCAACCAAAATTGATGACCAGTTCTACGATGCTTGGAAAAATCTTGGCATCGCCTTAAGGGCCGAGGCTCGATATCAATCTGCGGAAATTGCTTTTACCTGCGCGCATCATCTGGACCGTCAGCAATTAGAACCACTACTCAATCTAATTTATATGCTGATCGATATCAGGTCATATAAGCGTGCCGAAGAGGTGATGGACAATCTCTTGAGCAATGTACCAGAGGTCACTGCCGAATTGATGCTGAAACGCCTCAACATCGCAACAAGGCTGCAGGATACCAAGTTCATTGAAGAGCATTATCATAGTGTCGATACCAATCAACTTACGCATGACCAATGCGCAGAATTAGCAAATATCTGGGCTTACAATCTCACACTTACCGGTCGCCATGACGAGGCAAACGAAGTCTATCGAAAATGGTTTGCAATCGAAAGTTCGCACAAGGCGCAGTTTGGTACAAGCTTAGGTTTAGGACTTGCCGAGGACGGGCACCTTGAAGAGGCTATATCCGTTCAAAAAGAAGTTCTCAAAGAACACCCAGATCATATTGCATCGCGATACAATCTTTCACTTTTACAATACCGGATTGGAGATATCGCGGCTGCCAACCGAAATTACGAAACACGCTGGCGTTGGCGAGAGTTTCCATCGAAGAACCGGAACTTTAATGTTCAAAGCTGGGCCGGTCAGGACTTAAAGAATAAGAAAATTTTGGTATGGCGTGAGCAAGGTATCGGTGATGAAATCCGCTATACTTCGCTTCTCAATGAGCTTGCAGATCTGGAGTGCGAAGTAACATTTGAGTGTTCACCCAAACTTACTCCCTTGTTTACAGATTCCTTCCCATCCATTCAGGTGCGCGAAGAAGGCCCAATCGAATGTCGTGGCGACCCGGCATATAAAAAATTCGATTACCAAATTCCACTTGGTTCGCTCGGCCAATTTTTTAGAAATTCGCTGGAAGAATTTGAAGCCAAGCAAGTGCCTTGGATTTCGCGATATCCTAAGAACGAAGCCCTTGTGCGTGACGCATTACAGGTTGATGAGAAAGAGCTTCTTGTCGGCATTTGTTGGCGCTCATCCAATCAGCTTATCACGCGAAATCAGTATTTCTTTGATACTCACCAATTGCTGCCTCTTACAAATCTGCCAAACGTAAACTGGCTCAATGTTCAGTATGATGCAAAGGCTGAAGAACTTGCAGAACTACGCGCCAATGGCCTGCCAATTCATGATTTTCCAGACGTAAATCAGAAAGATGATCTGGTTAGCGCTTCAAGCCTTATTGGGGCTTGCGATATTATAATCTCTGTTGGTGGTGCGGTCGGTGATCTGTCTGGCGGTTTAGGTGTCCCAATGATTTATGTGACTCGTAAAAACTCGGAGGTATTCCTAGGAACGGGCCAGTCACCGTGGTTTCCAAACAGCCAATCTTTCCCAATGAAGCCCAATACGGGTGATGCAATTATTGAGCAGATTATTTCGCGCTGGCCAGACCTTACGGTTTGGGCGCGCGAAACTTCACCTAGCGCCAGTAGCTCTCATTCTGAAAAAGGCCCAAGCAGAACAATAACGCATCCACCATCCGACGGTTTGGATCATAAGTTTCCAGCAGTTCTGCAATTGGCCACGAGCATTGGGTGATGTCTATGGATAAGTCAGCGGCAATCAAAATACAGAACCGATCAATTGGTGCCGAATTTGCCCCTTTCGTGATTGCAGAAATTGGCATCAATCACGGCGGCGATCTTGATGTTGCAAAAGCAATGGCAAAAGATGCAGCAAACGCAGGTGCGGAATGCATCAAGCATCAAACGCACTTTGTCGAAGATGAAATGACGGATGAGGCAAAAGCCGTATTTCCCCCCAATGCGGATGTCTCCATTTGGGAAGTTATTAAGAGCAATTCTCTTTCGCCGGATGAAGAAATTCAATTGAAAGCGTATTGCGAAGCATTGGGATTGATCTACTTATCAACACCATTCTCACGCAAAGCCGCAGACTTTCTAAACGACATAGGCGTTGCAGCCTTCAAGATTGGATCGGGCGAAGCTGACAATCTTCCCCTCATTCGGCACATAGCGAACTTTGGCAAACCCATCATTTTCTCAACGGGGATGCAGTCAATTGCAACGCTTGGAAACTCTGTCGATATTCTAAGGCGCTCTGGCGTTCCTTTTGCTCTATTAGAATGCACAAACCTTTACCCTTCGCCTGCAGAAAACGTTTCTTTGCAAGGCATCACCGAACTGCGGGATGCTTTTCCAGATGCAGTTGTGGGATTTTCAGATCACTCTATTGGCCCAACCATGGCGCTTGCTTCCGTTGCCTTAGGCGCAAGCATTATCGAGCGACATTTTACGGATACAAGGTATCGTAAGGGGCCAGATATTTCCTGCTCTATGGATCCTGCAGAACTCAAATTTCTGATTGACCGCTCCAAGGAAATTCACACAGCATTGCACAATCCTAAGCAGCGCACGCAAGAAGAAGAAGCTGTTTACCGCTTTGCCCGATCATCCATTGTTGCAGACCGCGAACTCCCCGCAGGACATGTAATACAGGAACAAGACATATGGGCCAGAAGACCCGGAACAGGTGACATTGCGGGATATGATTTTGATGCGGTCATTGGCCAGACCCTGCAACGCGGCGTTGATCGCAATACGCAGCTAACCTGGTCTGACTTTGAAGCAAAGGTGGGCTGAGCATGTTGCAAATCTCACCTAAGCAAAACAAAAGCATCCTGTTTGTAACAGGCACACGCGCCGACTATGGCAAGCTGGAACCGCTTGCACTGGAAGCTGCCAATGCAGGCTTTTCCGTCACCTTCTTTGTGACGGGAATGCACATGATGGAAAAATATGGTCTGACGAAAAATGAAATTCACCGTGCAGATCGGTTTAACATTGTTGAATATGTGAACCAGCGCGATGGCGACCCGCAAGATATGGTTGCCGCGAAAACCATTGTTGGCTTTTCAGATTTTCTTCAAGAGATGCAGCCTGATCTGGTTATTGTTCATGGCGACCGTGTGGAAGCTTTAGCCTGCGCGTTAGTATGCGCGATGAACTATATCCTGTGCGCTCATATTGAGGGAGGTGAAGTCTCCGGCACGATTGACGAAGTGTTTCGCCACTGCAATACGAAGCTTTCTTCTATTCATTTGGTTTCCTCAGAAGTTGCCCGCCAGCGCGTCTTGCGGTTGGGGGAAGCTGAGACTTCCGTTGAGGTAATTGGATCACCGGAACTGGACGTTCATGCAAAGGCATCGGGCGTTGATTTGGAAGAAGTCCTAAACTGGTATGAAATCCCGTCCGATGATTACGGTATTTGTATTTTCCATCCCGTAACGTCTGAAGTTGATTCAATGGCGGAGCAAGCTGCTTCAATTTTTTCTGCTTTACGAACATCCGGAAAATTCTTTGTTGTTATCATGCCGAATAATGATCCTGGCTCAGCTGCAATTCTGGATGAGATTGAAACGCTGCCGGACGACCAATTTCGTGTTTTACCTTCCATGCGATTTCACTATTTTTCTGAACTGTTAAAAAACGCGAATGTACTGATTGGGAACTCAAGTGCGGGCGTTCGCGAAGCACCCTATCTTGGTGTGCCTTCGCTTAGCCTTGGCACGCGCCAGACCAATCGGGCATTATCAGATTCGGTTACCGAAACCTGCGCCTTGAATGGCGATAAGATTGAAAGCTTTATCGCAGATAATTGGGGCAAACGTTTCGAGGCTGATCAAAGCTTTGGCGACGGCTCCTCTGCCCAACGCTTTAGAAGCCTGCTGTTAAAAGCTTCGTTCTGGGAACGCCCAATGCAAAAGTATTTTGCAGAGGAGAAAGCCTGTGCCTGATGCTTCAACCCTCTGCGCGTTGATCCCACTACGGGCTGGCTCAAAAGGATTATTGGGCAAGAACGTTCGTGAGGTTTTAGGCAAGCCACTTTACCGTCACGCGGTAGACCAAGCTTTAAGAGTGATGGATCGCTGTTTAATCAGCACGAATATCGAAGGCGTCTTACGCGCACCATTGCCGCAAGGGTGTGACGCTATTCGTAGACCTGAAGCGCTTGCGGGCGATGACACGCCAATGGCCGACGCATTACTCGATTTGTTTGAAACGTTGGCGAATACAAACAAGCTTCCGAAGATTGCAGTTTTACTACAAGCCACCTCACCCTGCCGCCAAGATTTTCATATCAAAGAAGCCATTCGTCTTTTTGAAACCGGCAAGCATGACTTGGTGATGTCTGTTCACAAAACAGACTCGGGCATTTTGAAATATGGGCAGATGAAGGATGGCATATTCACGCCGGTTTCTGACCCTGGCTATTGTTTTACAAATCGCCAGTCCCTGCCGGAAATCGTAAAGCCCAATGGTGCAGTTTATGTATTTTCGCCTGAGGAATTTTGTGCGGTTGGAGGGTTTCCGACCACCCGCATTGGTGCGATTGAAATGTCCGCCTATCACTCCATCGACATTGACACCGAAGAAGACTTGCAAGCTGTTGAGGCATTTTTACGCTCACCAAACTCTCAGCCTGATATTGAACGTGAAGCCCTATGCGCGTGATAGCAAGACTGGATATTAAAAATGAATGGGTGATCAAAGGCATTCATCTTGAAGGCTTGCGCAAGGTGGGTGATCCGATTGAACTGGCTGAACAATACTACCATTCAGGCGCGCATGAGTTGTTATTTATGGATGCGGTTGCAAGCCTCTATGATCGAAATAATCTGTTTCATTTCATCGAAAAAGCCTGTGAGAATGTTTTCATTCCAATCAGTATTGGCGGAGGCTTACGAAGCCTTTCAGACGTTGAAAAAGCGCTTGAAGCTGGTGCTGACAAGGTCTCCATCAATACAGGCGCTGTACGCGATATTTCGCTGATTACCGAAATTGCGAGCCGATTTGGCTCTCAATGCATCATTGGCTCAATCGAAGCCAAAAGAAAGCAAACCGGACAATGGGAAGCCTATATCGACAATGGCCGCGAACCTACTGGCCTTGATGTATGTGATTGGGCAAAACGCCTAGAAGATGTAGGCATTGGAGAATTGCTGGTCACCTCTATTGATCAAGAAGGAACACGGCGTGGGTTCGATACAGATTTGGTAGAGGCAGTTAACGCAGCAATCTCTCGTCCGGTTATCATTTCTGGTGGCTATGGCGAAGAAAGCCATATGCAGGATTTACGTTCTAAAGCTTTACCAAGTGCCGCTGCCTTTGCTTCTGTGCTTCACTACAATCAAGCAACACCAAATGAACTGATCACGTTGAGCGAACAGAACACTGCTCAGGATATGGCTGCATGAGTAGAATTGGCATCATGGACTATGGAGTTGGCAACCTGAGAAGCGTTGTAAATGCTTTTACTCATATTGGCGCTGACGCAATTGTATCAGGTGACCGTGACATTCTTGCAGCTTGTGACAAAATTGTTTTCCCTGGTGTGGGAGCGTTCGGGTACGGCATCAAATCCCTATGCGCGAAGGGGTTGAACGAGTTTGTTCTGGAAACAATCGAGAAGGCAAAACCCCTTCTCGGTATTTGTGTAGGCATGCAATTGCTGCATGAAGGCTCTACCGAGTTCGGTCAGCATAAAGGGCTGGGCGTTGTTACCGGAACCATTGAACGTTTTGATGAAACCAGTGATACGTCGTCAGCCGAGGAGTTGCGCCTGCCCCATGTTGGATGGACGCATATCACGCCGACCCAAAACAATTCTGGCATGGTAGCAGAACTTTTGAGTGATGTGACAGACACATCAAAATTCTACTTTGTGCATTCCTACAAATCTTCAAACGACAATAAAGCTGCCGCTGCCACAGCAACTTATGGAAATAAGAAATTTGCAGCTGTTGTTGCCCATGGCTCGGCTGTTGGCACCCAATTCCATCCAGAAAAGAGCGGGCCGGACGGACTTGCCCTTCTGAAAAATTTCGCAAGGATATAAATGAACATGGTTGCACTTCGAAAAGCACAATCAGAACCACTAGAAGCATATTACGGACTTCCAAAAGACGTCGTGTTTTGTAAAAGTTGTGTGATTTCTAATCAACGCCCAAGCTCAACTGTAGAGTTTAAGCATACTGCCGATGAAGTGAAAAAAACCATTGGCTTTGGTGAGGATGGCATTTGTGATGCCTGTAAATACCACCGCGAAAAAGAACACCAAATTGATTGGCAAAAGCGCGAAGAGCAATTGGTGGCTCTCCTCGATGCTCATCGCAAAACTGACGGCGGCTATGATGTAATCGTGCCCGGCAGTGGCGGTAAGGACAGTGCATACACGTCACATTTGCTCAAATACAAATATGGTATGAACCCGCTAACTGTAACTTGGGCACCGCATCTTTATACGGATATCGGCTGGAAGAACTTTGAAGCGTGGTGCCATGTGGGTGGACATGACAATATTCTCTTCACTCCCAATGGAAAACTCCATCGCTTACTAACAAAGCTTGCCTTCAAAAATCTGCTTCATCCCTTTCAACCCTTTATTGTTGGGCAACGAATTATTGGCCCTCTTATGGCAGCCAAGTTTGACGTACCGCTTGTTATGTACGGCGAGAACCAAGCCGAATATGGCAATGATCCAGATGAAAATTTCACGCCTACTATGGACCGTAAATTTTTCACAGCTCAGGACCCTTACGAGATGAAGTTGGGTGGTGTGTCCATTCAGGAAATTATTGACGAGCATGGATATACGATCAATGATTTTACGCCTTACGTACCCCCCAATGCAGAGTTTTTGGAACGTAAAAATGTAGAGGTACATTACCTTGGTTTTTATCAAAAGTGGGATCCGCAGGAGTGTTATTACTATGCGGTTGAGAACACTGGATTTCAGGCAAATTCAGAACGCACACCGGGCAGTTATTCCAAATATTCCAGCATTGATGACAAGAT
>CAZEPF010000001.1:40303-44174 GCA_964514045.1 uncultured Rhizobiaceae bacterium | reverse complement strand
CTACTACACAACGCTGATCAAATTTGGCATTGGGCGCGCCACTTATGATGCAGCGCAGGAAGTTAGAAACGACAAGATTACGCGCGAAGAAGCAATACATCTTGTGAAGAAATATGATCTAGAATTTCCTGAAAAATACTATGCGGATTTCCTTGAGTATATTGGCCTTAACGATCAGCAATTCCATGAGGTTGTTGACCAGTTCAGATCACCGCACTTATGGAATAAAATTGATGGCGAATGGGTTCTTCGTCATAGCGTTGACTAGCACTTATGCCTTCTCCACTACGCGTTCTGCATCTAGCAAGTTTTGCCGGTAATATTGGTGACAATGCAAATCATATGGGGTTCCACCCTTGGTTTGAAAACCAATGTGACAGACCCGTTGAGTGGACGCGCTTGGAAATGCGCGAGTTTTACTGGAAGCAACGCGAATGGGATGCGGACCTTGTCGACACAATAAATAGTTATGATGCCATGGTGATTGGCGGCGGCAATTATTTTGAACTCTGGGTCGATCATTCACCAACAGGTACATCAGTTGCGATACCACCTGAACTGTTTGAGAAAGTAACAACTCCCATTTTTTTCAATGCGCTTGGAGTAGACCCCGGGCAAGGTGTTTCAGAGGTAGCACAGAAACGGTTCAGGCAGTTTTTAGATATCGCGTTAGCATCCAACAAGCATATTGTTAGTGTCCGTAATGATGGCGCAAAGAATAATCTCAAAACCCATATTGGTGCTGAATATGCCGAGCAAATTCATCGCCTTCCCGATCATGGGTTCTTTGTTCCTCCACCCAAAACTCCTGACCATGAACTCACGCTTTCCGCTCCAATGATCGCGATCAACCTTGCCTGTGACATGGCGGATTTACGCTTCGGTGAATTTGGTGGCATGAAAGCATTTTGTTCCGAGATCAGCACACTGTGTGAGATGCTATCTAAAGAGTACGAGGAATGTACATTTACGCTTGTGCCTCACATCTATAGCGACCTTGAAATCATCACAAACCTAATCGGGCAAATGCCTGACGACTTTAGACGAACGCGTATTTGCGTTGCGCCTTTAGGCTCTGGTGACGAAGCAGCAATGACTACGCTGGCACACTATAAAACTGCGGACTTGGTATTTGGAATGCGGTTTCATTCTAACGTATGTTCATTTGCGATGAACCGCCCTGTATTGGGTTTGAGTTCCTATCCGCAAATTAAAAACCTATACGACGAGATTGATCAGGCTGACCAGTTGATCGATATTAAGCGTCCAGGATTTTCAGAACCTGCCTTTACGAAGGCAGAAAGCCTGCTCAACGAGGCTAATAAACAGCAAGGCATGAAGTCTTCCGTATTGGATATCGTTACTCAACAAAGACAGGCATTTGAACCTGCATTAAAAGCATGGATGAATAATAATTCACTCTAGGGTCAGGGCGCTAAGCTCTGAATTCTGAACCTAGGCTGCAGAGAGTTTCAGACCTGCGGAATGTTCTTTTAGAAACTCAACAAAGTTTGCTGCCGGCATTGGCTTTGCCATCAGATACCCTTGCGCATGTTCGATGCCGATCGTGTTCAACATCTCCCACGTTTCCATGTCCTCCACGCCTTCCGCAACCACGCTCATTCCTTGTTGATGTGCAAGACTTACCGCTGCACGAACTGTTTCTTGCGAGAACGGGTCGCTTATGGCGTTTGCGATAAAAGACTTATCAATCTTCAACTCAGAATATGGGAAATCACGGATCATCTGAATATTAGAAAAACCTGTTCCAAAATCATCAATCGCTACATCAAAGTCCAGAACGCGTAAACGCGACAGAACTTCAAGTGTTGTAAGGTCAAGATTAAGGACACTATTTTCGGTTACTTCCAAGCTAATGTTTTTAGCCGTTAAGCCAGCACGTTTCATGCGATCATACAGCTGATCCGGCAAGGCCATACTGCGAATGTTGTCAGGGGCTAGGTTGAAAGCAACCGTACAATCTGGAGATACATCCAAGAATGCCGGAATATCTTTCAACACTTTATCGAACAGATAAAAGGTTAGTTCGCCGATACGCCCATTTGCTTCTGCAAAGGCAATAAATTTCTCAGGCGAGATAAATGTACCATCTTTTCGAAACCATCTAGCAAGCGCTTCAGAACCAGTCACGCGGCCTGTGCGCACGTCGATCTTAGGTTGGTAGTATGGGAATATCTCATTATCATGCATGGCGCTGGCAAAATCAGCATGGGTAATGATTACATTATCTTGTGCTTCAGTAGGCACTGCAAGTTCTTCGCTAAAAAGGAAAACTGCATCAAGTTCTTCTTTTTTTAAGGGCTTAGAAATATGACCGATGAGTTTTAGATTTTGCATTGTTGCCAAACGAGCGGCATGGCCAAGCAAACTGGTTTGCACACCAGAGATCAAAGCAAAACTACCATTGTAGTCATAGCCCTTCAGATGACGCATGAACTCAATGCCATCCATATTGGGCATTTGCAAATCGGACACGATCAACTCAAGCGTGCTTGCCAACTCAGTCAACATGCCCAATGCTTTAGTTGGATCTGTTGCACTATGAATGTGCTCAACATTGAGACTTTTGAAATACGAAGTCAGCAATGCGATCTGGATCGGGTCATCATCTACCAATAAGACTGAATTGTACAAATTGAGTATCCATAAGAAATTTCGTCAATAGTACAATAAAGGCCGAGTATTAAAATTGCCCAAATAGATCGCTAAAATTTAAGCGATGTTCTTTTTGGCTTCTAAGGACTGATCATGTGTTGCATTTAGATACTCGATCAGCGCCAAGAAATCTTTCCTGACTTGCTGTGCGAGAATGGCGAGTTCTGAAAGATCATTCTGGTTAGCAGCACTTTCCAAATTCTCACATGCATTACCCAATTGTGCCGCCCCAATATTTCTGCTCATAGACTTCAAAGCATGAGCTGAGGCGCTAATGGCTTTGTCGTCTTTTTGACCAATCGCGACTTCGAGCGAATGCACTGCGGCTGGGGAACTTTCCAAGTATAGTTCTTGAAGCTGTTTCCATGTTTCATCAAACCCATCGCCTGCAATATCTTTCAAATTTTGCAAGAGGGTGTCATCCAAAATGGATGCTCTATCCGGCCGCGTTGAAACAACTTGCGTTGGTTCAGTAGCAGCTTCTGCAGACGCTGTACTTATACCCAATTCACCTTCACCCAACCATTGAACAAGACATCGCCCGATTGAATCAATTGTAAACGGTTTTACGACAATTTCATCCATCCCGCATTTCGCAATCTGATCACGGATTTGCTCCGCGATATGAGCAGTAAGCGCAACGATTGGTGCGCGATGACGGTTTTGGCTTTTCTCAAGAGTGCGCAAATGCGTGGTAGCTTCAAAACCATCCATTTCAGGCATACTGCAATCCATCAAGACAAGATCAAATTCATTGTCTTTATACTGGTCAATTGCCGCTTGACCGCTTTCAACCACTACAGGATCAATAGAGAAACGGGACAGTGCCTGAATAACCACTTCGCGGTTAACTGCGCTATCATCAACCACAAGAACTCTTGAGCCTTGATATTGCGGCAAGTCCACCATTTGGCTCGATGAGGATTGAAGAATTTTCTCACCCAATGGCTCGCCATCAATAATCCGCTGAAGCGTTTGACGCGCAGAAATTGATGATACCGGACGTGGAATAAAATCGTGTACCTGCCCCTGCTTTACCAATGCTTCGAGGGACTTGTCACCAAGACTTGTAACTGCAACACAGAGTTGGTCAGGATTACCGGAACTGAGTGTTCCCAAAATATTGGATTCGGCAACAATCACATCATAATCCGTCACTTCATCCGTGATGGTCTGAACGGCAGTAACCTTATAC
>CAZEPF010000001.1:0-40293 GCA_964514045.1 uncultured Rhizobiaceae bacterium | reverse complement strand
GATAACACCGAAACAATAACATCCAACGTTGGCGAGGTTGGCAAGATAACAAGGGCGCGGCGACCACTGGCTTCAGCGCTGATTTCAGGCGCGCACTCTTCCCAAACAGAGGGCAGCGTAAAGCTGAACGTAGAACCAACTCCCGGCTCACTATCAATGCCAATTTCTCCACCCATTGCTTCGGTAAGACGCTTACAAATTGGCAGGCCTAGACCTGTTCCACCAAACTTTCGGGTTGTGGTTTGATCGGCTTGGCTGAAGCTTTCAAATACTTTCCCAATATTTTTTTGGGCAATGCCTATGCCTGTATCTGTCACCCCAAATAACAGCTCTTTTTTATCGCCCGTAACTTTAGCGCTTACATGGATGACGACAGAACCTTCTTGCGTAAACTTCAAGGCGTTGTTGACCAGGTTGCTCAAAATCTGGTTGATGCGGGTTGGATCGCCAGCGAACATTTCCGGCACATCTGGCTCAATTTTGGCTGCAATATCGAGGCCCTTTTCTTGGGCCTTCTGCCAGAAAAGGCTCATCACATCTTCAACCAAACTCTTGGTTTCAATTGCAATGGACTCAAGTTCCAGCTTTCCAGATTGGATTTTGGAATAGTCTAAAATGTCATTGATAATTGCGAGCAGGCTTTTGCCTGACTTCATTATGATGTTTGCGTAACGCTGGTATTTTGGCGTTAGTTCTGCAGTTGCCAATAATTCAGACATCAGCAACATGCCATTCATCGGTGTTCGGATTTCATGGCTCATGGTTGCCAGGAATTCAGACTTTGCCGCATTGGCTTTTTCGGCCACATCTTTTGCAGTGACCAATTCACGGGTCCGGTCTTCTACCTTTTCTTCCAGCGTATTCTGGTATTCCAAGAGAGTCGTATCGCGGATTTCGATATCCTCAAGCATCTTGTTGAAGGATTGAGCTAACAGACGGATTTCGCCTTTTTGATTTTCGTCTGCGCGTTTTGAATAGTCGGCCTTCGCGCCTAATTCACCCATCAGGCCAGAGAGTTGTTCAACCGGCTTCGTTACTTTGGAAACAATATTGCGAGCTACAAAAATTGCTGCGATTGCAGAGCTGATCGCAAGCAGCAGGTTGATTAGCAGGTTCTTCAAAAATGCATCGCCAATATCCGACACATCCGCAAGCATACGCAATTTACCAATTTCTTGCCCGGAGTAGATGATCGGCTCGTTGATCCAAATTTGGTCCTGAAATATCAGAGAGCCAGAACCTTTTACCGTGTTGCTGGAAACAAGCGTTGCGCCATAGCCCATCTCTGCATAGGGGCTGCCATCCTTGAGCAATACGGTGGCAAAGATAAAGTCTTCAAACTTTCCTATGCCTGCCAGAGCGTTTTGAGTGGCGCGGCGATTGTCTTGACCTAAAGGTTCAGCAATTGATGATGAGAAGACTTTACCTGTGCCTTGAAAGACTTTTTGCTGCTGTTGAAGTTCACGCTTAAACCCGAACCAAGAAACCGACCCTGAGGCTATTAGGACCGCGCAAAAGATCACCATCCCCAGATACAGGGATAATCTGTAACTGAGGCGCTCGGTCTTTTTCATGGGTTCTGATGGTTTTGCCATGGAAATACCATGACAAGGAAACAGGAATAAATGGTAAACAAACCTGAAATTTGGCTAATCAACTAAAGCTGCTTGCTTTTAGTAAATTTACTTGAAGTCCTGACCCTAGTCCGTGCACTCAACCAAAATAGAGCGGGTATGTTCCAGCTTGCAAACGCTGGTTAAAGCGCCACTGCCCAAAGACTTCTTACCGTCTTTGGTATTTGAAATAGTTTCAATCAGCGCGGATATATCATTTAGCTTCTGGCTAAATAAATCCATCTTCTGCATGGCAACCATTTGTTCTTTTGTGGGGCTGGTATTTCCAAAGACTTCCAACTCATCCAATTCACGGGCGATTATCACCAGTTCATCAGACAATCTGTGAAGCACTTTATTTTTAAACTCAGACACTGTCATAACTCACTACTCTTTACTCAAAACACGTTACACTTACTTTATTTAGAAAAGCTCAATATCTCCAGATGCAGGCTCAAGCACCTTCTGAGGTGCAATGGGAACCGGATCACTTGCTTGTGCCAATAGTTTTTGCCTGGACTTGCCAGTGGATGGGTGAAATTCCACACGACGTCCCCGCGTTCCACCCAGGCTGCTGGATATCACATTTAAATGTTCATTCTCAACAAACTCCATAATGAACTCTACATTTTTACGACCCACATCAAAGTCTGTAGAGATCATCCGTGCGCCGCCAAACAATTTGATTTCCAAACTGCTTTTACGGGCCCCCTTCTTAAGCAAATCGTTGAGCAGTATTGAACCGACCTGTGTTTTTACGCAAATTGATAAGTGTTACAATTTGCTCACAACAAATAAACTTCGTTAAGCTCCACAATAAATGATCACAAAAATTTCTATAACCAAACTAGAAATTGTGATATAAATTCTTTTAAGTGATTTGTCTGTTTTTTACGAAGGTCACTTAACAGATTTTAAGACAGAGATTGAACCAATATTTTTAGTTCTGATCTTATTAGAAACGTAAATAAAGATGTGTTCGTCATTTGATCTTCGCATGCATCGAAAAGGAGATTGGTTTTGTCTTTAGATAAACTTGTTGAACAATATTATCGTCTGGACAAAGACATCAACTTAGCGATCCAAGAAAGCCATTCGTTTGATGTGATCAAGACTATCGACGAACGCATGGTTGATTTGTCTCATAAGATTTCAGAGCATAAGCCACGCGATCTCGACGAGCTTAAAAACAAGCTAAGTTTTTTCGTGAGCCAAGCACTTCCAAAACACGAAATGGATAATGGTTCATCGGCTATCTCTGCTATTGTTAACATCCTTGAAAATGACTTCAGCTTTTCAATGCACAATATCATGCCACTTGGTGGTGCCGGGAATGAAGATGCTTCATCATTCAAGCAAGTTAATGCCTACGATCTGGTCAGCACCTCTCATGATCGTATCTCAATCGTCGATTCGAACTTCAGATATGTGAACACCAGCCAGCGTAATGGCGAGTTTTATCAGTTTAAACCCCATGAGATCATTGGGAAGCATGTGGGCGACATGATCGGTGAAAACCGGTTTGAAGGTCGCGCGAAAGGTTTCTTTGAAAAAAGTTTCAGCGGTAAAAAGCAAGAATATTTCCACTCATTGGAGACAGAGCGTGGCGCTCGTATCATGAGTTGCCAGATGATGCCTTTGCGTGGCCGTGAGAACAATGTGTACGGCTCCATGGTTGCGATGAGCGATATCACTAATTTAATTACCAGCAAAGATAGCGTAATATTGCAGCAGGTTAACGCAGCCATTCAATAAGACTGATTATTGAGTAAAGTCAATCATAGTCAGCAGCATAAAAGCAGTCTGTCTTATGAAAATACTCAAGGCATCGATGCCAAAAAAGTAGCGTAATTGTATTTGAGTATCTCTGCTGGCAAGCTTGAGAAAAGCTAGAGTTGAGAAAAACATCAAATCCGCTGTGTTGGGCATCGGCAGACCTAAATCATCATCATAGAAAAGCTTTTGATCTATGTCCTTGAATGCCAATAAATCTGAAGATGCTTCAATCTTACTGACAGACTTATCATCATCCGTTGATACAGATACTGAACTTCTCAATGTTCTTATCATTGATGATGATGATATTGACTTCACTATTACTAATAAGAACCTGTCGCGCATTACATCACTTGCATTCAACGTAACGCATGTTTCAAAATTCAAAGATATTCATCATACATTTTCTAGTAACGCATTTGATCTCGTGTTGATCGATTACAATCTTGATCACGGTACAGGTTTGTCCATTATTCAGGAACTAGGCGGCAGGTATGGCCCCTGCCCTTTCATTTTAGTTTCTGGAATGCCGCCAGCAGAAATTCGTCAAGCAGCATTTGATACAGGCGCGCTTGGCCATCTTGATAAGCACACGCTCTCACCTGAACTTCTGGAAACAGTTATCCGAAGTGCGCTTCATACCTATTCAGTCGAACGCAAGTTAAGTGAAACGATTGAAAGTCTAGATCGGGCAAATCGCAGTCGGGCGGGCCTGATCTCCAGTCTTAGCCACGATTTGAAAACACCCTTAAATGCGATCATCGGATATTCTGATGCCCTGCGCTCCGGTGTCCTATCCGAGGAAGAAACTGATTCAAAAAACGGACCTGCCGAGATTATTTTTCAAGCAGGACAAAATCTACTTCACTCTATCAACGATTTGATTAAACACTCTGCCAGCGAATGGCTGAATGAAGAACCAAGTCTACAAGCTGCCGATTTGAATGATATTATCGCCAAAGCGATTGATGTCATCAAACCCATGGCAAGCAGCATGAAACAGACAATCAATCTTGATTTGTCATCTTCAGAAGCAACAATCTTATGTGATGCCTTCGCTATTCAGCAGATGATTACCAATCTGCTGACCAATGCCATCAAATACTCTTATCCCGGCACTCACACTGATGTTTCTACACGTGTTGATAACGGTAAAGTTCATATGAGTGTTTCAGATAACGGTATTGGAATGTCCAAAGATGAATTGGAGAATGCCAATAAACCCTTTGGCCGAGTAAGCAGTAACGAGAAAGTTGCTCGTGAAGGCACCGGGATTGGACTTTCAATCGTACATGACATTATCGAAAGACATGATGCTGTACTTACTATTGAAAGCAGCCCGCAAAAAGGCACCAGTGTTTTGGTTCAATTCGATAGTTACTTTGCTGGTTGATTGACATTAAAATAATCAAGCGATGCCACTGATCATTGTAAATTGACAGCTTCTTCAAGCCCGTTAACATCAATAGCAACAATAACAATTCCACCACTATTATCCTGCTTGTCCGTATAATTTTGCACCCGAAGCAAGAACGGTTGATCATCTACCCAAACTTTATGTTCAATGTTTCTGGATGAATCAGCAGCTTCAACAATTTGATCATACAGATCACCGAGATCGAAACGATATGTTATGTGCCCGAATGGTCGGCCAATGTCGTGGGGAATCAGATTGAACAGTTGCGAAGCTGCTGGCGTAAACCGTTTTATGTTAAGTTGTTCATCCAAAAATACAGTCCCGATATTGGTTGCCTTAAGCAAATTATCCATATCTTCGGTAAGATCAGTTAGCTCTTCGATTTTTCTTTGGTGCTCGGAACTCACTGTATAAAGTTCTTCATTTACTGAATGCAGTTCCTCATTCGTGCTTTGTAATTCTTCATTTGAAGCCATCAGTTCTTCGTTGGTTGCCTGCAATTCTTCATTGCTGGTTTCCAGTTCTTCGATTGTGGTCTGCAAGCTTTCCTGCGTTTCCTGCAGACGCTCTTCAAGCTGCTTGATGCGCTCGGTAAAAAACTCGCTGTCGCTAAATTCTGCGTTGCTGTCTTCTGAAAGCTTTAGCGATATTTCTGGAGCTTCTTCGAGGACAACTAAATAGAAACTTACATCTTGAATCTCAAATGACTCAATAGTCATTGTCACCAGCGTACTGTCGCTTACCTCATTACTAATCGTTGTAGAGCGCTTGAACTGCTGTACTTTTTTCCCGATCACGGCCTCGAGACCAGCACTCACTGTGAGTCGTATTTCGGGATGGATCATATCTGGTAGGCGGCGACTAAATGTACCCTTTGAAATTTTCAGGTACTTTTCGCCCTCACCGAAAACGTGAACAAGTGCACCACTGGAATCAACCAAAAATGCAGTCGCTACAAATCTCGATAAAACTTCATCATAGGCACGTTGAAGCAACAAGCGGTTAGAAGTAGCGCTACGCGATTCAGAATAACCAGTAAGATCGTCAGCAGCACTTATAGAGTCTGCATCAGGTTTTACAGGTACTCTGTTGATATTAGTAATCGGATAGCCATCAAAGAGTTTTACGTCACGCTTTTTAGAATACAATTTCCAACGCTTGTTTAACGTTGTGAATTCAACATCAAGAGATCCAAGATTTTCACTCGAGCCTAAGAAAAGTACACCCATTTTTGCTAATGCAAAATGGAAGAGCGCCAATACTTTTTGCTGCACTGCTTCATTGAAATAGATCATCACATTTCGGCAACTGACTAGATCAATTTTAGTAAACGGCGGATCTTTCAGCAAATTGTGCTGGCTGAACACAACTGTCTTTTTGATGAATGGATGCACATGATATTGATGTGCTATACTATTAAAATATTTATCAAGATAATGTTCTGGAATATTCTGAACTTCCTCGCCCGTGTATATTCCATTCTTTGCAAAATCGAGAGAATTATTATGCAAGTCTGTTGCAAAGATTTTTAAGTTGAGAGCAACACCAGCTTTTGCTGCTGCGTCTGCAAACATCATCGCAATTGAGTATGCTTCCTGGCCGGTTGCACAACCCGGCACCCAAATACGAATTTGTTTTGCATCCGACATCTCCTGAATCATCTCAGGAACAACTTCATGCTCAAGATATTCAAAGGCAGCCGCATCACGGAAAAACGAAGTCACCCCAATCAGAAGGTCATGATAAAGTATCTCAAGTTCCTCATCGCTTTCAGCGATACGATCGGCATATTTTTCAAGCGACTCATAACGGTTAAGCGAAGCACGTCTTTGAATTCTACGGCGCACAGTGGATTCTTTATACTCTCTGAAGTCCGCGCCAAATCTCTTTTTTAGTTGTGTGATAATAGCGTTCTCAGGAGACGTAATTTCATTTTCGTCGTAATCTGAAATCGTCAAATCATCAATAACGCGCTCAAGCAGTTCAGGCATTTTAGCAGGGTTTGCAACTGCCGTTGCATAGTTATTGTCGAACACTGATTTCGGCATTGAATCAAACTTGGCGGAAACAATGTCTTGAGCAATTACAGTGCCGCCAAAATCAAAAATTGCGCCACACCCGTTAGTGCCGTCAGACCCAGTACCCGACAGAATAATTCCTATTGAATCTTGCTTTTGATCCGCAGCAAGCGATTTGAAGAAAAAATCAATCGGAAATTGTATTGACGAACTTGTGCTGTTTTCTTCAACCACAAACCGGCCATTTGTAACAGCCAAACGTGATCTGGAAGGGCCAAGATAAATTGTATCGGCCTCGATAACCTGACCGTGCTTTGCCTGTTCGATTTTCATGGATGATTTACGCGCAAGCAATTCATCCATCATGGATCGGAAATCAGGAGATAGGTGCTGAATGACGACAAATGCCAGACCGCTATTTTCTTGCATATTACCAAAAAAAACTTCAAGCGGTTCTAATCCGCCAGCAGATGCACCAATTGCAACAATGCGCACAGGTTTTTTGGGCTCAACGGAACCCTTCTTCCCGGCCGCAGTCGCTTTGGGCTTCTTACCCTTTGTCATTCCCCGTTCCACCACATTACATCAGTAAAATATCCTACCATCTCAATAGAGTGATAAGCCAGCAAAGTTTGACTTTAATTTGGTGATCTTATTGAAATTAACACAGAAACGCAGATAAAATTACTACTGATTTTTGGTCAGGTATCGAGGGTTTGACTATCCGGCGCGGAGTTTGCGATCCCGGATTGCATCAACTGAAATGAAATCCACGCGGCGGATGAAAACTTCCGCTAACACATCAGAACCATATCGATCGTTGAACCGATCTTTGATATTGGTGCGAAACCCTTCCAGTTGCAACTTATCCAAACGGTCCACATCAACTTCATCATTGTTGAAGACCGCACTCGTAAGTGCGTCTTGGAAGACAAGTTCTAATGGAATGGTTGAATTCTTTCCAATGTCATAAAGGTAGCTAAATGCTGGCTCTACGATAATATAGCCCTGCACGCTTCCTTCTCGAATTAACGCAACGCTTACGGGTTGCATTTCTATGACTTCAATTTTAGCAATCGCTTTTCCATCTTCATCAGAACCCATCATTTGAGTGAGCATTCCAGATGAAAAAGCTACAGACCCCGACAGAACTGCGACCGTCCAAACCCCTGCTATGATTGTTTTAACCAGCATATTTGTTAGGCCAAACGCATGGCATTATAGGTGCCATCACTTTCGCCATCGCTCACAGCTTGGCGTATCGTGGTATTGAGTTCATTGATCGCCATGATGCGGCGTTCAAGTTTTACGGTATTGTTAGACAGGACCGTTTTGAACTTAACAATCGCTGTTCGCGTTTCTTTGGAAAGCTGGGACAGGTCTTGATTACGCGTAACCAACTGCAGTTGATTGACCATTCGAATTTTCTTCGCGGAGTATTCTCGCGCAAATTCTTCTCCGCCATTATCCAATGAAGTTTCTTCAGCTTTCAACAAATCACCGAGACTTTGTAGAACCGACATTACTGCAAGATCAAGCTGGCTTGCTTTTTTATCAGGATCAATACTGTTTACTTCACTCTTCATTTTCAGGCGCACCTACATTTAGCATACTAGATAATCCGAAGGCGTCTTGATCAGCCAAACTTTCGGCAACTGCTTTTGAAAACACAGATGTGTAATAATCAGCCTCAAAGCCATCTCCCATTTGTTCAGCAAACTGGTCTTTGAGAATTTCACCAATAAACTGCTGACCAATCATCACAGAAAAATCATGAATGATTTTCTCTTCGGTTGGAGCCTTAACTTTGGCTGCTGAAATAGTGGGCTGAGTGTCGCTTAAAACCTTGTTGAAGCTTGTTGTCGCAGCAGTAGAACTTGAAGATAAAGAAGGCGTCACCCGTTCAAAAGAACTGGGCTGGGCGTTTAATGCGCCGGGCATCAGAGAAACAGGACTGATATCCATTTAGGTTCTGTACTCCATTAAATTAAACTCCAGCATATAACTTAGGTCTTGCCTCAAGCTTGTTAGAATTTATGTTCGCTTATGTTTCATCACATCGAGGCAAAAACCTGCTCAAACTCAACCGACAACAACCGCATCATGTCATCAGCTGACATCATCAATAAAACGATACCACCACAAATCAGGAAGGGTGTGGACACGAAGTAAATCGGCAATTGCGGGGTTAGTTTGTTAACAAGACCAGCCAGCATATTGACCAAAACGGCGTAGATGATAATCGGCGCACCCAACCGCAAAACAATGTTGAAAAAATCATCAAGATAACCGGATAGATACGGCAGAACCTCTGACATGGGCAGAGAATCAACACCTGAGAACACCTGATAAGAGCCCGCTAATCCTAAGATAAATTGTTCTACAAATCCGGTTGAGAAAAGCAGCACGACAGCCGTTATACTAAACAATGCCGATAGCGATGTTGATGCCTGATCATCGCCAATGGGTGTGCCTGGAATCGGGTTCAGTCCGATATACTGCATGGTGATCTCACCCAGAAATGTAACGGCCAAAAATAGAAACCTAATGGGCAATACCAACAGCACACCGATGAGAATTTCATAGCTGATCAGCCCAAGTAAAACGATCGGTTCGGGATCTTTGGGCGGTTGCCAAGCTGCGGGCACAATCACATAAACCGCAAAGCTAAGTGCGATCGCAAAATACAGGCGCACCCGCATCGGGATTTGCGACATAGACAGGCCAGGCATTAGCATTACGCACGCAGCAGTTCTGGCAAAGACCAGAATGAATTCGTGAAAAACAAGCTCCGGCATGTCTATTCTGAAATCGCGCCGATGATCTTAATCTCAACACCACGTGGAATTTCCAAAGTAGAAAGCACGTGAAGGGTTGGGAAAATTCTCTCAATGATCATTTTTACATAAGTACGGTTTTCCGGTGATGTTGTTAGAGCAAACATTTGGCGGGTCGACACCATCTCGCGAATAATCTTTGTGGCACTTGATCCAAATTGCTCCAGCTTTTCTGATGGCATTTTGAAGTCAATAATCTCGCCGCGTTGATCTTTGATAAGAGCGTTTGCAAACTCTTCTTCCCACGCATCGCCCAGCCGCATCAATTTAAGCTGGCCACTTTCTATGATCTCACTACAAATCTGCTGCCCGATCCGAGTTCTGACATGGGCAACAATTTGCTCACCACGCTTTACGAAAGGAGCAACCTCCGCAATCGATTCAAGCAATTGTCCGACGTTACGAATTGATACTCGTTCTGAAAGCAGCAATTTGAAAACTGCCTGTAATCCCGAGAAGGAAAGATGCGCGGGACAAACCTCGTCAACAAGCTTCACGTATTCTTTGTCCAAACCATCAATCAGACGGCGCATGTCTTTGTAAGAGAAGAGTTGCGCAAGATTATTTCGCAGGGTTTCACTTAGGTGAGTAAGCACAAGCGACATAGGTTCGATCACCTGATAGCCTTGGCTCTTTAACTCTTCTGCATAGATGTCAGGAATTCTCCATGCTTTGGAATTAAAGGCAGGCTCTTCAAACTCTTCTATTGGAATGTTGGCAGGTGGATCTCGATCTGCAATCACGACCACATCAGTGAGCGATACAGTGCCCGTTGCCACTTCATTGCCCATGACATGAATGCTGTATTCTCGCGGCGCAACTGTAATCTCGCTCGATAACTTAATCTCTGGAATGACAAACCCATAGGTCTTTGCAAACTTCTTGCGCATACGCGCAATGCGGAAGCCCGCTTCTTTTTCATTCATCAACATTTTGCTACTAAGTTGGTTGCCCAAGATTAGTTCAACCTCAGGAACGCGAAGAGTATTTTTGATGGAATCTTCGCTTTCCTCAACGCGCTTTTGCTCAACTTCGGCAGCTTGCTTGCGCTCAAATGTTGACTTCTCAGCACGACTTTTTTTGATCATGTAACCGGAAGTAACACATACGCCTGCCAGTATGGCAAATGGAATGAATGGAAGATTTGGTGTCAGTGCCAATATGGTCAACATACCCGCAGCCATGAAGAGCGCTTTGGGGTATTCTGCCAACTGGCCCAATACCGCGCGGTCTGCTGAGCCGCGTGTGCCACCTTTGGAAACCAAGAGACCGGCTGCTAGTGAAACAACCAGAGCAGGAATTTGAGACACCAGACCATCACCAACAGACAGTTTAATAAACACATCTGCTGCGGTTCCGACTTCCATACCATGGCGCCAAACGCCGATCACAATACCACCCACCACGTTTACGGCTGTTATGATCAAGCCCGCAATCGCATCACCGCGCACAAATTTGGAAGCACCATCCATAGAACCGAAGAAGGAGCTTTCTTCTTCCAACTCACGGCGTCTTGTTTGTGCTTCTTTTTCATCAACCAGCCCCGCGGACAGATCAGCGTCAATCGCCATTTGTTTGCCGGGAATAGCATCAAGGGTGAATCTAGCACCCACTTCCGCGATACGGGTTGCACCTTTGGTGATCACAACAAAGTTGACCGTCACCAGAATGGTAAAAACGATAACCCCGATCACAAAGTCACCGCCCATCACAAAGCCGGCAAAGCCTTGAATGATCGCTCCAGCTGCCGCCTCCCCGCTGTCTCCATCAGACAGGATCAACCGTGTCGTCGAGATATTCAGCGATAATCGCAACATCGTTGCGATCAAAAGAATGGTCGGGAAGGATGAGAATTCAAGCGGTTTGTCGATCCACAAAACCACCATCAAAATGAGAACAGAAAACGCAATCGATACTGCTAGTCCAAAGTCAACGAGAACAGTAGGAAGTGGCAGAAATAAGAGCGCGAGAATAATGATAATACCAATAGCAAAGACGATATCTTTGCTGCTGCCCGTGTCCTCGATCATTCCAGGAGCGGTGGAGTTGGTATTTACGCTCATTGATTGGGCGCCTTTTTAGAGGGTCAAAATCCGCTTGAAATCTTTGAAAATGCCAGACGGGCTAGGAGGTTGATTTGTGAGGCCATAAATGGCGCTGCAATTGATGCAGTGATCATCACCGCTACGATTTTAGGGATGAAGGTAAGCGTAATTTCCTGCACCTGTGTAAGTGCCTGAAATAGCGCAATCATCGTTCCCACAATCATGGCTGTAACCACGATTGGTGCTGAAACCTTCAGCAAGGTTTGGAATGAAAACTGCACTAACTCAAGAGCGTCAACTTCGTTCATAGTGTGTCCTTTAGTAAAGTGCGGAGACTTCTGGATCAGGATTGTTTTGCGGAGGCGGGCCAGAACTCTCTGGAGCAGAATTATTTGAAGAAACTTGCGACGGCGCAGAAGAAGCTTCACTGATAATCACACCAGAAACCATTGGCACTTTACGCCCGTCTTCCAGTTCAGCAAAAATACCATCGTCTGCAAGCACAACCGATTTAACGATTCCCGAAATCTCGCCATCAGATGTAGAAACGTTTTTGCCAATCAAGTTGGTAGCATCGCCTAATACGTTTGAGCTGATCAATTGATCCAAACGCTGGTTCATCTGCACCTGTTGTTCAACGCTAGAGAACGAAGCCAATTGCGCCATCAATTGCGCATTATCAACCGGCTCGGTTGGGTCTTGGTTTTTCAATTGCGCTACAAGGAGTTGCAAGAACGCATCATAGTCTGCCGTTGCGGCTCCGGATGAAGACACGGCGTTGGCTGTGGAAATATTTGTGCCAGAATTATTTGTGATTGCGGAAAGTGCGTCCATGATATCAGGTTCCGGTTAATTGGAGTTCAGAGGCATCGATGGATGGTGTGTCTTCTGGGCTTACAACAACAGGCGTTGAAACCACTTTTGGCGCTGCCATAATCTCTTCTTCGATCGGGAAGAGAGACCGCACGGTTTTAATTGCACTGAAAAGCTTTCCACTGCGCACATCAATGTCCGCATTTTTGACACCAGAAATAAGCTCAGGAGTGTCGAGCGTATTTAGAAGATTTGACACCATCTGCTTAAAGAGCATTTCAGGATGCGCTTTGTCTTCCGGGTGCATCATCATCAACTGAACAACAAAATAGAGTTGCTTCAGCGGTGTATTTGCATCGGTCTTTTGCATCACGTGACCTTCAAGTAGGAAGGTCGCATCGTTTAATAGTTCAAACGAGACTTTTCGATCCACTTGAAGAACAGCACCATTGATGAAAATCTTTTCGTTTGCTTTGAGATAAAGACGTATGTTTCCCATTAGCCCAGCCCTCTTTCTATAGTGATCGAAACTTCAAGAATTGGTGCAAAACGCGCATCTGGTTCCTGGCGCATTCTTTCCAAATGTTTGATGATAAAAATACCGATTGAAATCAGGGATGCTTTCAATGGTGCATCCATTTCATTATCCGGCGATGTGAGATCGTTGAGGAAGTAACTCCACACTTCTCTGATGAAGTGGACGGTTTTTATTCGACTGAATAAATCCTGCGGATTAGCATCGCTTGCTCGCATGGCATCGATGGTTTGAAGAATAATTTCACGTTCGCTTGCACGAAGGTCTGTTTGGTCGTCTGCGGCAATCTCTTCATAAGCTTGCATAAACATTTATGGTCTTGTCCTCATGGCAATGCGCTAGATGTAATTAAGAAGGGACAGAGACTGAATTCTTGCAGTCACTGCGTAAGAAGCTTGCAATCCTGTTTGTAATTCATTCAAACGAATGGCGGCATCATATGGGTCTACTTGGGTAAGGTCGGCAATCTGGCTTTGAAGTATGCCATTGCGTATTTCCATTTGCTCATTTGCTTGGGAGACACGACCTTCAAGAATACCAACTTGGCCTTGTTGATCGCCAATTTCTGCAATGCCCTGAGCCATCAAGCTCAATGATGATTTTGCAAGTTGATCTAGGGCATCACCATTTAGTCCGATATTACCCAGTTCACTTGTCAGTACTGATGCTGAGACGATGGTGCGGAAGGCTTTATCGTGAGCAGTGGTTTTATTTTCAACAAACCCGCGCTCTGAAATTTTTGATGTGGTGCCCTCTTGCGTGGCGCCCGACCAAAGTGATTCCCAGTTTGCATCATTAAAGAGATCAGCAAATTCGTTATTGACGAAGTTTTCAATGTCAGACTGATTGAGCGATGAAGCTAACGGGTCATTGGGCGGGAAACCAAATGCTGTTGTAAATGCATTTTGCACAGCCGTTTTGGCGGCAGCACCAGACGTACCATTATAATCCACCAAGGCTTCCGAGCCGGTGTTCAATCCTGAGAATATAAACTCACCACGGAAGGTAGAGTTGATGCTGGAACCAAGTGTCTCCAATGCACGCGAACTAATCGCAGTTACGAAATCACCACCGAGATTTTCCGACATTTCTGCAGACATTTGAGAGACAAAATCATTGGCCGTTTCGACCATGGATTTCATGCCCGCTTGCATCATAGAAAAACGGTTAGACGTGAAGGAATTCGTAACCATCGTTTGGTCGATATATTCAACCTGCTTTTCCAAAGAAATATAGCTTGAGGTGAATGCACCTAACTCGCGACCAATATCCGCATGGCGTCCAGTTGAGAGCTCTAACTGAGCCTCACCTAAAGCGACCTGTTTTGCCATGGTTGATGCGCGAAGAGTGTTGTTTAAAACGAGCGTGCTAACGTGACCGATTTTCATTTTAACGTACCACCTCTAATAGCGTATTTAGCATGTTATCAACGGTGCTCATTACTCGCGTAGATGCTTGATAAGCACGCTCAACCTCTAATAGACGAGACATTTCCTGATCTAGATTTGGACCTGTTTCGTTTTGTAAGGATTGGCGGAATTGAACAGCAAGGTCACTGCGATAACTGCTATCGCTAATTGCAGATTTTCGATCAGAATTCAGAAAGTCTGTTGATTGTTCTGCGTATGATTTAAGACTTTGGTTTGCCGGAAGACCAGCAGCCAGATCAAACGTCATACCGCCATCAATACCGCTTGAAAGACTATATAGGCGATCTGAAAATGAGGCGTGCCCAGCAGGATTATACGTGTAATCGGCATCGCCATTGATCGCACCATCGCGCACAAGGGTTACATCACCGCCGCTCTGCGGATCAACCAGCGCATTCAATGATAGTGTGCCGGCAATGCCCGCTTCCAAAGTTCCTGATGCAGGAATTCCTGGACCGCCAGACCATGTAAACAGCCCCGCTAAAGCAGGTTTTGCGCCACCGCTTTGATCAGTTTCCGCAAAGGCCTCAACCAATCCACGAGCAATTTCATCAAGCTGGTTTTGCTGACCTTGAAGGACATTGTCACGCAATTCTAAATTGCCTGCGATGCGACCTGTCTCAAGCTGCATTGAAGCGCCAGGGCCTGTCACCGTGATTCCGTCAACGCGTAGCTGACCGCCAACCGTTGTCGGACCAAAAGAAGGCGTTCCTTGAAAAGATACATCGCGCGCGCGTTCTTCGAATAAAAGCGCACCATTGGTCATTGTAATGATGATGCCGTTGTTCTCGTCGGGAATGACCTTAACACCCAGTTCTTGGGAAAGCTCGTTGACCAATCGATCACGAATATCCATGCTGTCATACACGTCTTCGTTTGCGATTGTCCCTTTTACAATCTGATTGTTTGCGACTTCGAGTTCTTCCAAAATCGTATTGATCGAAGCTACGCTTTGAGACACTGCTTTGTCGGCATCTGTTTTTAATTTCAGCACTGCCTCATATGACATATTCATCGTCGTTGCGATGGAGCGTGCTTGCTCAGCCAAGGCATTAAGGCCAGCGCTGTCTGATGGTGTCGCGGCGGCAAAGTCTACAGCCTTTTGCAGATCATTAAGCATGCTACCGGTCGAAAACGAAAAGCCGTTTAAGTCTTGCACAGAGGCAATTTGGTTCAAACCGTTGGCAATAACAGAATAACGCTCAGCATCTGCATTTGCAGTCATTGATGCTGCAAACACAGATTGACTGACGATACGTCTCGTTTCAACACGAGTTCCACCATACTGACTGGTTTGAACATCACTTTGGCGACGCACATAGTTGGGATCACCAATTCCCGAAATATTTCGGGAAAGGTTGGAGATCTGCTGTGAGTGGCTCGCTAAAGAGCTGGTTGCAGTTCGAAGCGCAGAGGTTAGTGTCATTGGCTACCCAAATTTCTTCAAATAAGTGATTAAATATTTATAAGTACATCCATCAAATCCGAACCCGTCTGGAAGACACGTGAGTTTGCCGTGTAGCTTCTTTGAGATTCAATCATGATGGTAAGTTCGGTTGCGAGGTCGACGTTGGATTCTTCCAACGCACCGGAAAGAATACTGCCGTAACTGTCTGTTTCTGGCAGACCTACAAGGACGTTGCCGGATTCGATAGTGACCGCGTATGAGTTACCGCTAAGCGAATTTAGTCGATCTGGACTTGGCACTTTTGCAAGGGCAAGCTGAAAAGAGGGAACTGCATTACCGTTCTCGTAAATTCCGTAAACGATACCATCGCCACCAACCTCAACGCGTTCAACTGACGCTGGAGCACTGCCATCTGCCTGAGCTGAAGTAACTGTATAATCTGCGCCCAATTGACTGATCCCGGTCATATCAAGGTCTACAGTCGCACCGCCTGGTACAGTAAAGGCTACCGTTGTTGGTCCACCGCCAACCACATAACCAGAGCTTGCATCAAAGGTGAGCGTTGATGTTGCTAAGGGACCACTCGCGTAAGGAAAACCACCATTAGTGGCACCTTCTGAATCATACACTGACGTTTCCCAAGTATTCGCGCCAGTTTTTGCAAAGTAAACATCAATGGTTCGTTCATTGCCCAGTGAATCATACATCAAGAGAGATGTTTTACCTGAGAACTCTGAACCAGCAACGTTGTCTGATGGTAAAGAACCCGCAGCAACTGCCGTGTCATTTGCAGGCAAGTTAGGAACAAGTTGTGCTTCTGATGTTGGATCAGCAGCAAGTGCCAAAAGACCAACATTGATAGGCTCCAACCCACCAAAGCCGTTTGCTACCGGAGCAGCGCCATTTGCGTCGATCGAGTACCCTTGCAAGCTGTTGCCTGCGGAATTTACGAGATTACCCTCATTGTCAACGATGAATGAACCTGCGCGCGTCAGGCTGTAATCACCTGATGGGCTTTCAACAACAAAGAAACCGTTCCCGCTAATCGCTAGATCCGTTGCAGATGTTGTTGCGCGAATTGCACCTTGTCTACTGATTTCAGCTTTAGTTACGGTGCTAACACTGCCTGATTGATATGCGCCTGTATTGGAGGCGAGCACTTGTGTGTTAAATTCTATCCCTGAACGTTTATACCCAACCGTGCCTGTATTTGCCACGTTGTCGGACACTGTTGCCAAACGGCTTGCCTGTGCCGCCATTCCAGAAACACTCGTTCTCATTACTCCGAATAGACTCATTCTACACTCCGATTTTTATATGCCCTCATAGGTGAGTAAAGGAGCAAACTTGCGCGAAGCTTTTCAGGTCTTGTGTGTTCGTTTTTTTCTTGGCCTAAAACACAAAAAACCCGGCAGGTTTATCTGCCGGGTTTTATTAAATATCCAATTAAATCAAGCGACTAACTGCTCTGGTACCTGACTGGACATTGCTGTAATTACAGGATCCAAACGATATCCCAGGTAGCGTTTTGAATCGATGGGATCAGTACCTAAACTAGCGCGTAATTTCTTGCGTAATTTACTGATGTGGCTTTCTATTACGCTTTCGTCGATCTGGTCATCAAAGACACCATAGATTGCGCCGAATATCTGTGACTTGCTGGCACGGCGTCCTTTTATGGATGCAAGATATTCCAGAATACGGCGCTCGCGTCTTGGCAATTCCAATACAACTCCGTTGATTTCTGGATCGCGGCCATCGAAGTGAACCTTAATCCCATTTTGATCAACCTGCTCGGTTGGCTGGGTATAACGTTTCTTAATTGTAGCAATGCGAACTAGAAGCTCTTCATAGTGGACCGGCTTAGCCACAACATCATCAACACCAGCACGATAATAATCAAGTGTCTGTTGCAGCGAACGGTTATCAAGCAATGCAATCACGGGAACGTTTAACTTGCGACGAATAGTGGAGATTGCAGTATCAGAATTGAAAGTCTCTCCGATTAGTACTGCTTCAACAGAGCTTATCTCTTGAATAGGACTTCTAAGTAACCATTGAATAAAATCAGAAGAATCAAGTCGAGTAAGTGTTTCACCTGCTCCTTTGAAACGTTTTGTATATCCATCAACTACAAGTTGTCTATTCTCTAAGAAAATAATCATGTTTTCCGCCGCGAGTGTTTGTGTTTCCGTTGTATAAATACTCGCGGATAGAGCGCCATAATCCAATATGGTAATACCAATAGGTAAGATTTAACTGTTTTTACCAATATCTTGTGGATTTCGTCCCTTTTGTTAAAAAAGGGTTAAAAACTATTGTCTGTATCTAACGCTAGGGAACCGAATCACTTGAGGCAAATCATGCTTAAATTGAGACAGCATTTCGGCAAGCAAATGACGGTTAGGTGATAATACTAGAAAGTGAACACTCGCCAGCTTATAGGTACGGATAGGCCAGTGCTTAAGGTTCAAATTTCTTGGAACTAAATTTTGAGTCTAAAGATGCATCATAAATGCGCACGATAGACTTAAACAAAATCTAAAAAATGCAAGTGGTTTATATTAGTTGTTACAATAGCTGCAGCGCATACAACGTTCTAGACTCATGCAGCCCGTAATACGTTAAGACTTAGAGATATACGCCTGATCTACGGTCTTTAGGCGCTGTTACAATGTCATCCTTGCCATGATCGTCTGAGGAAGCAGAACGTTCGTCTTGATCACTCTCACCAAACAATGCGCCATCATCTGCGTCATTCGTCATTCGATCATCGTTTTGTGCTTGGTCAAAGCCACCCCGATTGGCATGACCTTCATTAGGGTCAGACATTCGTGAATTCTGAGATTGCTCTAAGGACGGATTAAAGGTGATCTTGATCTCATCCAACACAAGCCCAGCTTTTTTCATTGCTTCATTGATGGCAGACGTTTCGCGATACAGCACTTTCTCTGCATCAAGTGTGCTGACATTGGCAAGAATGGTCATACCAGTTTCTGTCCGCTGGATGGTAACATTCACAACACCCAGTGATTTAGGCACCAGTTGCAATTCAATCTGACGTATGGAGCCTGTTGAATCCATTTTTGGCGTGGCAACAGTCTGGCTACGATCAATTGAACTTGCAACGTCTGCTCTTACTGTACGAACCAACGTGTTAGCCAAATTATCAGGCGTTACTAGTGGCAGAAATGAAAACTGTGTTTCCTGCTTGGTCACTGTCAGGTCTGGAGCAGCTTTTGGGGTACTTATAGAAGGTCCGGCAACTGCACTACCACGATCCATCACTTGTTGGCTGCTATTTACCGATGACTGAACAACAGATACCGACGAGTTTGCTATTGGTGCAGAATGATGTCCCGGGAATATAGCATTGGGTAATGGTTTGGCTGTTGCCTGAGCGTTAGCAGGTTGCGGATTAAGTTCGGGCGTTTCTTCCTGACCCGAATTCATTGCCGTCACTGCGGGTTTTGGCGAAGTAATTGGAAGCGCAGTGCCTACCGGCTGAGATTCATTGGCCTGCAAAGACGAAGAAACAAGTAACGGCGCACCAGAAGGATTGGCCTCATTTGTCATCAAGGGCGTTGTATTAAGGGCAGGCTTTTGTGTGCCTGCCAAAGAAGTAGAATTAGTTGCTTGAACCGAAGTTTGCAACGCACTTAGATGTTCACGCAATTGCTTTACGCCATCAAGAGACATTAGACCTGACAAGTCATTTGCCGAATTAGAAATTGCGGCTTCATAGTCACCAATCAGTCGTTGCGCTTCCTCTGCTGAATTAGTCTCACCAACAGGCTGTTCTGCTAAATTGAATTGCGAGTTAAAAAGCAGGCTTTTTGCAATCGCTTCCTGAGTGCTCATAATGGCGGTTAAAACATCAGCCTGGCTGGTCTTTGGGGCATCTGCTGGCTTTGCGCCATCCCCAAATGTCTCAAACTCATCTAGTGGCAATTCGAACTCACTAGCATCTTCAAGGGCATAGTTATTATCAGCAAACTCTGGAAACTCACCCTCCTTCATCAGCATATCAGGCTTAGCGTTGGCTGATTGATCTTCTAATGCAGGCCAATGAATTCCGAGAAGAGTTGGAAAAGTGCTACCAGCGCTCTTATCCATTGCTTGGGCAAGTTTGACTGAATTAGTACCAGCCATTTGTTGGGTATTTGCGCTCTGCAAACCTAGTCCAAGATTCAGACTCATTCGGTTTCCCCATTTATGATTTTCTCTAGCTTGCTGTTGAGTTCTGAAAACCTGTCTTCTTGTGACAGCTTGGCTTCTGGTTCAGTCTCGGGCGCAGCGGTTGTTTCTGCTTCTTCGGAGAACGGTTCTTCGAGGATATCTTTTGGCATCATGCCAGCTTCGTTTTCTTTACCGTCTGATAAAATAAGCTCACTGATTTCCTCAATCGCTTCTGCAATCTTGCGATCCTGTTTGGCTAAATGAGTACTGTCTAAATCCTGCAGTGTCATTCTAGCTGTTTCCGTTTCGTCCGGGTTCACTACTAATGAGGCTGCACGATACAATCTAACCCTTGTGTAAATCTTGCTATCTTGCTCGACCCGTTTCAACGTGTAGTTTGAGGCCCATATTGCTAATGGAAACCGATTGGTCATGGCTGCATTGCGCGCCACATATTCGGTGACCTTCACGCCCATTTCTTCGGGAATGTTTTTAAGTAGAAACTCAAAATCCGGAATAATATTCTTACCTGTTTCATCCGCCACACTGGTCAATCCATAGCTGACATTGCGAAGGTAATCATTGAAGTAATGGGACTTGCGAAAGCGATTCATGTAGGTGCGCAATAAAAAACGAACGGTATCAATATCGTTGCGCTCCGCAGCGACGCGCAATGCGCGACGCAATGAAGCTTCTTCAGTCAATGTGCCCGGCGCCAGAAGGCGAACTTCGTCAAGATAGCGGGCTGATAAATCAAGATCAGCGGATGAATATGCCATTGCTTTTGCAAGCGCGAATTGACCCGCAAATGAAGGTGGCAGCAATCGGTGGTCGAATTGGTTCATCAACCGGATTGTCAAACCACCATCGCGCTCATTATATGCAATCGCTGCTCTTAGTCTTGTTTTTTGATGCTCTTCTAATTTGGTATATTGCAAGGCTTTGTAGCCAAGCTCCACATTGCCACCAATGAGTAAATATATAGCTAGTGCATCAAGATTACGCTCAAACTGCCATGCCGAAGCGGGGAGTTTTTCCATCCATTTGGAACTTTGGCGAAGCAGGACTTTGTATTTTCGTACAGCAAGTTCACCGCCTAATGCGATGTTATCTTGGTGACGTTGAAGGGAGCGAACAATATGCCATGGCTGATGACGGCCTTCAGGCTTTGGTTTGAATGAATAGCTACGCTTCGCTGGAAGCACTTCGGTAGTAGTGCCCTCACCGTCTTCTACTGTTTCTGATGTTTCTGCTTTTACTTCTTCGGCCTCAGCACTCAATGCTGCTTCATTGAGTGCGGTAGAACCGGCTGCAAACAGTGCCAGTGAAATTGAAACAAGTGCCGCAGCCTTCATAATCAGCTACTCGCTTTAAGGAGGACTTCTATCCGTCGGTTCATCGCGGAAAACGGATCATCCGGCACGCGTAACTTGACGTCTGCCTGGCCAGAAATTTTCTCAACTTGCGCTTCTTTCATACCGCCACGCATGAGCATGTAATATGCCATATGCGCTCGAGCTGTAGAAAGACGCCAGTTGTCATAATCCTCAGACTGATATTTTCTGCCATCTGTATGGCCGCTAATTTCGACCATTCCTTTGTGGGATGAAACAATCTCACCCAAGCGCTTCATTGCCAAAACAAGCTGTTTTGTCGGCCGTGCAGACCCAATATTAAACATCCCGTTGATATTGGTATCTGACAAAAGAACCGTCGTGCCCTCTTTGCCTGAGACTACTTCAACGTCTAAGTCTTTAAAGTCTGGCTGCTGTTTCAGCGCTTCAATTTCTTTTTCTACAACTTCTGCAAGTTCAGCATTTGCCGTTTCAGACTTTTCGCCTGCGTCTTGAAGGTCAGCGGCTGATTTTTCCTGTTTGGATACATCTGGCTTGGCGGCCTCTTCTTCGCTTTCAGTATTAAACTCCTCGCGCTCACCAGCCTTTAGCGTAACACCAGCAGATTGACTTGCCTCGCCCTCATTGGCTTCCTCAGAAGGCCCATTGCCTGATTTCTCACCCTCGGACGAGCCGGACGGTTGCTCCTCGACGCCCGTATTTTCATTGGCTTTAATGGCACCCTCACGGATATTCCATACGGACGGGTCAAATGGATCTTGAAATAAAACGCCTCCGTTTAACCCTATGCCGGCGTTGCGGCCAGATTCATCTTTTTCCAGTTTTGCAACCTCGGTTGCGTCACTTACGATGCCACCTTCGATCTCGGAAAGAAGTGAGAACGGATCAGAAAAAATAGCCTGTTCGTCGCTTTCAGATCCGTTTTTCTCACCACTTATTCTGGCCTTCGGGGTGTTCGTCACCTCGGTGCTGATTTCTTCTTCGTCCTGCGTGGTTTGTTCAACGCCATATTTTGGGTTTTTCACCCCTTTAGGATTGGATGTCGTATCCAGCAATTTGATGGGATTAAAGTAACTAGCAACACCTTTGCGCGTTTCTTCATTAGAAGCGTTGATCAACCACATCACCAGAAAGAACGCCATCAAGGCGGTCATGAAATCAGCAAAGGCAATTTTCCAAACGCCGCCATGATGTTCATCATCATGGTCGCCATTTCCGCGACGAATGATGAGAATTTCACCATGAGCAATTTCATCATCTTTCATCTGTTTTTATCCGTTGTTTCCGCAGCATCGAAGCGACCAATCTATGCGGTGGCTTTTACACCATCTTGTTGCAACCAATGTTTCAGCGCGATTACCGTGCGCTCTTCGCTTTGACCAACCATCTGCTCTAACTGTTTTCTAATTCTAGTTTCCTGGGCCGCGAGTTGTGCCAGATCATTGTCGATACCAGCGTCAAAATCATTGCCCATAGCTGAAGCAGCAAAGGGGTCATCCAAACCTCCCGCAGCACTTAATGGCGGTGGCGCCAACGAGTTATCGCTCAAGGATGGCGGAGCAAGGCTTGCATCCGGCAGGCCTAAAGGTGCGTTAGGGTCATCAAGAAGAGACGGACCATCGGGGAAAGGGCTATCATCTGTGAGTGCAAGCGATGGTTCAGCACCGCCACCTTCATTGCCTTTATTCAGGAAGGCCAGTAGCGGACGAATACCCAGAACCGAGAACAGAACTGCTGCTATAATCAAACCCAGCATATTAAGGATGGACCCGAAATGATATCCGAGGAAACCAAGGACGGCATTGCCCTGCTCGATTTCTCCCAATGCGGTTCCATCCATGAACTCGACAAGATTGACCGTAATGCGATCACCGCGCTTGTCAGATATTGAAGCGGCGGCTGAAACGATTTGTTGCAACTCTTCGCGCTTTGCGTCCAGCGCTGCTTGACCCGCATTTTCACCTAGCAGCTCGGTTAAGCGTTCTTTGTTAACCAGCACAGCAACCGACATGCTTTCCACCATATACCCATCACTTACGAGAGAGATTTTCTTCTCATTGATCTCGTAATTTGTAAGCTCTTCACGGCGTTCGTTGTTTTCAGAGGATGATTGGCCTGATGCACCGCCCACTTCTTCTTCTGGAAGGTTTTGATCAATTGTGACCGGGTTGGCGGATTCTTTGTTTTCTGTAGTGCCTGCTTCGCGAACAATTTGAACAGACCGCTCAATGCGCGAATCTGGATCGTAAACCACTTCCTCTACGCGTCGTTTATCGCTGTTAAGTTTAACAGAGGCAGAAATCCGCAAGTTGTCGACACCAATATGCGCGCCTAGTGCAAGTGCAATTTTTTCTTCAACGTCGCGTTCGTATTCGCGTTCAAGTTCAACCAGTTTGGTAGAACCACCAACCAAATCGTCTTTGGTGGTCATGAGACTACCGTCTGATCCCACAATCGTGACGTTTCCGGTATCAAGTCCGGGCACGGCGGCGGCCACTAAGTGACGAATTGACGTGATTGATTTTCCGGGAATTTTACCGAAAGTTTTAAGAACAACCGAAGCTGATGAATTGTTCGTAGCCCCTCTTCGAAAGAGATTGCGATCTTGAATCACCAAATGAACGCGTGCCGAATTTACTCCATTGATCATCTGGATTGTGCGCACCAACTCGCCTTCAATGGCGCGTTTACTGGTTACCCCTTGCATGAAAGACGTAAGACCCAGTGTGTTCACCTGATCGAAGAGTTCATATCCGGTTTTTTCTGAGGTTGGCAAACCGTTTTCAGCTAGCAACATGCGAGATCGCGTGACCGATCCTATGGGCACCTCAACGGAGGCGCCATCGGTGGAGATTACAAAATCAATCCGATTCTCTGAAAGAACACGACTGATGCTGTTCACATCTTCCTGAGATAAATTGGCGTATAGCGGTGCGGTCACCGGCTTGCTGATGTAAAAGCTGGCAAAAATAATTGCCGCCAGAATTACTACAAACCCTGCCCCTAGCGCTGTTTTTTTCTGTTTATCCAGCGCTTTAAGCGACTGCAAAACCTGGTTGAGAATTTCCCGAATATTCATGTTCGTCCCAAAGCAAATGCTACAGGTACAATTTCGGTTAACTTCCTTGCCTGAAGGTTATGCAAAACCCGCCAGAACCAGTCTGGCGGGTTTAATTTTTCCAGTGAGCGGATTATCGCTCTCTGATTGCCTGATCTTATCTGAACAGTGACAAGATGTTCTGGCTGTTTGAGTTGGCAATTGACAGCGCCTGAATACCAAGCTGCTGTTGAGCCTGAAGGGCCTGAAGCTTCACTGATTCATCATTGAGGTTGGCATCCACCAACTGACCAATCCCTGAATCAATCGCATCCATTAGATTTGATACAAAGTCGTTTTGTAGTTCAATACGTTTACCGGTTGAACCCAAATCAGATGCAGCAGTTGTCAAGTCACTGATGATTTCATCAGTTACCCGGATCATCGCATCGATTTGTTCATCTGTAGTTGTACCTGAGATTGAAATTTCGGTACCAGTTGCAGCAGTGGTAACACCACCCCCCATATCAATCAGACGGTAATTGTCCGCTGTACCTGTGCCATTATCCAGCAATGCATCAGCATCGTAGTCTTTGGTAAGAATACCAAGGTTTTCATTGTCTGAACCAATGAGAGTTGTGCTTGAAACAGTAACCGTGATGGTCGAGACAGATACTTCGCCGCCAGCAGAACGGTTGAAGGATGCAACAATATCTTTATCAGCAGCAGCTGCTGATGTGTCATTCTGAAGCCAGTTCTCACCGTTAAAGCCTGATGAATCAGCAATTGATATCAGCTGGTTCTTCAGTTCGCTTAGTTCATCCTGAATTTTATCACGGTCAACACCAGGTTCACGAGCTGCAACAAGTTTAGCTTTAATTTCTGATGTTACGTCAATTGAAGATTCTAGACCGGTTGTGGCAACGTCAACTTTAGCCTGACCAAATCCAAGAGCATCCTGAACGGTCGAAAGTGCTTTATTGTCTGATCGCATGGTTGTGGCGATTGACCAGTACGCAGCGTTATCTGATGCGCTTGCAACGCGGAAGCCTGTAGAAATTGCAGACTGCGTTTGTTCCATCATTTTGTTTGTGGTGTTTAGTGCGCGAAGCGCTGTCATCGCTGACTGGTTAGTATTAATACTACTCATAATAAGAAGTCCCTCTGGATCTTTACTAATTTAATAGGGGACATTCCGGCTAAACCGGTAAACGGGCCATGGCATCATGCCAATAAGCTATTCAACAATAACTTCTGCCGCTTTCATATTCAAATGTAGGCTCAAATATTTAAGAGAGTGTTAACCAAGTCTTTAAATCTGGCATTTACCTTAAATTTATTCACATCAACAAAAAAGCCCGCCAGAATATCTGGCGGGCTCCTCATTTCAACCAGGCGATAAAGCCCGATATATATTTGATGCTTATCTGAACAGTGACAGAATGTTCTGGCTGTTTGAATTCGCAATCGACAGAGCCTGAATGCCCAGCTGTTGCTGTGCCTGAAGGGCCTGTAGTTTCACGGATTCTTCACTCAAGTCCGCATCGACCAATTGGCCAATACCTGAGTCAATCGCATCCATAAGGTTTGATACGAAGTCTGTTTGTAGTTCGATCCGTTTACCGGTTGAACCCAAATCAGATGCAGCAGTTGTCAGATCACTGATCACTTCGTCCGTTACACGGATCATCGCATCAATTTCTTCGTCTGTTGTAGTAGCAGAAAGGGAGATTTCTGTACCTGTAGCTGCGGTTGTAACACCAGCACCCATATCAATCAGACGATAATTGTCCGCCGTACCTGTGCTATCATCCAACAAAGCATCAGCATCATAGGTTTTAGTTAGGATACCAAGGTTTTCGTTGTCTGAACCAATCAATGTAGTGCTTGAAACATCTACAGTAATTGTAGATACGGACACTTCACCACCCGCAGAACGGTTGAATGATGCGACAATATCTTTATCAGCAGCAGCTGAAGTCGTGTCGTTTTGTAGCCAGTTCTCACCGTTAAAGCCTGATGAATCAGCAATTGATTTCAGCTGGTTCTTCAACTCATCCAATTCGTCCTGAATTTTCTCGCGGTCAACACCTGGTTCGCGTGCAGCAACCAATTTTGACTTGATCTCAGATGTAACATCGATTGAAGATTCTAGACCGGTTGTGGCGACGTCGACTTTAGCCTGACCAAATCCAAGAGCATCCTGAACTGTTGAAAGCGCTTTATTGTCTGAACGCATTGTTGTTGCGATCGACCAATATGAAGCGTTGTCAGAAGCCGAGGAAACACGATAGCCGGTTGAAATAGCCGACTGCGTTTGTTCCATCATTTTGTTGGTTTGATTAAGTGCGCTAAGCGCGGTCATTGCTGACTGGTTTGTATTAATACTACTCATTACTATAGTCCCTTTAGGAAAAACTCATTTACTGGGACATTCCGGATTATCCGGTGAAAGGGCTGTGGCATCATGCCAACAATTTGGTCTCAAAAAACCGGGTCGCAGCCCTGCAGAGTCGCAGCCTAGAGCCTGCGACTTAAAAAGACGTTAAACCGAATCAAAAAATTCAAATTGTAGACATGAACGCATTTAGCGTTGTGGGATTACCCTTTTATATAACTGACTTTAACAACTCCTCGACCAATAGGTTCCAGCCGTCAATCAATACAAAGAACAGCACTTTAAACGGTAATGAGACAACCGTTGGCGGTAGCATCATCATGCCCATGGACATGGTGAGCGTTGATACAACAAGGTCAATGACCAAGAATGGCAGTAAAATAAGAAACCCGATCTCAAAGCCTCGTCTGATCTCTGAGAGGAGAAATGCAGGGATAATCACGCGCAATTCCTGTTGCTCGAGATCTTGTGTGCTTGTAACCGGCTCACCAGTAGATGCCACAAACTGATTGAACAGTTCCAAGTCTTTGTCGCGCACATGAAGGAGCATGAATTTTCTAAATGGCTCGGCTGCAAGCTTTAAGCCCTCTTGCTCTGTAACTTGATTATCAAGCAATGGCTTCACACCTTGTTTCCAGGATGTTTCAAACACGGGCGCCATCACAAAATAAGTCATAAACAGTGCAAGCGAGATTACGATCAAATTGGATGGCGTTGACTGCAAGCCAAGACCACTGCGCAAAAATGAAAACGCAATGATGAACCGTGTAAAGCAAGTGGTGGTGATCAAAAGACCGGGTGCAAGAGACAGTACCGTTAGAAGAACAAGCCCCTGAACGATGCGCCCTGAATAGGTCTCTTGGTTCTGGTTGATGATTTCACCAAGGTCCAGGTTTTGAGCAAACCCAGTATCAGCAAGAAAAAGCAGCAGACATATCGAAAGGAAAACTCTCATTCTGCGACCATTGACAGGATCAACACATCATCGACCGTGCCATCGGTTAGAAGCCGAACACGGTCTATGATGTCTTCGCGAAAATGGAGATATCCGCTAGGGCCTGAAATCTGCTTCAATGTTAGCGTACGCGCAAAGGTTGAGATTTCACTGCTAATTCGAAGCTTCTCTTTGTCAGCGCTAAAAGCCTTTGGATCATCCGCAATGATTGCCAGTTCAACGCGAAGGAACGCGTTATTACTATTGCTCAACCCGACGATGATGGGATCCAACCGAACAGCCTCGGAAGCCTTTGCAGTCTCCTCCAGACCTTCTTCGCCTTCACTTTCCTCTTTGTCTTTAACATCGCCAGATATCAAAGATGCGGAAGAAACAGTTTGTTCCATTTTCTCAGGCGTTTTAACGGAGAGTTGCCCCCCCAGATACATTCCGCCGCCAGCGGCTAATAGTGTGACAATTCCCAAGCCTGCCAAAAATGGCATGGCCGATGGTTTCTTCTCAGGTTCACCATCCAAAGACTTGTTTTCATCTGAATTGCTCATCGGCCCACCTTCGCTCTAGTACGCTGCAAGCGTGGGTTTTTTGCCGAACAGGTTCCACTTTTTAGGCGGCTTAGGAACACGGCGTGAATTATGCCCACCGTAAGAGATACGTGCCTCTGCAATCTTCTCATATGGAATTGAATTATCCGGACGAATGTCTTTTGTGCGAACAATGCCATGAACCGTAAGGATGCGCATTTCAGCGTTTACCCGCACTTCCTGACTGCCCACAATACGAAGGTTTCCATTAGGCGAGGCTTGTGTAACTGTTGCAGCAATCTGCATTCTGATCTGTTCGGTGCGGCTGACGGCTTGCCCTCTTGAGAGTTCCAACTCGGTATCCAGATTTCCCGCAACGCCAACATTAGGCAGTGTTATTCCGCCGATATTACCTTCAAGGTCGGAACCGACAGTGCCACCGATTTCCGTGGTACGGTCTGAAGAGTTTGAAAATCTTGCGCTCTCGTTGATGAAAATTTCAACAGTCAGGATGTCGCCCACTTCATAGGCGCGCGTGTCTTTGAAGTAGATGCTATCTTTCTGGTTCCAAATTCCGTTGTCTTCCATAGAAACGCGATCTGGATAGCTCACAACTTCCGGCTCGGGTGGAATAAGCACATGCTCTAACGGCGTGTCATATCCCACGGGCGTGATGATTGGAGGCGCGCCAAGATCATGAAAGGATTTATTACATCCAGCCAGAACCATGGTCGCTGCACCAAGAACAAATATATTGTGCGCAAGCGCTTTAAGTTTGCTCATCGGTTGCCAGTGAGTTTGTAAGGATCATCGTAATTTTTGCAGCTTCATCCGGCTTCATCTCAGCCATGATTGCGCTTGAATATTTAGGCTCCAGTTTTGCAATGATAGATGCAGCCATTGCCGGACCTACTTCGGATAATTGCAAGGCGGCAGCATCAGAACGCATCACCTGAAAAATCTCGACGAGGGAATCATTAGCGGATGATAAAAAGCGTTCACGCTTTTGAACCCAGCCTTGAAGCTCTTTAATGCGAACTTCTAACTCACCAAGCTTTGCGTCTACTTCTGCCTCGGTTGTCTTGAGACGTTTTTGCAGAACAACATGACGAGCCTCTACTGCTTCATCGGTGATGTTCAGACAATATTTGAAAACCTCTTCGCGCTTTCCTGTGGATTCTGTCGTGATCAAATCCAAGTCAGGCTGTGGGTCCAAGAAATCCTGACGAAACGTATTTTCCAGTTCAGGCTCAATGGGCTGCGTATTGGAAGGTGCGCCTAAAGCCAGAAACAAAACTGAACCAAGAATGACAGGTTGAAGGGTTCGAAGAGCAATTCTCATTGGACTACCAATTCTGCTTGTAATGCGCCTGCGGATTTAATGCCTTGAAGAATTGCAATGATGTTTGAAGGTTTTGCACCCATCATGTTCAAGCCCTGTACGAGTTGATTGAGGTCTGGCCCCTCAACAATACCAAGTGCTGTGTCTGGCTCGTTTACGATAATATCAGTGCTTGGCGTGACGACCGTCTGACCATCAGAAAACGGCAAGGGTTGTGACACTTGAGGAAACTCGGCCACGCTGACGGTCAATCCACCATGGGTGATCGCAACTTTTGAGACCTTCACCTTTGCACCAATGATCACAGTGCCTGTGCGCTCATCCACGATAATGCGCGCAGGCGTATCCGGCTGGATCGTTAAGTTTGAAAAAGAAGCGTAAAAGCGTGCTGTTGATACAGACTTTGGAATATCAACCACAATGCTGCGTTGATCGAGTTCGCGCGCCAAACGCTTATTGTAACGAGACGCCGTAAACGCGTTGATCTTGTCTACGATAGCAACAGCTGTATTGAAGTCAGGGTTTGCCAGTTGCAGTACCATAAAATCTTCATCATCAAGATTGCCTGGGGCAGCAGTCTCAACAACACCGCCATTGGGAATACGTGCCGATGTAGGCGTGTTGCTGTCAGTGTTTGCTCCATCGCCGTCGGCGGAGAAACCACTCACAACAAGAGAACCCTGAGCTGAGGCATAGATTTTCCCATCCCCCCCATAAAGTGCTGTGAAAACAAGCGTACCGCCACGAAGGGATGATGCGTCACCCATCGAAGAAACGTTCACATCAATGCTTGTGCCTTTGTTGGCATAAGAAGGCAGCTGTGACGTGACAAGAACCGCAGCGACATTACGAGTGCGGAAATCATCATTTGTACGACCAATACCAAGTTGGTCGAGCATGGAGCGGATAGACGCTTCGGTGAAGGGCGAATTACGCATGCTGTCGCCAGTAGCATTCAAGCCAACAACCAGACCATAGCCTAAAAGTTGGTTATCACGTGCGCCCTGAATATCGACAATATCCTTGATGCGAACCTGTGCCGAAGCCTCACCAAAAATTGGAAGAAATCCTAGCAGGACAAAGAAGATCAACGCTCTTAGCATTAGTTCAACCTATTCACGGAAATAGAACCGTCGGCATTTGCTGTGCCATACACAACAACGCCAGTTTTGGCATTGCGCGCGCGAACGGGTTCACCTGCTTTTGCAGCATTAAGCGGGATAACTTCTGTTGTAATTTTGAGGCCGGCATTTTCAAACCGCATCAAAGCTTTTCGGTTTACTTCAACCGCGTTTGGTTCCACCAGAAAGTTTGTAGGAATTGGACGATTTGGCATAAGTGTGGTGCGAGCAATTTTTCCAACAACCTGAATGGGTGATGTGAATACACTCACCCGATTGAGATATGCAGCTGGCACCGAACGGTCGCGCAGCAACCGGCCATCCACCACCTGCCCTGCGTAAATCACATTCTTGGGAACGGGAATAAAAACTTTTTCACTGCTGCTGGCAAAGGTTGTGTGCATCACAATAATACACAGCGCCACTAGGCCCAGTAGAAATTTCAAACTTGAGAACCTATCAGTGATCATCGAAGGGCCTGCGAAGCAATAGATGACATTTCGTCAGCTGCCTGAATGACTTTCGAATTCATTTCATACGCACGTTGAGCCTGAATCATGCTGGAAATTTCTTTGATTGCATCAACATTGGATGCCTCCAGATAGCCCTGTTCGATCACCCCGAAATTCGGATCGCCTGCAACACCTTGAATGGGATCACCAGATGCGTCGGTTGCTGCAAACATATTGTCACCCAGAGGCTCAAGTCCGGCGACATTGGCAAAATTGCTCAAAGTGATTTGCCCCAACACTGTTGGTACAAAGTCGCCGTCAATGAGCGCACTCACTTCGCCAGAAGCCGAAATAGTGATCTGTTTGGAATTGTCCGGAACCGTCATTTGCGGCTCTAAAAGATAGCCATTGATGTTAACGATCTGACCGTTTTGATTGAGGTTCAGCGCACCAGCACGTGTGTAGAGTGTTTCACCATTTGCACCTTGCAATTGAAGAAAACCTTCGCCGTTTAATGCAATATCAAGCGGGTTACCCGTTTGGTTCAGTGTGCCTTGAATATGAATGTCACGAATAGCTGCAAGCTTAACGCCAAGGCCAAGCTTTCCCCCTTCCGGCACAATCTCAAGACCTGCCTGACGCGACACACCTTGGCTTTGTACGTTCTGGTACATCAGGTCAGTGAATTCAGCACGCGCACGCTTAAAGCCTGTCGTGTTGATGTTCGCAATATTGTTCGCAATCACTTCAAGATTAGTTTGCTGGGCATTCATTCCAGTGGCGGCAATAGCCAGAGCCTTGATACTCATGTTTATTTGTTCCTTGGGGTGCTAAATCTGCATTCTGCTGATTTCGAGAAATGACTGAATGATCTTGTCACGAACGGCAGTCGCCATTCGTAATTGCTGCTCAGCATGCATGACTGATGAAACGACATCATACGTGTTGGCTTCACCCTTCATGCCTGCAATTGATGCAGCTTCTGCCTTCTTGACGGAATCAACCATTTCGCGACCCTTGTCTGCGAGGGCATCTGCAAAAGATGGTCCGTCAGATGGTTGCACACTTGAAGGCGAAGCGCCTTTAAGTGACGGGTTAAAAATGGCGGCGCCAGTGGGAGGAGGAACTGGCAAACCGCCAAGAGATGAGACTTGAGATAAATCAGTCATCTTAGCGCCTCATCATGTCGATGGTCATGGTAATCATGGAGCGCACTTGTTTTGTGGTTTCCACATTGGCCTGATAGTAGCGAACAGATTCGCGCATATCAGCCATTTCCATGAGCGTATTCACATTAGAATATTTGACCATGCCGCTTTCATCTGCAGCGCGGTGGCCAGGTTCATATTTCAAAGTGAAAGGTGATTTATCCACCCCGTAATTGCTAACCTCGATTGAGGTTACTCCTGTTGCACGGTTGAGCGCTTCGGAGAATGAAATCGTCTTACGGGAATACGGGTCAGAACCCGGCGTTTGTCCCGTCACAGTTGCGTTGGCGATGTTTTGCGAAATGATGCGCATGCGCTGGGTTTGGGCTTCAAGCCCCGCACCCGATACTTCCATTGCTACAGATAATGGATCAGACATTATTAGCTTCCAAACACAGTTATGAGCATCGTGTGAAACGATGTTTTGATTGCAGTATTCAATTGAAATGAGCTGGCAGTTTCGCCTGCTTTCATCATTTCTTGGGGCAGACTGACATTTGCGCCAGAATGATAGGTTTCCCATGTGGATGCCTTATCAATGCCAATACCTTGAGCGTGGCCCACACCAGAGGTGAGATGCGCATCATGGGTTTTAAGTAGATTAGAAAACATGACCGGCTTTTCGGTCATAGGACGAACGTCTTGGGACTTGTATCCAGGAATGTTAGCATTCGCGACATTACTGGCGATCAATGATTGACGCACAGACAGCCACTTGGCTTGCGTACTTCCTAATTGGTCAAGATATATCTCAGACATTTCATTCCCCGAAATAGTGTTACTGAAAAGTAAATTCGGCTACTTGTCTGAACCTTACGAAGGGTTTGATTCCTGAATTTTATGTAAAAGCTGGATGTAAGCTCTACTGTTTTTCTTAGTGTGGAAGTTTGTTTTGATCAGACAGGCTTCGAACGATACCAGCAATTGGAACATAGAATTCAACTGGAATTTCCTGATCAAGTTCGCAGACCTTATACATCGAACGCGCAAGCGGCTTATCTTCGATAACCGGAATATCGTTTTCTTCTGCAATGCCGCGTATTTTCAGAGCAAGAATGTCCTGGCCTTTTGCAAGAACCATTGGCGCGCCGCCCTCATCAGGGTGATATCTAAGCGCAATCGCAAAGTGGGTAGGATTGGCTACCACTAGACTTGCATTCATAACGTTGGCCATCATTTGCTTGCGTGAACGATCGCGTGCGATTGACTGTCTTTGGCCTTTAATCTTCGGGTCACCCTCTGATTGTTTGCGCTCGTCCTTGACTTCTTGATGGGACATTTTCAATTTTTCGTACCATTCCTGACGAACCCAAATCAGGTCTGTCACGCCCAGAACAGAGATCATCAAAACAAGACCGAACGCTGCTTGCCCGAATATGCTTTGAATTGCAGTGGGAATATGGATTGCGCTCATTAATAGATGCGAAAGAATCCAATCAAAATAGAAGATTGTGATAATGGTAGCGATTGTTCCAGCAGCAGTAAACTTGAACAACGACTTTGCAAATTCTTTCAATGCGTGTTTGCCCAATAATCTCTTTATGCCTGCCATCAAAGAAATCCGCTCCAGCTTGGGCTCGAGGCGCGTTAAAATCATTGCAGGCTTATTTTGGGTAAAGGACGATGCCAATCCAGCAACCATAAGTGCAAGAATGATTGGCAGAACAAGAAGGCCGACAGATTTAACCACAAAGCCCGCAACATTCATTGCGTCCTCTCCGGTGGCTAATGAAAAATCGTTTGTATTGGCAAGCAAACTTCGCAGCAAGGTGGCCATGTCATAGGTGAAATCACTGCCATAAAACACCGCAAGAACAGTGATTGCGAGAACCGAGACCACATAGGTAATCTCTCTGGAAAAAGGGACATCACCTTTGTCTAAGGCATCCGTTATTTTCTTATCGGTGGGGTCTTCGGTCTTACTGTCTTTATCTTCATTGTCAGACATTAGCGGTTTTTGGAATCAACGCCGTGCGTTATTCCTCCTCCCCTGACACAAGTAATATTTTACCATCTTTAGCTAGGCGAAGAACGATTGCAGAAATCTTTCTTTGAGTTGCAAGCACAACTTCTTCGTCGCTAGGGCCACGTGCCAGTTCAGACTCAATCATGCGTCTGTTGCGTTGGCTCATCACTTCAAGAACAGATTCCTTCAAAACATCATCTGCAGTGCCCAGCGCTTTAACGACATCGTCTGATTCAACGCCATCGAAAATAATGCCTCTGGTTTCTTTTGGCAGACCGGAGATAGCAGAGAATTTGAACAAAGACTTTTTGAGAACTTTAGCCGCGTCAGGATCATCACCTTTCACAAACTCAAGCAGTTCGTCACCGACTTCCTCAGGGATGAGATTGATAATACCGGCAGCGTCCTCAACTTTCGAGAAGTCGCGGCTGTCATCTTCTTTGTCAGCGATTGCTGCAAGCAATTCACGCTTGATCAGGACAGAGATATCCGGATCAATATCCTTCCGGTTGAGGTGCATTTTGAAGTAATCTCTACGCTTGCTTTCATTGAGTTCCATGAATACTTCAGCAGCTTTTTCATCATCCAGCACACTAAGCATGAAGGCCCCTAAATGCGATGGTTCTGCGTCGATCATTGCTGTAATTTCTTTGATCTCCAACTCATCGTTTGGCACATCAGGCGCATCCGAACTCATTAGATCACTGCTGGCATTACTGCCTTCTTCAGCAGCACGATCTTTCATGGAGAAAAGATCATTTAGGCTGTCTGCCTCTGCAAACATTCCCATCGCGATATAGTTTTTGCGAAACTCCTCAACCAGTTGTTCAACAAGATTGGGATCCAACGTCTCAAATTGAGAAGCGGCGTCTGTAAGCCTGCGAATGTCATCGGGAGAGAAAAAGTCAGCCAGTTTTACCGCTGTATCTTTTCCCATCATCAACAAAAGAGCAGCAGCTTTTTCAATCCCATTTAACTGCGAGGGCGAACTAGGAGGTTGGGCTACCATTGGGATGCCTGCTCAAAAACAATAGTTGGCATATGGACTTTACTGGCCTTCATTGGAGTCCACTATCTCTGTCAACTTGAGACCAAATCTAGGCTTTGGATCGTCTGTTACAGCGATTTCGGCGCGCGCAATCAACTCTCCATTTGCCAGGATTTCAATCGGATCACCAATCTTGGTATCCAGAGTGACCAGGTCGCCCTGCTCAAGATTGGCAAGCTCTGCGACAGTCAGTGGAACGGTGCCCAACATTGCCTGAACTTTAACCTTCAATTGTTGAATTTTTTGATACCCAACAATACCGGCCCCGGTTCTTTGTGATGCGGGTTTTAGCTCAACACGACTTTTGTTCTCTTCATCGCCAACCTGAGAACCGCTGGCAGCTGCCATGACAGCGGGTGCAACAGGTTCTGCGCTTAGGCCGCTATCCAGTGACGGCTCAAGTTCAGGCAGACCCGTTTCTAGCGATGGCGTTTCAAGACCGGCTTGAAGAGGGGCCGCCTCAAGGGTGTCACCTCCAAGCGGTGCAGCATCTAAACTACCACCGTCTAGTGCGTTATCCGACATTGGTTCAGCAACGAGGGGCTCAGCCGCTAGTGTGTCTGCTTCCAACGGCTCTACCATCAGGTCACCAACATCTGAAGAAAGCGACGGCGGGGTAAGCGTTTCACCGCCGCCAGTTAATGAACCAGCCTCTAAGTCGCCACCGGATTCCATTGGAGCACCTATTCCATCTTCAGATTGCTTGAGAGCGTCATTGCCTAGCTCATCCAATTCCAAATCATCCATTCGAGACCCTTTGCTTTCTCATCCAGTTAGGGGAAACAGGTGCACTGTAAGTGTCTGTTTCACGCTGATACTCATTATCATCGCTGTGTGAATTTGATTGACTGTGAGCAGCGTTGCCACGTGCTCTAAAAAGTTCTTCCAACATCACCACGCGATCTGTCGGTGATGGTCTTGAAACCAAGCTTCTTCTTTTGGGTTGAAGGTCTTCGACAGGTTCTGGAGCATGCGTAAGTTCTGTCGTCGCAGAAGACTTCAGCATTGTATCAATTTTTTGCAGCTGGCTATTCATCGAGGCCATTAACACACGATGATGCTCGGCGGATTTGCGTTGGAATTCTGACGATGCGACGCCCTGAGCCACCACTGTATCTAGTGTTTGGTCGATTTTGCGTGTTTCTTCCACATGGGAGAGAATAGCGTTTTTGATTTCGCTCATTTGATTGCGTGACCTGCGGTGCAAGGATCGCGCCTGAAGTATTACAAATATTGTTGCCAGTAATGTTGCGCCAATCAGGCCTAATGTCTCAAAAATCATATCTTTACCCCTGACTTTTTTCAGCGTTGGAAATTCGAAGTTTGAACCCGTTATCGACCACCTCGACGGCCCCGTTTAACAAGTGGGTTTCACCTTCAACAAATACATTCAGGTTGGAGTTTTTAACTGGCAAAACCAGTTCATCTCCAACTTGTAATCCTTCTACGGTCGCAAGTGGGAGCTCAGTGCTTCCCAATTCTATAGTGACCGGAACTTGGATATTCTCAATTTGATCAAACAGCTTTGCTTTCCATACGACTGCAGAATCACGACGGTCTTTTTGACCCAGTAATTTCTTGTCATCAAAGACCGGCTCAAATGCCTGAATTGGAACAGCAATGATCATTGAACTTTTAATGCCACCTGTTTCAAACATGAATTCAAGGCATACCAGCTCCACCAATCCTACAGCCTCGTCCAGCTCACTCCTTGAAACCCTTCTTGGTTTTTTAGGAAGGCCATAACGCGAGATCGCATCAGTTGCTTCAAGAACTGCAGTTGAAAGATATTTCAGCAATAACATAAACAGGCGCTGCTCTGCTTTTGTCAGAACATCACTGCTGCCACCGTCGTGGATGTCGCCGCCTAATGTTAGAGCCAGCAGTTTACGAAACACCATCGGGTCAAATGCAAAAATTACAATCGGATTTTCATCACCATCCAGCGTAATGATGTGATCATTTCCCCTGCCTTCCATGAAGTGACGGGCAGATCGAAATACAAACATTTCTGCAAACTCAACCATAGCGTCTTCTGCACAAAACGTAGACAGTCGGTTTTTTAAGGCCTCTTCAAGTTCTTCAACACGGTCTTCAATTTCATTGAATCTACCAATTTGCTGGGAAGATTCATTCTTTGCTATCTCATCCAAAATACGCTCGGAATAAATCGCATCGCTTGGGATACCGTCCGCTACAGGTTCTATGTGAGTGTCACTATCGCTCATTCTGCTGGCGCCGGAGCTGGAGCATTCATGGTTTGATCTTCAACCATATCTAGCGTTGGACGATCTTTCGCAGAGATTGTTTTGCGCCCATGTTCCACTGCAATATGTGGCGTAGCACCATTCATAAAGGCAATCAGTGTTTGCTTGATTACTACAAACTGACGGCTTTGTTTTTCACGCACTGCCTTGATTTTCGAGGCAACAGGCCCGGCCATTCCGTAAGACATAAAGATGCCTGCAAACGTACCCACTAGAGCTGCACCAATCAGGCCACCCAGGATTTCCGGTGGTTTGTCCAAAGACCCCATTGCCTTAATAACACCCAGTACCGCAGCAACAATCCCAAGCGCAGGCAAGGCATCCGCTACCGCTTGCACAGCTTGATAGGGCTTCAAGCGGTCTTTTGCGAGTGTGTGAATTTCTTCTTCCATAAGCGCTTCAATTTCATGCGGGCGAGCATTGCCCAGCAAGATCAAGCGTACATAGTCTGTGATGAAGCTAAGCTTATCTTTGTCGTTCAGAATTGCAGGATAATTCTGGAATATATCCGAGTCTTGCGGCTCATCGACATGAGCCTCGACTTCCGCTCTTGTTTTGGCGCGAATGGCCTGCATCAGCGCAAAGAGTAACCCGATAATGTCAAGATAATCTTCATTGCTGGGAACCTTGTTCTTGAAGGCATCCATAACCGCTTTACCGGTATCTTTAATAAGGGACATCGGGTTCGCGATGATGAAAGTTCCCATCGCGGAACCACCAATGATCACATACTCCCATGGCTGCACGAGAACACCTAGTTTCCCGCCCATTGCCATAAAACCACCCAGCATACACGCCATGGTGAAAACAAATCCGACTAAGATTGTCACCCAATTCTCCGTTCTTTTCAGTTTAGGAATACCCGTTCCAGTCTACCTCATTGATAGGATTGGTTTCTTGCGCGAAACTGGTTTGCAGATCATCAGGTTCACGCAAGGCATTTGCCGTACATTGGTTTTTGGATTTTTAAATTCTGAAAGTAGAGTTGAATGGACGCGCTCACCACTTACCGGCTGTTTGCAGCCAATGCCGATAAAACATTAGAACGCGTATCTAACTCCCCGCAAATTGCGCGAGAAGTCGAATATTATTTAGAGAATATCGGCAACGTTAAATCAGTTGATGATCTCGTAGATGACCCCACCCTACTTAAAGTCTCCATGACTGCGTACGGGCTTGAAGACCTAAGCTACGCAAAAGCCTTTGTTAAAAAGGTTTTGGATGAAGGTCCAGGTGGTTTCAGCGCAGACCTTACCGATCAACGCTATGCCGAATACGCAAAAGCGTTCGACTTCAACGCATTTGGAAGTGCAACAACCAGCTTCTCCCGTGCGCAAGAAGGTGTGGTTGATAAATACTATCAACAGGCGATTGAAAAACAAGCTGGCGAAGACAATGTAGGCGCTCGGCTTGCAATCTATTTCAACCGTAAAGTTGATGATATTTCGCGGTCCATTGATGTGCTCGCCGACCCTGCCCTGACACAAGTGTTTCAGGTAGCTTTGGGGCTGCCTCAACAAATGAGCCTGTCGACGATTGAACGTCAGCAAGAACTGATAGAAGACCGTATTGACTTCGAGGACTTAAAAGACCCCCAATTTGTTGAAGAGTTTATCACGAAATTTGTGGCGCTTTGGGATATTCAAAACCCCAGTTCCGGCAGCACAACCCCATTGATTGCAGCTTTTGGATCAACACAAAACCTTTCTCTGGACGTTATTGCTTCCGTTCAGAACTTCAAGTCCCGCTTTTAACCGATAGGAAATTAACCCATGGAATCTGCTTTACATGTGGCGGTTGCCGGACAGCAAAGTCTCAACAAACAACTGACAGTTGTGGCGCATAATATTGCAAACTCTGGCACTGCCGGATTTCGTGCTGAGATTGTAGATTTTAAGAGCCTTGTGTCTCGAACACCCGATGAGGACGTGCATTTTGCCAAAATGGCCAAACTGTATCCAAACGTTCAGCAAGGTACCCTTGAACAGACAGAAAATCCGTTAGATGTCGCGCTTACAGGTGAAGGTTGGTTTGCAATAGACACTCCTGCTGGCACTGCTTACACGCGTGACGGGCGGTTTGTCATCAATGCGCTGGGTGAGTTAAAAACGCTTGAAGGTCATTCAGTTTTGGACGCTGGACAAGCTCCCATCCAGTTAAACGCTAATGCAGGTCCGCCAGAAATTGCTCAGGATGGCCGCATTACCTCGAATGGCCAGACGGTTGCCAATCTTGGCGTTTTCCAGATTGCTGCCGATGATATGGTATCGCGTTATTCCAACTCAGCGTTTTTGTCTAAAGTACCAGCCGAGCCGGTTGTGGTGGGTGGAGATGTGTCAATCAATCAGGGATTTGTTGAAGGCTCAAACGTCAATGCGTTGAATGAAATCGCCAACCTGATTATGATCACTAAAACCTATGAGAGTGTCTCTGCTCTGGTTGGTAAAGTTGATGAAACGCTCACGGGCGCTGTTCGAAAGCTTGCAGAAACTTAAAGCTAGAGCGTATTTGGCTTGGATTGAACCGTTTGAACGCCGTGGCGTTTGTGCTCC